>JAIPAJ010000236.1 GCA_021740125.1 Leadbetterella sp. | reverse complement strand
AAGATTCTTGTTTTCCTCTTGGCTCAAGCTCGGTGAGTTGGAATATAATGTGTCCAAAAAAATCAAAGTCTCGAATGGAGGATCCTCAGGGTAGTCTATCAGCTGAAGTGTGACATTTTGAAACCTAAACCCGTGCATTTCTTCTTCTCTGCCAATTCGTTTTACGATGGCGAATTCTCCATTGGCTACAAATCCAGCCTCAGATTCTTCACCTAAAACCGTGTAATTGTTTTTCACAACCATCAAAATATCTCCATTATCCAATTCTGAATCGGAGTAATTTATTTGGTTTCTTATCAACCTATTGTATTGAACTGCATTGCGATTGGAACGGGTAAGTACTATAGTATTTTCAGGGCCATATTTGTCATAAGCATAACGAATTCCGTCTTCCAGTTTTTCACCGGTCATTTTGAATATATCCTTAAACCCCTTAGTAATGAGTTGTATTTCAGGTTTTTCTACTTGGAGTTGGTCTCTCAATAATGTAGCGTTGGTCAGTATTCCTGAGTTGGCCTCTTGTCTCATTACGTCCTTTAGGGTGGTTGTGTAAACTTTAGAATAATAAAAATTTTGTACATGTGCGATATCTAAGGCTGGGCTTAGAGGCATAGATACGGGAGGAAGCTGGGCCTCATCTCCGATGAGCATCAGTTTATTTTCAGTACCATTAAAAACGAAGTTTATCAAATCATGCAACAACCCGTTACTCCCAAATTCTCTCGTATCGGCTATCATAGAGGCTTCATCTATAATAAATATGGTTCCTTCATCCTTGTTTTCTTGAAGTTCAAAAACCAGGTTTCCAGAGTAACTATCCTCTTTTTGCTTGTATATTTTACGGTGAATAGTTTGAGCTTTTCCTCTTGTATAATTAGACATTACTTTGGCGGCTCTACCTGTTGGAGCCAATAATGAATATTTCCAACCAAAGGACGGAAGTGTTTTGATAAATGAACTCAGAATGGTGGTTTTTCCTGTTCCAGCATATCCTTTTAGCACAAATATGGTTCTTTCTTCCTCATCGTTGATGAACTGATCTAATAAGTCAAACAATTTTGATTGCCCTGCTGTAGGTGCATGTTTAAAGTTTTTGACTAAAAGTTCAGCAAAAGATAATAATTTGGACATTTTTTAAGAATAAAAAAAGCCTAACGAGTAGGCTTTTAGGAATGAGATTAAATTCTATTTTCAGGCCATATGCTTGACGTTCAAGAAGTAAAGTACACAGAAAATAATGCCTACAAAGGCAATCATTCCGCTACCAACAAAGCCTAAAAATCCATCATAAATAACCAAAGGAGCTACTATAGCCACTAAAGTACCTGCTATGTAAACAAAGAAGCCTTTTTTATTTAAACCCCACATAAGCACAGCCCCAATTAAGGTTAAAATGTTTGCTACTCCACTGGCTAGGGCTCCATTTTTTATTTTTTCTTCAGAAATATCATTGCTTACAGAGTCCATAATTTTATTCACCATCTCAGCAGATTTTTCATCTTGAGCCTGCTCGTCAATTTGGTCTTTAGCATTTTCCATAGCTTCTTGTGTGAGGCCAGTAGCAATACCCGCCGAAGAATAGGTTGTCATGGCATTATAAATACCAAATGCACTGCCTAAGAAGGTCAGCACACACAAAACTGTAAGAAATGTAGGTCTAATATTTTCCATATTCGGATAAGGGTTAAATTTTTAAAAGTTAAATTTAGATATAAGTTTAATAATCACCAAACGATTTTATTTTTCGATTATATAGGATTTTACATTACAGAATTCGTAGAATCCATAAACCCCCAATTCGCGTCCATAACCCGACTGATTTATTCCCCCAAAAGGCATAGATGCGTCGGATTTTACCATAGAATTGAGATATACATTTCCAGCATTGAGTTTTTCTAATAGCTTTTCTCCGTTTTCTAAATTTTGAGTCCAAAGACTTGCCCCGAGACCAAAATTGGTTTCATTGGCTATTTCTATGGCCTCATCCGTGTTTTTGGCTTTAATTATACAAGCTACTGGCCCAAACAATTCTTCGGTAAACGAATGACTCAAATCCCTACTTATTTTTAGAAGAGTTGGCGTAAGTAAACAACCCTTTCTTACTCCATTAATCAGTTTTTTTGCTCCTTTTTTTACGAGTAAATTAATTTGCTCTTCAATTTTTTCGGCTAAATCTAATCTGGCAACAGGTCCAAAGTCGGATTCTGTATTAAAAGGGTCACCAGCCTTAAGTTTATTTATTTTTTCTGAGACATTAAACAGAAATTCCTCATAAACCTCATCTACAACAATCCATCTTTTGGCCGCAATGCAAGTTTGTCCTGCATTTTGAAAACGAGACTTTACGGCAAAAGTGGCTGAATTTTCGATATTTGCATCTGCCAAAACTACAAAAGGATCAGAACCTCCAAGTTCTAAAACTGACTTTTTTAAATATTTACCTGCCAAACTAGCCAAAGACGAGCCCGCCAAATTGCTTCCCGTCAAGGTTACGCCTTTGATGAAAGGGTCGGACACAATAGATTCTATTTTGTCAATACCAACTAAAAGATTTTGAAAAATTCCATTTTCAAACCCGGCCTCGATGAAGAGTTTTTCCAGTGTTTTGGCCGACATAAATACATTTGGAGCATGCTTTAGCAAAACTACATTTCCGGCCAAAATTGTAGGAATTGCGAACCTCAGTGCCTGCCAATAAGGGAAATTCCAAGGCATTACAGCCAGTATTCCGCCTTGAGGTTCATACTTATAATAGGCCTTGTGAGCGTAGTTACTCACTTTGATACTTCCCAGTTGTTCCTCAGCTATTTGGCAGTAATAATTCGCTGTGATGGCACATTTTTCAATTTCGGCAGTGGCCGATTTCAAGGTTTTGCCCATTTCAAGGCTTATTTCTTTGGCTAATTCTACCTTTCGAGCTTCTAATATTACGGCCAGATTCAGCATAAGCTTTATTCTTTCCTCAATTGCCGTGTTTTTCCACCTGTCGAAACTTTTTTCTCCCAATCTTATCTTTAAAGCGTAATCTGCATCTTCCTCAAAACTCGCTATAACCTCACCATTTGCAGGATTTATACTATTAAACGTCATTCAGCATATCTTTTAAAGTCACATTGTCGTAAACCGATAAATTGGCATCCCTGATTCTAGCCATAACAGGTCTTATTTTACATTTCTCCTCATTGCTACAATCATCACATTTTCCATAAAAATTCAAAGAAACACACAGTACAGGTGCAATAGGCCCGTCAATGATCCTAATGACTTTGGAGAGCGTAACCTCTTCAGGTGGAATTCTTAATAAATACCCACCACCTTTACCTTTCTGACTTTGGAGTATTCCATTGTTTCTGAGTTCAAGAAGAATTGCTTCCAGAAACTTCTTAGGTATGTTCTCTTTTTCTGATATTTCACTTATTAATAGTGGTTTATGAGCTTCATATCCATCAGCTAGTCTCGTGAGAGCTTTTAGTGCGTATTTGGCTTTTTTAGAAATCATAGGAGTTGATGTTTTAGCAAATTTACTTTTGATTCTATACCAATCAAAATCATTTTGAGATTTGAGAGGAATAAAACAGCTTATTATTGGTAAATTTGCACAAAATTTAGATAATGAGTAAAGTTATAAAATTATTTCCACCATTAATAGAGGCCATCGAAAAGGCTTTGGCGGAGATTTTTGTAGAGAATAGAAAAGCAGATAAGGCAATTTCAGGAATATTAAAGTCAAATCCGAAATGGGGTTCCAGAGATCGGGGATTTATTGCTGAAAATACTTATGATATGGTCAGAAACTGGCGATTAATAAATTATTGTTACGGCAAAGATGATGTCAATAATAAACTGACTGGAACTTATAGAGAATTGATTGGTATTTGGTTGATATTCAAAGGTTATGACTTGTCAAGTAGTTCGCTTTTTGGAAAAATTGACGTAGAGAAAATCAACGAAAGAAGGCTCGAAGCAGATAAAGACCGAAGAATTAAGTTTTCGGTAGCCGATTGGATGGACGAAAAAATTTCAGAAGAAATTGGGGAAGCTTGGCCAGCAGAATTGGAGGCGTTGAGCAACCAAGCAGAAGTATTTTTAAGAGTAAATACTACAAAAATATCTAAGGATGATTTGATAAAACTTCTCCAAGAGAAAGATGTAGAAGTGTCTGAAGTTGAAGTTGTGGAGTCGGCACTTTTGTTAAAAAAACGCATGAATGTTTTCTCTTTAGAAGAGTTCAGGAAAGGTTTTTTTGAAGTACAAGACGCTGGAAGTCAGATGATTTCGGAGTTATTGGATATTCAACCAGAGCAGCGAGTGATTGATGCTTGTGCGGGAGCCGGTGGTAAAACATTGCACATGGCCAATATCATGAAAAACAAGGGTAGAATCATCGCTCTGGATGTGGAAGATCACAAACTGATGGAACTTAAGAGTCGAGCCAAAAGAAATGGACTGAGCAATATTGAACCCAAGTTGATTGAGTCAAAAACAATCAAACGTTTAAGAGATACAGCAGATCGGCTTCTTCTGGATGTTCCATGTTCTGGTTTGGGCGTGTTAAAGCGAAATCCAGATGCGAAGTGGAAATTAAAACCAGAGTTTTTGGATGAAATCAAGGAAGTGCAGGCAACTATATTGCAAGATTATTCTAAAATTTTGAAATCTGGAGGTAAAATGGTGTACGCCACTTGTTCTATTCTTCCATCTGAAAACGAAAAACAAGTAGAGAAGTTCTTGGCCAACAATCCTGACTATTTTCTGATAAAAGAAAACAAAGTTTCTCCAGCCCAAAGTGGTTTTGATGGGTTTTACATGGCTTTGATTGGGAGGGTTTAGTTGATTGGTTACTGGTATACTAGTTATTGGTGTCCCGATAGCTATCGGGAGGTTATTTGTTTTCAAATGCCAGACCGAAGACTGAGCGGAGTCGAAGTCAGAGGTAACCGAATTTCAAAATTGAGCTGAGCCGAAGTCAGAGATGAGCGAAACGACAAACGATGACTCAACGTATCCGAAGTCAGAGTTTCTTTCAATATAATATTTTTAAATCGTTTTATTAATTGTATTAGAGTCATATTCATGAAAGTACTAATAGTTGACGAAATGCACGAGTCAATAGTCCACATGCCTGAGGAGTTGGGTCTGGAAGTGGATTATTTTCCGAATATTGCATTGTCTGAAGTTTTGGAAAAAGTATCTGATTATGAGGGACTTATCATAAGAAGTAAATTTTTTATTGACGAAAATTTTCTTCAGAATGCACCCAAGCTGAGATTTATAGGTAGGGCAGGAGCAGGTTTAGATTTGATAGACATTGATGCCTGTAAAAAACGAAATATAGAGATTTTTGCGGCCAATGAAGGAAATCGAATTGCCGTGGCAGAGCATTTAATTGGAATGCTTTTGAGCCTTTTCAATAAAATAGAAAAATCACATTTAGAAATTAAGCAAGGCAAGTGGAAAAGAGAAGAAAATAGGGGAGAGGAATTGTTTGGAAAGACAGTTGGCATCATAGGTTTTGGAAATAATGGTGAGGCTACAGCTTCTCGTTTGGTAGCCTTTGGTTGTAAAATTTTGGCTTATGACAAGTATAGATACGGGTTTGGTAATCAATATGTTACAGAGTCAACTATGGATGAAATATTTCGAGAAGCCGACATATTAAGTTTGCACATTCCACTCACAACAGAAACCAACAAAATGGTGGATAAAGCGTTTTTTGATAAGTTTTCGAAAAACATTTACTTCTGCAATGTAGCACGTGGAGAATTGGTGGTTCAAGATGATTTGGTGCATGCGTTAAAGACTGGAAAAGTAAAAGGAGCCTGCTTGGATGTTTTAGAAATTGAAAAAATAAATAAACTTTCTACCAGCCAAAAAAAGAGTTTTGATTTCCTCATTCAACACCCAAATGTCATTATTACCCCTCACATAGCGGGCTGGACTTTCGAATCTTATAACAGGATAAATACGGTTTTGAAAGATAAGAT
>JAIPAJ010000021.1 GCA_021740125.1 Leadbetterella sp. | reverse complement strand
CTCTCAAAGGATCAAAAAAATAGTATTTCTGTAATTCACAATGCCACAATATTAGACTTTATTCCAGAATCTGAAAAAGACCTTCAAGCGTTTCGTTCTGTTTCAAAAGGCGATTATTTCTTAGGTGTTTTAAGTTCTGGTTCCACAGGTCAATCCAAACTCATTTGGAAGGATTATCAGTCTTGGTTTTCTGCATTTCCGCATCAATCTAATGTTTTTGGAATTACAGGACGAGATCGAGTTTTTGTGTTAGATGCTTTGGCTTATTCAGCCAACCTCAATACCGTTTTGCATACTTTATGGCAGGGGGCAACAGTAGTTTTAGGGAAACTGGTAGAAGCTTCGTTATGGCCTGAAATTTTTAATAATCAGGGCGTTACATCTGCTTTTTTGGTGCCTTCACATATAAGATTATTAAGTGTTAACGGGCTTTTTGGAAAAATAAAACTGAAGTCATTGGTGTCGGCAGGAGAGAAACTGGACGCCAAACTTGCACAATTAGTTTTAGGCTCCATTCCCAATATTTTGCTTACCGAATATTATGGTGCTGCAGAGTTGGGTCATGTGTCTTATACTCAAAATCAGGATATTGTGGACCATCCAACTTCAGTTGGAAAAGCTTTTCCCGAGGTTGAAATTGTGATTAAGGATGATAAAATTTATGTAGAAAGTCCATATATTTCACCCGAATATAGAAGTATAAAAACCGTTTTCGACTTTGGTTTTCTTGATAGAAATGGCCGTTTATGTGTTTTCGGTCGGCAAGGTCGAATGTTCAATAGGAGAGGACTCAATATTTTTGCAGAAGAAATAGAGCAGGCTGCAATTTTGCACCCTTTTGTGAAAGAGGCGGTTTTGGTGGCGAATACGCATAAATCATATACACTTGAGCTAATTGTTGTTGTAAAGCAAGAAATTTCTAAATCTGAATTACAAGATTTTTTACTTAAAAAAATCACAAAAGACAAACTACCCAACAAGATTATTTTTTCTATTGACCTTCCGCGTAACGATGCAGGGAAAGTGGATTTCAGGGTAATGTCCAAAAAACCCGTGGACGAAGAAAATTTGGTGAGATAGTTTAAAGCTTTCTTATTAAATTATTTTTAACCAAATTTTCAATTGAATGAAATTTCATTTAACCATTTTTCTTTTTTGTGTTTTCCAAACTTCCTTTTCTCAAGATTCTACCTCAATTGACTTGTCCGAATTAAGTGTGACAGCCAATATCATCAATACTGAAATCAAAAATACAGGTCGAAATATCACGGTAATCGACCGTAAGATGATTGAAAACTCTCCAGTAAAAACATTAGATGGTGTTTTGCAATATGCTTTAAATGTGGATGTTAGGTCTCGTTCTGCATTTGGTGTTCAGGCAGATATCAGCATCAGAGGAGGGCATTATGACCAAACTTTGATTCTAGTGGATGGCGTGAAAGTGAATGACCCTCAAACTGGCCACCACAGTTTAAACATTCCTGTGCCTTTTTCGATGATTGATAGAATAGAGATATTGCAAGGTGGCACTTCTCGTGTATTTGGACCTAGTGCGTTTTCCGGCGTTATCAATATCATTACCAAGAAAATAAGTAAAAACTTGGTTTCGGCGAATTTGGGGACGGGGTCTTATGGTTCAAAAAATGCGGCACTTAATACGGGATTAATTTTCAAGCAAAATACAGCTTCAGTTTCTTTGGAACATTTGGATAGTGATGGCTATATCACAAATACGGCTTTCAAGAAACAAACTATTTCTGCAACCTTAGGTCGAATTTATAGCAAAGGATCATTGGATTTGAATTTTGGTGCAATGGCCAATCAGTTTGGAGCCTCCAATTTTTATCACCCGAAGTTCTATAAACAATACGAAGAAGTGGACAGTCGATTAGTTAATCTGTCTTGGAAACATAAGTTTGGCAGAAAACTGACTGGGATTTTGATGGTTAACCAAAGAACACACCATGATCTATATGATTTTGATGATTATCTGGGTTCTAAAAAGTTCAGTTCAGTGAATTTTCATAAAACCTCAGTTTTTGATGCCGAATGGAAATTTAAACTGGATAATAATTTTGGTCAAACAGCCTTTGGTGCAGAATATCGACAAGAAAAAGTACTTTCAAATAGATTGGGAGATAATCTTTCTGAGCCTGAAGTTGTGGATGCTGAATTATTTCCCAATGTTTTTTACAATAAATCAAAAACAAGGGACAATTTTAGTTTTTTTGGAGAACATCAAAAACGCTGGAAAAAATTTAACCTTTCGGCAGGAACCTTGGCGAATTATAACTCTCAATTTGGTTTGGCTTTTTATCCAGGCATTGACCTTAGTTATTTTACTAGCCCAAATGCGACGTTTTATGCTTCTGCCAATCGTTCTCTAAGATATCCTACGTTTACAGAGCTTTATCTCAATACTTCAACGGTAAAAGCTGACCCAAATCTTAAACCAGAGAAAGCAATGAGTTTTGAATTGGGTCATAAATATCAGTCAAAAATGTATTCGAGTGTATTTTCGGTTTTTTATAGAAAGACCACAGATGCCATAGACAAAGTAAAACGACCCGAATTGAATGTGCCCACCATGGAAAATATTGATGACATAAATATGTTTGGTCTGGAACTAAGCCAAAATATTTTGTTAGAAAGTTATGTGAAGTTTCTAAAAAAACTGTGCTTTAATTATGCATTTCTGAAAGCTGATAGGCATGAGGATGGATTTCAATCGTTTTACACGCTAAATTATCTGAAACAAAAGTTTTCAGCAGGATTGTTTTTGCAACCCATTAAAAATTCAAATTTGGCCATTTGGTACACCCATAAAAACCGTGCGGGCAATTATCAGTGGGATGCGGCATCGCCTTTATTGGCCTATCCAAAGGTTAATTTGTTGGATATTAGGCTTTCACAACAAATTGGCAAAATCGCCCTATTTGTGGACGCCAACAATGTTTTTGATAGAACTTATTTTGAACATGGCTTTGTGCAATTGCCTGGAAGATGGATAACAGCAGGAATAAAAGCTGATTTTTAATATAATTTTAAGATTTTGATGGTAATTTTACGTCGTGAACAATACTTATAAGGATGATTCAGGTCACTAGAAGAGAGACTTTCAATGCAGCACATAGACTTTATAATCCAAAATGGAGTAAAGAAAAGAACTTTGAGATCTTTGGTCCATGCTCGCGTGTTCATGGTCACAATTGGGAACTTTTTGTAACTGTGGAGGGAGAAGTAGAGGAAGATACTGGTTTTGTGATCGATTTAAAGATACTCAGGGATGTTATGCGTGAGTATGTTGTAGATAAAGTAGATCATACTTATCTTAACGAGGATGTAGATTTTTTGACTGGGCAACTCCCAAGTACAGAAAATTTTGCCATAGCCATTTGGAAGATTTTGCAGCCAATTTTGAAAAATAATCATGGTGTTGAACTGTGCAAAATCAAACTGACTGAAACAGACAATCATTTCGTAGAATATTATGGTAAATAAGTATTTCTCATGAAATATTTTATTGTTGCTGGCGAAAAATCTGGTGATATGCATGCCGCAAATCTTTCTTTGGAATTGGCAAAATCAAGTCCAAACGTCGAAATGATGGGATGGGGTGGTGAAAAGATGGAGGCTGCTGGTGTAAAAATCCTAAAAAATTATAGAGAACTTGCGTTTATGGGTTTTTGGGAAGTTATCAAAAACCTCGCAACCATTTTTGGTTTTTTGAAATTAGCTAAAAAGCAAATTCTTGATTTTAATCCTGATGTCGTAATTTTAGTAGATTACGCAGGTTTTAATCTCAAACTTGCCAAATGGGCGAAGAACAAAGGTTTTAAAGTGGTTTATTATATCGCACCTAAAGCTTGGGCTTGGAGGGCATCAAGAGCCGAAACCCTAAGGAAGTACGTCGATTTGTTGTTGGTCATATTTCCTTTTGAAAAAGCTTTTTTTGAAAAATATGATATAAATACCCGATTTGTAGGTAATCCGCTTTTTGATGAAATTGCTAAATTCGAAACTAATCCAATTTTTAAAAAAGAAAATGGATTAACTGATAAACCGATTGTGGCTTTGCTTCCAGGAAGCAGAAAGCAAGAAATTGAAAGTATGCTACAATTGATGGCAAATTTGACCAAAGAATATGCTGATTTACAATGGGTAGTGGCGGGAATTTCTAGTTTTGATATGGGTTTTTATACCGTCCATGGTGGAGAGTTTAAGGTGATTTTTGACAAGACTTATGATTTGCTCTCTGTTGCAGATGCAGCTGTAGTTACTTCTGGGACAGCTACTTTGGAAACGGCTCTTTTTAAAGTACCTCAGGTAGTGGTTTACAAAACGAGTAATTTTAGCTACCAAATAGCCAAAAGGCTTGTGAAAATTAAATATATCTCGTTGGTCAATTTGGTCGCACAAAAAGAAGTTGTAAAGGAGCTTATTCAGCAAGAATATTCTTTAGAAAACACCAAAAAAGAACTAGAAAAGCTACTTTTTGATAATAAAATTAGGGATAATCAGTTAATTGAATACAATGGCATAATACAAACTTTGGGCGTAGTAAAAGCCTCGGAGAATGCCGCTTTAGAAATACTTAAATTGTAATAACAAGCATGAAGAAATTATTGGTTTTGGTTTTTGGATTGGTTTTGGTTTTTGGATGCAAAAAAAATGAAGTAGCAGTAGAAAAGACTACCCTGGAATATTTAACAGGAAATACTTCTAAGAAATGGAAAGTAACAGAAGGTATGGTAAAATTAGGAGAACAATCGGTCAATTTGATCTCTAACCAACCCCCTTGTATTACAGACAATATTTTGGTTTTAAATAACAATAAAACCTATGAATTGAACGAAGGTGCCTCAAAATGTGATCCTACGAAAGACCCAGATTTGATTATTAAAGCAAACTGGACATTGGTAGAAGAACCAAAAGCTATCACCATCGATAAATTCATTTTTTTAAATTATACACTTCAAAATTCGAAATTTTTAATTTCGAGTATAAACGAAAATCAATTTATTGGACAAACCGAGGTTAGCTTAAACGGAAAGACGTATCAGGCTAACATTACTTTTTCGGTAGTTAATTAAAATCATTAATTAATATTTGTTCTAAATAACCGAACACAATTGCTTAATTTTGTGTTAGAAATACAAACTCAACGATCTTTTTAGATGAGCAAAGACATGGATTTGTTGGAAGAATTAACCACTTCTGACTACAAATATGGTTTTTATACGGACATTGAAGCTGATGAAGCCCCTCCAGGACTAAGTGAGGACATTGTTAGATTCATTTCTGCAAAAAAGAAAGAGCCAGAATGGATGCTTGAATGGAGATTGCAAGCCTACAGAGAATGGATTAAAATGACCGAGCCATCTTGGCCTAACGTATATTATACCAAGCCTGACTTTCAGGCTATTAAATATTATTCTGCACCAAAGCAAAAAATAACTATTAACAGTTTGGATGAAATTGATCCAGAATTGCGTAGAACTTTTGAACGTTTAGGGATTTCTTTAAAAGAACAAGAGCGATTGAGTGGTGTAGCGGTTGATGCCGTAATAGATTCGGTTTCTGTAGCAACTACTTTTCGAGCAAAATTATTGGAGATGGGCATAATTTTCTGCTCTATTTCAGAAGCTGTCCATAATTATCCAGACCTTATTAAAAAATACATTGGCTCTGTGGTGCCAGTAAAAGATAATTTTTATGCTGCGTTAAATTCTGCAGTTTTTTCGGATGGATCTTTTTGTTATATTCCCAAGGGCGTTCGTTGTCCAATGGAACTCTCTACTTATTTTAGAATAAATGCAGCAGGAACTGGCCAATTCGAGAGAACGCTTATTATTGCGGACGAAGGATCCTATGTGAGTTATTTGGAAGGTTGTACTGCTCCAAGTAGGGATGAAAATCAGCTGCATGCTGCAGTCGTTGAGATTTTTACGCATGAAAATGCCGAAGTAAAATATTCTACAGTACAAAACTGGTATCCAGGAGATAAAGAGGGTAAAGGTGGAGTTTACAATTTTGTAACCAAAAGAGGTATTTGTTTTGGTGACAATTCAAAAATATCTTGGACACAGGTAGAAACTGGTTCAGCTGTCACTTGGAAATATCCTTCGGTAATTCTTAAAGGCGACAATTCAATCGGGGAGTTTTATTCTGTAGCGGTTACAAACAACTACCAGCAGGCTGATACTGGTACAAAAATGATTCACTTGGGAAAAAATACCAAAAGTAGAATTGTTTCAAAAGGTATTTCGGCAGGAAGGAGTCAAAACTCTTACAGAGGTTTGGTGGAAATATCAAAAAGAGCTACAAACGCTAGAAATTATTCTCAGTGTGATTCTATGCTTTTGGGAGATAGATGCGGGGCTCATACATTTCCGTATATTGAGTGTAACAACTCAACAGCCACAGTTGAACACGAGGCAACCACATCGAAAATAGGAGAGGATCAACTATTTTATTGCAACCAGCGTGGTATAGATTCTGAAACCGCTGTAGCTTTGATTATCAACGGTTATGCCAAAGAAGTTTTGAATCAGTTGCCTATGGAATTTGCTGTGGAAGCACAAAAACTTCTAGCGATTTCACTTGAAGGATCTGTAGGTTAATAAAACTTATAATTCATTTTATTAAAGCTGTCTTTTTGGCAGCTTTTTTGTTTTATACCTTTCATGAAATCAATCTTTGGTTTTTTTGTATTCTTCTTTTCTATCCAAATTTCACTTGGACAGCAGCAGAATCGCATCCAAGTAGCGGTTTTGGGTACTTTTCATTTTGGAGAAAGCTCAGACTATGCAAGTATTTCTAGAAAGGATATCATGTCTCGCAAGAGCTTGAAAGAAATAAATAAGTTAGTTTCTGATTTAGCGACGTTTTATCCAAACAAAATTTTTGTAGAAAATACCCCAGATACCCAGGGCCTTTGGGATGGTGTTTATGCGGACTATAGAAAAGGTTTAGAGCCTAAGAATCCTTCTATTTTAGTCAACGAAGTATTTCAAATTGGAATAAAACTAGCAAAGCAAATCAATGACCCCTTTGGTGTTATTTGCGTAAATTACACTCCTCCCGAACAATATGGTGGCCTAAAACAAGCAAAAACTGGTTTAGATACGATATATACCGTTTATTCTAATATGCTCCAAAATCGAAAACCAGAAATTGGTCGGTTTTTTCAAGAAAATCCATTGGCAGATAAAGAGTTTAAAAGTTATTTGAAGAAAAATGAAGAATGGAGCAAGTTGAGTTTAGAAAAACATCTTTTGGCTATGAACGAAACTTCTTCACTTAATTCTCTCCATTATTTGAATATAACAGCCTGGATGGATCAAAATCCGAATGGGATTGGAGCAGAACTGACAGCAAAAGAGTATTTAAGAAATGCCAAAATTCTTCAGAATGTCTTACATAAATTGAATCCATACGACAAACGGGTGTTAATCATCATCGGTGCTGCACATGTAAAACCCCTAAAAGATATGATTGAGGCACATCCATTACTTGAATTCGTGCCAATTGACCAAATTTTAAAAAATTAGCAAAGATTTACTTATTTTCAGTTCGTTTTCTTTTTTGAACAATAAGCTTTCGAAGTCTTATAATATTTTTAATTAATGAATATAGCTTCCTGCATTGAAGTCAATTGTACTTCCAGTAGCATGATCCATTAGGCCGGCGGCTATCAGCACCACAATTGGGGATATATGCTCAGGTAAAGTGAGCTCTTTAATGGCGGCGTCTTTCAGGATACTTTCTTCACCGTTTGTTAGAATATAATCTTCAGCCATTGGAGTTTTGGTGAATCCAGGTGCCAAAATAAAGGATTTAATGTTGTATTGACCAAACGATCGAGCCACCGTTCTGCCTAACGAAACTAGAGCACCCTTTGAAGCTGCATAAGCCAAATGCTCTTCGGTTTCACCTCTAAAAGCGGCTCTAGAGGCCATATAAATCATTCTGCCGGCTTTGTTGGCTTTGAAATGTTGCAGCCCTAAATTTGTCAATAATCCCACAGAATGGAGGTTAGTGTTCATGGTTTTGTGCCAAATGTTCATCCATTCGTCAGGATTAGAATTAATACTGTGGTTTTCAAAAATCCCAACATTATTTACAATCAAATCAATTTTGTGATAAGTCGAAAGAACAGCCTCAAAAAAAAGTTTGGTTTCGTTTTCATTGCTTAAATCGGCTTTGAAAATTCTCGAATCATTTCCCTCTTTTAGAAGTCTTTCTGCTCCTTTTTGATTGGTATTATAGTGTATAGCAACTGTTGCCCCAGCATCAATCAAGGCTCTTGTGATTTCAAATCCGATACCACTAGAGGCACCCGTTACAATTATTTTTTTATCTCTTAAATCTATTTGCATATTTTTGTAAAAACTAATGGATTATATTACCAATGGCTGGAAAAAACACGTATCGAGAACCAAAACCAAAATCTTCTCCAAAAATAACCAAAAAGGCTTCAGTTTTTTCTTATGCCAAAAAACTCTTTTATAAAGTAGTGTTTTATTTTTTCATTATTTCCGTTGGAAGTGTGGTGGTATTCAAGTTTATTCCAATTCCTTTTACTTTGACAATGATGGATCAAAAACTAGAATCACTTTTGGATGGGGATGATTCTGAGATTCACTACGCATGGAGGTCTTATAATAATGTTTCTAGGGAAATGCATTTGGCGGTTATTGCTGCCGAAGATCAGCTGTTTCCAGACCATTTTGGGTTTGATTTTAAGCATATGCAGATTGCATACAAAAATAATTTAAGAGGTAAAAAAGTTAGAGGAGCAAGTACCATTAGCCAACAAGTAGCAAAAAACGTGTTTCTTTGGCAATCTAGAAGCTATATTAGAAAAGCTTTGGAGGTGTATTTTACTTTTTTGATTGAAATAATTTGGGGCAAACAACGCATATTGGAAGTGTATGTCAATGTAGCCGAAATGGGAAAAAATACCTTTGGAGCGGAAGCTGCAGCACAAAAATATTTTGGTATATCTGCCAAAAATTTAACTCGAGAGCAAGCGGCTAAACTTGCTGCGGTGTTGCCAAGTCCAAGAAAATGGTCTGTTACAAAACCCGGTCCTTATGTGAGTAGGAGAGTGCCTAAAATCACCCGACAAATGAGGGCTTTGGGTGGAACGACTTATATCAAAGATTTGAGGAGATTTTAAAACTCTTCGAAATTAATTTTGTCTTTGAGGTTTTTTGGAGCGATGTTGAGATAAGCGACTTTGAGTAATTCCGAGACAATTTCTTCGCTCAGTACTTCATACTTTAAGTGCGTCCAACCCATTTTGCCCCACTTGTTGAGAACTGGAAAAATGGCTTCTGGATTTATTTTACAAAACATTTCCTGCTCTTCTGGCGTAAATTTTAGCGTAGCCCTATTTTCATTTTCATTTAGCGTAGCGAATATTTTCTTTTTTACTCTAAAAGAGGTTTTCTCGAAGTGTGGCTCAACGCTTACTTCGGGTAATGAAATGGCTAATGCGTTAAATTCTAATAAACTAGGCATTTTTTTTAGAAAAAAACTCCAAGCATTTAACTTGGAGTTTGAAATTTGTTATTCTTCGCTTAAACTCGCCATCACCTCACTCAAGGGTTTAAGATTCGCTGGAATTGATTTTTCCTCAGTTTCGTCAGCTACTTCCTCGTATGGAATTACGTCCAATATTTTGGTGACACTTATGTCAGAAATGATATAATCTTGCACAGAACCGAGTTTTTCGACCATCAAACCATACACTTCTTTGATGTCTTGGGCATTGAGCAAAAACACAAAAGGTACTTTTTTTTCTTTTTGTGATTTTTCGTCAAAAACGATGTATTGAGCTCGGGCTTTCCACCAAAGTTCTTGGTTATTTTCTATAAAAAATACCTCATTAAACTTCATTTTGGTTAATCCTACCAATTGAAACTCTTGCAATTCTTCGGCACAATATGCATAAGCTCTAGCTTCCGCATCAGTGTAAGATACCGCATCAAAAAGATAAACTTGGGTAATAGGTTTGGTCCCACCTTTTTCGTCTTGTTGTATAAATTTTATTTTTGCTTGATACCAAGTAGCCATTTTTCTATTTTTAAATAATTATTTTTTGCCCTAAAATCTAACTAATTTTCCAGAACCAGTTACCAATTACTAATTTCTCACCAATTCTGCCGCTCCGAAAACCCCCGCACTATCACCAAGCATTGGTTTTAAGAATACAGTTTCTACTTTTCTGTTATTGAAAATATAGTTTTCTATCTGTTTTACGCCTTCGGTATACAACAAATCAATATTGCTCACGCCACCTCCAAGAACTATCACATCTGGGTCCAACACATTGATTATAGAACTAATGGCCCTTGCAAAAGAAGTCATCAAGTGATCTATGGTTGCTGTAGCGTGGGGGTCGGTATGACCTAAGTGCCTCTGATAAATTTCCTTTAGCCTTAGTTTTTGACCAGAAAGTCCTTCGTAATATCTCTCTAAGGCAGGGCCAGCAAAGACTTTTTCATTGCAGCCGCTTTTGCCGCAATAACAAGCTTCGCCGTCTACATCCAATACAATATGACCCCATTCGCCTCCAATTCCGTGTTTCCCCCCTATAACTTTGCCATTTACAACTACACCACCACCCACACCGGTGCCCATTATTACTCCAAAAACTACTTCTGCATTGAGGTCTTTGGCTGCACCCATTGTAGCCTCGGCCAATGCAAAACAGTTGGCATCATTGGCCATTTCTATTCTGATTTTCAGCAAATCCTCCAAGTCCTTTTTCATCGGCTGGCCATTCATACAAACTGTATTGCAGTTTTTCATGGTTTGTAAGCCGGGGTCTAAGGTACCAGGAGTACTAAATCCAATGGCATTTGGCTTAAGGCCAGTTTCTTCTTTTACAAGATTTATCAGAAGGCCAATTTGAGAAATAATATGTTTGTATCCTTTATCCGCCTCAGTATCAATTCGTTTTCTAATTAAGATTTCACCAGATTCGGCATTTATTACGATACATTCGATTTTGGTTCCACCAAGGTCAACACCCCAAAGGTATTTCATATATATTCTGTTGTAAATTTTAAGCTAAATAAAGGTTTTTTGGTGAAATATCCTATGATTATTTTGAAATTAGGTAATAAAATCAATTAAATATCGCCCGATTTCAGTTCCTTTATCGACCAATAATTCCGCAGCATTTGCCTTTGCGAAATCCAAAGACATTTCAGGTGTTTTGATTTGAAAGGTTTTTATGATGTTAGGTTTATCAGTTAAGTCTGTTTCTACCGTTCCGCCTATCAAAATCACTTTTCTCTTATTTGAGTTTTCAAGGAGTTTCGAAATAAGTTTGCCATTCCAAGTTTGTGAATCTATTCTGCCTTCTCCGGAAATAATGATATCTGATTGCTCAATTTTGGTCTCTAAATCACATATTTTGAAGATTTCCTCTGCGGCTGAAACTACTTTTGCTCCTAAAAAGGCATAAGCTCCCCCTGCCAATCCGCCCGCAGCTCCACTTCCTGCAACGGTTTGCAAATCAATGTTTTGGGTTTTCTTCAGAAGCGAATTTAGGTTTTGGAGTCCCTTATCCAAAAAGTTTATTTGTTCAGGATTCGCACCTTTTTGTTTAGCATAAATGTGAGCTGCACCATTTTCACCGAAGAAAGGATTGGTCACGTCGGTGGCTACGATAAATTCTGTTTTTGAGAGGTCAAATACACTTTGGTGTGCTATGTTATGAACTTCATTCAAGCTCTCGCCATTTGGATTCAATGTATTTCCATTTATGTCCAAGAATATATAGCCCAAAGCAGCCGCCATGCCTATTCCACCATCATTGGTAGCTGAGCCTCCGACAAAAAGTATAACTTTTTTGGCTTGTCTTTTCAAGGCATGGGCTATCAATTCTCCTGTTCCTAAAGTGCTGGTTTTTAATGGATTTCGCTCGTTTTCAGATACAAGTTCGAGTCCAGAAATTTGAGCCATTTCCACAAAAGCAGTTTTGGTTTTTCCATCCCAAAGATATTTGCTTTCAATTTTTCTGAAAAGTGGATCAGATGCCGTACACTGAACATACTCCAAATCTCCTTTGATGACCTCCAAAGTTCCTTCACCACCATCTGCCAAAGGCAAAAGCGTGATTTCTGCTTTTGGGAATTCGTTTTTTATTCCTTTGGCTAAGCTTTCAGCTACTTTTTGGGCCGAAAGTGAATCTTTGAATGAATCTGGGGCAATGAGAATCCGCATTATAGACTCATTAAATCTTTGAACTTTATCGCTTGGCGACGAGATATTTCAATTTTTTCAAGTGGTGTACTTTTCTCTCCTCCTTTGAGTGTAACCAATAATCCTCCAGAAAACCAAGGCTCTATTTTCTCTACCCATTGTAAGTTTATGATGTGCTTGCGGTTGGCTCTAAAGAAGCTTTTAGGGTCAAGTTTTTCTTCCAAACTATTCAAAGACTTCAAAATCATTGGTTTTTGGTCTTCAAAGTGCAGCCTTACATAATTTCCCATCGACTCAAAAAGTCTCACTTTTCCGAGTTTTACAAACCAACATTTTTCCCCATCTTTTACAAAAACCTGGTCGTTTTCTGTTAGGTATTGAACGTTCGTGTCCGAAGAAAGCTTCTCTGACCGCTTAATTTCAGCCTCAACTTTTGCGATGGCTTCAGCCAAACGGCTGCTGTCAATGGGTTTCATTAGGTAGTCTAAAGCATTGTACTCGAATGCCTTAAGGGCATATTCGTCGTAAGCTGTAGTAAAAATAACTTCTGGAACTCTGTCTTCAATGATTTCTAAAAGTTCAAATCCATTTTTGCCGGGCATCTGAATGTCTAGGAATAGCAAATCTGGTTGATGTTCGTCGATGAGTTCAATGGCTTCATCGGCATTGGCTGCTTCGGCCACAACATTGATTTTCGGGAATTCCTCCAAAAGTCTCTTCAGTTCATTCCTAGCAAGTCTTTCGTCGTCGATAATGATGGTTTTCATATACTTAGAGGTATTTTTATGACAGCAGTAACTGTCTGGTGATCTTCTTGATAAATTTCGAATGAGGCGTTTTTACCATACAATAATTGAAGGCGTTTTTCGGTGTTTTTCAGTCCAAATCCGCCATCAATATTTGCGTTTTCCGTATTTTTTAGAACGCCCGTATTCCTGATTTTTATAACTAAATTATTGTAAACTTTGCTGGTGTTTATTTCCACATAACCCCATCGAGGTGCTTTTTGTACACCGTGTTTGATAGCATTTTCGACCAAAGTTTGCAACATCATCGGTGGCACCTGGATATTGAGTGTATTCACGTCCACATCCCACATGATTTGTAAACGTTCCTCATATCTCACTTTTTCAAGTTCCAGGTAGTCTTCAATGGTTTTCAACTCTTCTTTGAGCGAGATGGTGGTCTTTCTGTCGGCTACCAGTGCACTTCTTAATATATTTGACAGCTGTGTAATGCCTTTCTGTGACTTGGTGGGGTCTTCCAGAACCAAAGCCCGGATACTGTTCAAGGCATTAAACATAAAATGCGGGTTGATTTGTGCTCTTAATATTTTTGCTTCGGTGGCTTCTATGGAAGTTTGGAGTTTTATGCGTTCAATGGCATCATTGCGGCGTTCGTTGGTGTAGGCATAAAAAATATATACCAAAACCCAAATCAAAATCGGTTTGCTTAGATTGACCACATATACAATATCTCTTAATAACCAGTTGGATTTGGAGGTGTCTATAATGTCTTCATCAAGGCTGATGTTAATGGCATAAAACAAGAAAGTGATAAGGATAATGCCAATGAAACTTCTAATAATAAGCTGAGGAATAGAGAGTTTTATCCAATTGTATTTTTTGAAAACTACCCTAAATAAATGGGTGAGCGAAATTCCTACAAGGATATTTATGATGGAATTAAAAACTAGGTTTTCGAGTTCTTCGTAGTTAAAATTCCAAAACAAAAAATAGTTGATGAAGTCGGAAAGGGTGTATAAGGTCCATCCCGAAATCTGAAAAAGCCAATATGACTGCTTAAAATTCATTCATCAAATATTTTATCAAAACTACGAATTATGAAAATTTAAATAGAATCTTCTTTACTGTCGGGGATTTTTATTGGCGAAAGGCCGAAATATGGTTTTATGTTTTTTTTTGAAATTACTCCAAATGACTCACATCATTTCTTAAAAGTATCTCAAAAGCATCCTTGGCATAGCAATATTCCAATTTATACAAACAGGTGTTTTGATGTGGAAATGTATCCATATCAGAAATTGGCAGATTTGAAATATGCGATAACAACACCCGCATGGCTCTTCCATGCATGGCTACTAAGATGAGTTTTTCTTCAGAATTTTCAATGATTTTCTTAAGTCCAACTTTCAATCTATCAGCCACTTCCACTGGACTTTCTCCGCCTGTTGGTTTTAGATTTATATTACCTTCGCTCCAACTTTTGGTTAGATGAGCGTAATACGCATTATCTTCTGTGGTGGGTTCTTGGCCTTCTTTTTCGCCCCAACTGATTTCGTTAAGTTCAGGTAAAATATCATGGGGAATTCCTTTTTTTAAAAATTTTTCTACTGTTTGATGGGTGCGAACAAGGGATGAGGTATACACTTTTTCAAATTGAATATCCCCATATTTCGAATGAAATGCCTCAGCTTGATTTCTGCCTGTTTCATTCAGATCAGCATCAATGCCACTTCCTTGAACAATCCCTCTTTTGTTATAATCGGTTTCCCCGTGTCTGATTAAATAGATTTCTTTTTTTGACATAAGTATAATTCCCCTCTTTTTAGATATTTTTGACAAATTTACATAGAATACCATGTTTAATAAAAATTTTGATTTAGAAAGCCTCAATACTTTTGGGAAAAACACACTTCCAGGACTTATTGGAATTGAATTTACAGAGCTTGGTGACGATTTTATTATTGCCCGTATGCCAGTAGATAGTCGCACACATCAGCCATTTGGGATCTTGCATGGCGGTGCTTCTGTAGTTTTGGCTGAAACTATTGGAAGTATTGCTTCCATGTTGTGCTTGGAAAACCCCGAACTACAAAAGGCCGTAGGTTTAGAAATCAATGCCAATCACCTGAGAGCAGTAAAAACTGGTTGGGTTTATGGTAAAGTGACACCCATTCATGTGGGGGCAAAAACCCACGTGTGGGATATAAAGATTACCAACGAAGAAAATAAACCCGTTTGTATTTGCAGATTAACTACCATGATAATCTAGAATAAACATATCCTTTGGCTCAGTTTTTGCTGTGATTTCTCCGAAATTTCACCCAATATGCATAAATTATTTCTTGTTTTTTTTGTTTTCATAAGCTCGTTTGGAATGGCTCAAATAACTAAACCAGACACAACAATTATGCCCATTGATACCAGTTTGAAGGTTAAACCCATTGTTTTTGACACCATGAGTTATTCTGAAGAATATCGTCGTGACAAGTGGAGGTTTTCTTGGGGAGCTAGAATAAGTGGGAGCCGAGGGAAATATAACATCAATGAGAATACCATTGATCAAGTTGGTCCAAGTGGGTTGCCAGTTTTAGATCAAAACGGCAAAATCGTCAAAAATCAGTTTGTTAATAATAAACTTTTTGGGACGGGTTACAGC
Source organism: Leadbetterella sp. (assembly GCA_021740125.1). Taxonomy (GTDB): domain Bacteria; phylum Bacteroidota; class Bacteroidia; order Cytophagales; family Spirosomataceae; genus Leadbetterella. The sequence continues at coordinate 14,928 of JAIPAJ010000021.1, read as the reverse complement.
GGTGGAGTTTTTGCAAGATTTGTTAGAGGTTCATTTTTTATTCAACCTGAATTGATATATTCCTCCAAAGCAGGGAAATTTGACTTGTTAAAAACCGATGGGAGTTTATACAAGCGTGTGAATGGTTCATTCTCATCTTTTGACATGCCACTTTTGATTGGTATTCGCTCTAATAAATCCCGCATATTTTTTGGGCCAACTGTTAATTTTGCCTACAAACTCAATAATGAAATGAAAGATGCTCTTTCAGAATTTATTGCCGAAGGAAAACTTAACCACCAGTTTTTTAATAGGCCTATTATGAATTTTAATGTGGGATTAGGGTTCGAGTTTGGGTCGTTTTTCTTTGATGTACGTTACGAAAAAAGTATAAAATCTTACTCTTTGCAGAATATTGGACCAAGTAATTCACCTAAATTATATAATATAAAAGCTGACGGTTTTCATGTCAGTATTGGTTTTATTCATAAATAATTTCGATTTATTGTTGTTTCTGTTATATTTTTGGTGAAAATATATAATTTCACATGAAAGCATTGGTTTTGGGTGGAGGCTCATTGAAAGGTGCATGGCAAGTCGGAGCAATTCAAGCAGTTTTAGAAACCGGTTTTAAGCCTGACATGATTTATGGCATATCTGCTGGGGCACTCAATGCCGCTTTTATGGCGAATGAAGCTGGACTTCAATTCAAGGCCAATCAAGAAATCAATTGGGATTTGGTAAACAAAAAGCTTCTACAGTTTTGGCTAGAAAACATCACCCAACCATCTGATATTGGTATATTAAAATCAAAATGGAGCTTAGGGATCGATACGCTTATGAGTCGTTTTGACGGGCTTTTAGATACCAATCCGCTTCATGAAAAACTAAAAAAATATTTAGATCTAACGGTTTTAAGAAGAAGCCCAATAGCTTTGAAAGTTGGTGCCGTGAATATTCATACAGGCGAAATGCACTATGCAGATCCGCTTGAGCAGCATTTTTTAGATTTTCTTAGGGCAAGCAGTTCATTGCCCATTATTATGCCGGGTATTCAGATAGGCAACGACAACAAAGAAGTGTATTTGGATGGCGGAATAAGAGAGGTAGTGCCTTTGAAAAAAGCCATAGCCGATGGAGCCACAGAGATTTATGCCATAGCCACACATCCAAAAAAGCGAGAAATGGAGCCTATCAATTACCGAAGTTTATTGACTTTGATTGAACGAATAAAGGATATTTCAGTAAATCAACTTGAAAATAATGACTTGGAATGGGCAGAGCATTATAACCAAAACTTGATGTCAGTGGCGGGCTTTAGTTTCAACAAAAAAATAAAGCTCACGGTCATTAGGCCAGATGTTTCCGTAAATATCAAGCTGACGGATTTTGATATTGACATCATTAAAGCCATCATAAAAGAAGGGTATGAGAAGGCATATACGGTTTTGAATGCTTAGAATTGCTATAGATATTTGAGGACCAATATTCGGACCATAAATTCCATAAAGTTTTTTTTAGATTTAGAATTTAGAAGAACTGAATTGGAGTTTAGTTTTCTAGTTTGTTTTTCCATAAAATCTTGTGAGTTCAAAAAAATACAAATTATTGTATTAATTTACTGATTTAGCTCAAAACCTAATTTTCACAAGTCTCTATTTCTGCTTTAAATAGAGTTTGTGGTGAGGTTGAGAAACCAGGGTTGAGTTCTATAGAGTTTCCAGCTCGATATATTAAGTGTTTACTTTCTACAACCTGAGTTGATCTTATAAAACTATTTGTACTGAATATCTGATCTTTATCTTGATTTACAGTTAGGATTTCATTGTTTTTACATCTTTTCAAAACATACAACTCCTTACCAATTTGGTCGGTCGTAATTAAAAAAAATGTATAGTTGTTTATTTGAACTAAATCTTGAATGCTTTCTTTACATAAATAATAGGTGCTATCTGACGTTCCAAATGACACATAAGTAGAATCATTAAACCTAAAATAAACTGCATCATCTGATATATCAACTTCCCATTCCTGAAGTGGGAAATTGTTAAAATATTGAAAATGAATTCCATCAAATAGAACGGGAATACTAGTTTGAATACCGTCGTTCTCAAAGTGTTCTAAAAAAAAGCAAAGTTATTATTCGACTCGAATGCTGTGTTTAATATGTAGGCACCAGAAGCTCTATTCAGAATAACTTTCGTATTGATTGCAAACCCATCAGTTTCAAAAATATGTCTCAATGTGAAGAAGTAAATTTTGTTTTTCAGTAATACCATTTTTACACTAAATTCTTCATTCAGAGTTGTAAGAAATTCAATATTTTTTGTTAGTAAATCCAAAGAATGTGCTTGATATGAACTATGAATATCTCTAATAATAAAAATGAGTCTATTATTAATTACTTTGTGGAATTTTGGGTAATTATAACCTAAGTTTTGAAATTCAGCTATTTGATGCCTTTGGTTGGTGATAAGGTTATATTCAAACAAACTTAACTGATTATATTGTGTACCTGCAAAATAATAGATTTTATCTCCTACTATGGTGTAATCTGCTATGAAATTCTCAGTTAAAACAATACTGTAGGAATCCCCATTTGTTTTATAAATCGTCCTAGGGTCGCTTGAAAAGTATATTAGACTATCATTAATGAAGTATTTTTCTCCCAAAGAGAAATCAATTATTTTTTTTGTTTCTTCTTTTTTACCGGTTGATGAGAATACTTTAGGAGGATATGAATCTGGTATGGCCTGAAAAATTAATTTATTATTTAATTCCAGGATTTTAAGGTCGGCAGGTTCAAAATTAACATGAATAAATACCGAATCAATAGTTGGGGTGATATTAAAAGGCGAACAATCTGTTTTTAACAGCTCAAAACCATTACCTTTTTGTGCCCAGAAAAAGATATTATTACCAATTTTGGAAAGTGATCTAATATCGGAGCCATGGTTATAATTTGTGGCAGAGTAAAAAATTTGGGTACCACTTTTTGTTCCATTACTCTCCCTCAGTAAATGCCCTTCTTTTTGTTGATTATGCCAAGCTCTTCCTGACCTGTTTGTGTTGAAATAAAATTTGTTTTCACAAATTATTAAATCTTCAATTGTAACAAGGTCGAAATAGTTTCTATTCAGACCTCTTTCCTCTGAATTAAATATTATTTCTGATGTTTCGGTAATTGGGTTATACTTAATTACTTCAATGTATTGGCCAGGCCAATAAATGTGATAGTTTGCTTTATATTCATGTATCAAATAAAGACAGTCTTTGAATACGAATTTTTGTAGGATATTTGTGGATTTCGGATTAAGTGATATCTCAACTTTTGACACATTTTGTAATAATGTGTCGCTATGGAAAATAAAATATTTATTAGTCTTGTTCTCCGAGCCATTGAAATATACATGATTTCCAGAGCTACCTATAAAACTTGCTAAACTAAAGTTGTTATTCTCTAAACTTTCTCGAGTTTCGAAGTTATAGATGCCAACCCCTCTAATAGAATAGTCAAAATTTTGATGAGAATAAAGAATTGTATTGCGAGCACTTATTTTATGCCTTTCCCAGAAGTACTTTGGAAGATTAATTAATTCTACCGTGTCCGTATTAATATTATATTGATAAAAAATGGATGAACCTTTTGCGAATATCGGGTAGCTTTCAGTTGTGGAAAATAATCTGTAATTACGTCCAGGGATTTTGTTCAGAAAATTTGAAAACCCGGTCTCAATGTTTATTTTTAAAAACTTTGTTGAGTCTGTTATTTCGTCTGGAGCAACAATTAAAAAATTTGTGGAATCAATTTTATGCATTGTAGAGGTGTTATCATTGAAATTTATGGAAGGAATTATTAATTCATTAGACCCTCCATGTTCTGATACCACTAGTTCAAATTTGTTAAGAGCTGGATTATATCTTTCAAAAACTATTTGGTCGCCAAATATTAATGTGTTGGATTTATTATAGCTAATTTGGGCGTTTGTAAAGGCGAAAATGGAATCATTTCTGGCGGATTTTAGACGGTAGTCATGTTCGAAAAAAATAGTATTATTTCCTCCTATAATACTTGGTCTTGCTGTGCTATTAATTTTTATGATACTTGCTGTTGAATCTTTAATCTTCAAAATATCATGGTAGGAAATTGACTGCACATACGAATTGAATTTTTCAGTAGTCAGAGTGGCAATAAACGAATTATTTCCAGTTTTAAATAAATCGCTTACTTCTGAATATTTGTGAGATTTATTATAATCTTTAAATAATTCAAATTTGAATTGACCATAAATATTTTGGTGAAAACACAAAATTGAGATTAATGTTGTGACAATTCGTAAATGCATTCAGGAGGTCGACTAAAGATTTATTTTAAAAAACCAAAAATGCAAAATCAAAAGGTAAAATCAAAAGTTAATCGTTTAAAAAAGCTTGACTCTCTTACTCTGAATCACCCAAACAATACCTAACGTAGCAATAAACCCAAAGGCAATAGAAAGAGTAGTGGCTTTTGAGATAAAACCTATTAAAACGGGACCAAATAAAAATCCACCCATGGCAAATGTATTCATGATGGCTAAACCAGAGCCTTTGGCCATGTTTGGGACTCTAGAGGCACTTGCATAAAGTATAGGTGCCCCACACGAAACGCCGGCTCCTACTAATGCAAAACCTATAATTGCTGAAAAAGTATAAGGGAGTGCAACTACAACCACTATTCCTAAAATACTTAATATTCCTCCGTAAAAAAGTATTTTGTTGGCTCCAAATCTAGGAATAATTTTGTCGCCAATTAGCCTGCCAAAAGCCATAAAAAGTGAGTAGCCAGCCATACCCCAGCCTTCAAAATAAGTGGAGGTTTTTACTACGTCTCTCATGAAAACTGCTGACCAGTCGGCCATGGTTCCTTCCGTAATGTTAACGCACAAACCGATGACGATCATTAATAGAAAACTTCCTTTGGGAAACGAAAATTTCGATTTTTCAATAATTGCTTCGTGTATTTCTTCTTTGATTAGGAAAATATCCTTTTGAGCAAAAAGCAGAACAAAAAATAATAATACACCGATAATACTCATGTAAATGCCTGGCAATAAGCCCATGCCGCCAAACAAGCTGGAGCAAATAGACCCAAACATGAGTCCTAAGCTAAACATACCGTGGCACGTACTCATTATTTTTATACCGTAATGATGCTCAATGGCCCCTACACAAGTATTCATGCCTACGTTGGTGATAGAAATGCCGCAACCACATAGAAATAAGAAAAAAGATTGTAAATAAACCATTGGTGCGTTTAGCAATAAACTAAAAGCCAACAACATAAAGCCAATGCCAAAAACAGAGGTTTTTTGCATGCCAATTCTCCTCACCAAAGTGGCTGCAACAGGATTCATGGTTAAGGCACCAAATGGCAGACTGAGCAAAAGCAGCCCGAGCTGGGCATCGTCAAGGTCAAACTTGGTTTTTACAAAAGGAATAAAAGTGGCCCAATTGCCAAATAGAAGTCCTACAGAAATAAAAATAAGACCAATGGAAAAACTCTGCTTGTTACCAAAAAAATCTTTGGTGATATGAGAAAACATAAACTGCTTTGAAGGTTCAAGCCGCAATTTAACTATTTAGACAACCTGTTTTTAAAATATGCCCCAAAGAAGTCTAATCAAAGATGAATTTATCAGAAATAACCAATAATTTTTACAAAAATCACAATTATGATTTCTTTTCGTATTTTTTTGGTGCATAAAGAAAACCAAATGCCTCTGCCCCCTCTTTGGTGTGTGTTTTGTGGTGAACATAGTGGGCATACATGATGCGTTTCATGTATTTACTTTTGGTTGTAAACTTGAATTTTAACCTTCTGTGTACTATCAAATCGTGGAAAATAAAATAGAAAAGCCCGTAAAGCGTAATGCCTAAACCGATGTGAAAGAGATACCAATATTCCGCATTTAAATCTCCGAAAACTATACAAAAGATGGCTATTGGGGTGAAAACCAATGCATAATAATCGTTTTTTTCAAAAAAACCTTTGTGCATATTGTGGTGGTCTTCGTGCCATTTCCATCCAAAACCGTGCATGATATATTTGTGAGCAAACCAAGCCACACCTTCCATCAAAAGAAAAACACCCAGAACTATCCCAATTTTAATTGCTATCTCCATTTTCTAATTTTATCTATTTTAAAACACACTTAATCTTAAATTGTTTTTGGGTCTAAAATAAAAACCTATTTTTGTTGAAAATTAATACAAATGAATATAAAATTATTAAGTTTTTTGCTTTTGTTTTCGGCAATGGCTTTTTCACAAAAACCTAAAGTAGAAAAACCCAAATTGGTGGTAGGCATAGTAGTGGACCAAATGCGTTATGATTATCTTTATCGCTTTTACTCAAAATACGCAACAGGAGGCTTTAAAAGAATGATGAATGAGGGCTACAACTGCCGAAACAATCATTACCATTACGCCTCTACTGTTACCGGTCCAGGTCATGCACATATATTTAACGGTTCATCGCCTGCCATCAGCGGTATTGTGGGTAATGAATGGTTTGAAAAAAATAGTTCAGCAAGCATGTATGTGGTTGCAGACTCTACAGTCAACGTAGTAGGAACTGGAAGTGCTTCGGCTGGGAAAATGTCACCTCGAAACATGAAAGTGACCTCGATAACTGACCAACTTCGAATAGCAACCCAGTTTAAATCAAAAGTAATCGGAATTGCTTTTAAAGATAGAGGAGCTATCTTACCTGCTGGACATACAGGTTTGGCCTATTGGTACGATGCAGCTAGCGGAAACTGGATCACCAGTGACTATTATCAGAAAACTTTACCAGATTGGGTAAAGACTTTCAACGATAAAAAACTGCCTCAACAGTATATCACAAAAATGTGGGAGCCATTGCAGCCCTTGGCAAATTATACAGAAACGGAAGAAGATGACCAACCGTACGAGGCCACTATATCAGGTGAAACGAAAGCGGTTTTTCCGCATAAAGTTACTATGGGCAGCCTGGCTCAGTCGTATTTTGGCAACGAACTCACCAAAAACTTTGCATTGGCCGCCATTGATTCTGAAAAAATGGGAATGGGTAATGAGACTGATTTCTTGACAGTTAGTTTTTCAACACCTGATTATACTGGCCATGCTTTTGGTGCCCAATCAAAAGAAATTGAGGATGTTTACCTGAGATTGGACAAAAACATGGAAGAGATATTACTTCATTTGGATAAGAAATTGGGAATAGGAAATTACACAGTTTTCCTTTCTGCAGACCATGGCGTGGCGGAAATTCCTGCTTTTTTGAAGAAACACAATGTGCCAGCAGGCATTTTTCTAGGAGGAGAATTGGAGAAAAAAGCGGAGGCTGCTTTAGTTGCTAAGTTTGGAGAAGGTAAGTATCTTATCAATTCAGATAACTATCAGTTTTACCTAAATAAAGTTTTGTTGGGACAGAAAAACATCACGATTGACCAAGTTACAGCAGTTTTGAAAAATGAATTTGCTGCGATTGATGGCGTTTATAATGTGATAAATCTTTCGGAAGGAGATGTGAACGAGGTGCCTTCTTATTTTAGAGATAAACTCACCAATATTTATAATCCAAAAAGAAGCGGAGAAGTGATGATTTTGGTAGAGCCAGCTTGGTTTCAAGGTTATACCAAGGGCACTACCCATGGTACCATGTATGCCTACGACACCCACGTGCCTTTGTTGTTTTACGGATGGGGTATAAATAAAGGTGAAAATCTGAACAGAACATACATTTCTGATATTGCCCCAACCATTGCGATGTTACTTAAGATTTTAGAACCAAACGGTACTGTTGGTCAGCCTGTTACGAGTGCTTTGAAATAATAGACGAATTTTTTAAAACATAAAAAAAGGCTGCCCAGTAAACTGAGCAGCCTTTTCTTTAATATCTGCATCCTCTTTTACTTATCTTCTGGCAAAAGAACAATTCTGATGAAATCCTCGCCGCTTAGATATTTGTTTGCTGTGGCTTTGGTGCTTTCAACTGACAGCAAATCAAGTAGTTTATCTTCTGTAGGTATTGTCACGACTCTATCTCCATTCTGATATTTTGCGGCCAAAGAACCCAACCAAAAATCGTTATTTTTTAGATTAGTCTGAAAATCGAGTTTTTGTTTTGAAACAAACTTTTCAATATCCACTGCATCCGCTCCATTGGACTTGATTTTTTCTATTTCTTTCAAAGTAATTTCAATCAGTTTTTCCACATTGGCTGGTGAGCAACCATATCCTATTCTAAACATATAACGCGGCATGGGGACTCTGTTGGTACTTCCTCCGACATAGGGTGAATAAACGCCACTCTCTTCTTCACGAAGTTTTTCGGTAAGTTTAATGTTTAAAATATCTCCCAAGGCTCTTATTTGAAGTTCCTCAGCTTCATTTGGTGCATATTTGCCCGAATAGGTCAACAATACTCTAGCTTTATCCTCTGTGCCTTTCTTTACAATTTTAGAGATTTTTCCAGTCGGAGGTACAATGTTTAGGTCGCGGAAGATTTCTTTTTTCTGTGTTCCTGGTATACCTCCTAAGTAGGTTGCCAATAAAGGTTTGATTTTTTCGATATCAAAATTGCCAACAAACGTAAATTCAAAGTCAGAAGCGTTATTGAATCTTTCACTGAAAATTTTCATGGCTTTTACTGGATCTACTTTGGCCATTCTTTCGGATGTCATGGGTTGAGCACGGTAAGCACCATTGCCCATCACCACTTGCACACTGTCATTGAAAACTTTTTCAGGTGTTGGCGTTTTTTCCATGTTCTGCATAAAGTCTTTCTGGTTGGCCAATGCACCTTTGGCAGCTTCTGGGTCTAATTTATTGTTGGTAAATCTGTTATAAACCATCTGAAGGGCAGTTTCAAAGTCTTTTACTGAAGACGATCCCGAAATGGCTTCTGAGGTACCACCCACAGATGCGTTTACTTGAGCCACTTTTCCTGACATAAACTTCGACAAAGCCGAGGCTTTTAAATTGCCATTTCCACTGGTTGAAGCTATCATAGAACTAAACGCCGCATTCATAAAGTCGGCATCTTCGTAAAGTGAGTTTCCACCCCAACTGTTTCCTCTGAATTTTATCTCATCGTTTTTGAAATCGGTAGGTTTTAAATTTACTTTTAAACCATTTTCAAATACAATTTCAGTTACCCCAATTTCTTCAATTTTATTTTCAGAAACTATTTTTCCTGGATTTGGCTTTTTCTCTACCAACGATGTGGCTACAGCCTCGTCAACATAAGCCGTAATTTTTGAACCGGTGTTGTCTAACCAGCCTTTCAATTGTGCTTCTGTGGGTAAACTGGCCTTGTCTTTCTCAGAACCAATCAAAGCCAAAACACGGTTTTCTTTGGTGATGAGTTTTTTGACCAGAGCATTTATTTCTGCTAGCTTTATGCCTTCCAAATGCTGATTGATGAATTGGTTGTCATATTCAATGTCGGTCATGACCACATCGTTTAAGAAACAACCCACCAATTCTTCTACAAAATTCTCCGAATCGGTTTTGTCTTTTTCTTTGTATTGTTTTTCTACACCGCTTTTGTATTGCATTTTGGCTCTTTGAAGTTCACTTTCCGTAAAACCAAATTTGGAAACTCTCTCGTTTTCATCTAAAACAGTTTTCAAAGCTTTTTCTACATCAGCACCTTTGGCTACGGCAAAAACAGTAAGTGCATCTAAATTACCCAAAAACGACGAGTAGTTGCTCGATCCAAACTGATAAGGTGGGTCGGCTTTCTGCATTAATTCCTGTAAACGTTGGCTAATCATGCTGTTAAAAAGCGAGGTCATTATGTTTTCTCTTCTATTTTCAGCCGTTATTTGTTTTTTCTCGGGTTGCAAATAATACAATTGAACCATATTGTAAGGCTGCTCTTTGTCTGTGATTACGATAGCCTCTGTGCCGCCTTTGAGTGGAACTTCGTATTTAACTCTTTCTTTCGGTTTAGCAGGGTTTTGGATTCCTCCAAAATACTTGGTAATCATTTCTTCCATTTGGGCAGGGTCAAAATCTCCGACGGCCACCACTGCTTGCAGGTTAGGTCTATACCAATCTTTATGGAATCTCCTTACTGCATCATATGGAGCATTTTGGATAATATCATCTAAGCCAATTGGTAATCTTTGTGCATATCTTGATCCCCTAAATATCACAGGCAAAAGTTTCTCTTGAATTCTTGACTGTGCACCCTTTCTGAGTCTTGATTCTTCCAAAACTACTCCACGTTCTTTGTCAATTTCGGCATGGTCTAGGGTGGCATATGCTGCCCATTCTGACAATACCATCATAAATTTATCGAGCTTAGCCAATGTGTCTGTTGGAACAGGAAGCATATAAACGGTTTCATCAAAACTGGTGTATGCGTTAAGGTCAGCACCAAACTGAATACCGTTTTTCTCTAAAAAATTCACCATTTCGTTTTTTGGGAAATTCTTTGTTCCGTTAAAATCCATGTGTTCCATAAAGTGAGCCAAACCTCTTTGGTCATCGTCTTCGAGAATAGAACCTGCTTTTATTACGAGTCTAAGTTGAGCACGATTTTTAGGTTCTACGTTTTTTCGGATATAATAAGTAAGCCCATTTTTGAGTTTACCTACTTTCACCGAAGGATCCATTGGAAGTTTTTCTTTGAGATTGAGCTGTTGAGCGAATGTCACCTGGCAAACTAATAACAGCAGACCGAGATGGTAGATTAGTCTTTTCATAAAGGATTTTTAAATTGATTAATAGAAAAAAAAATGTATTGATTAATAGTAAAAATACAAATGCAATTAAATAGATTTTCCACAAAAAGCTAAATAAAATTGTACGAACGGCTGAAAATACTATTTCAAACTAAAACGTTAGTAATTTAATAAAATTTAATGGGGTTTCTAATTTTTATTAGATTTAACAATTTTTGATTAAATTTGTCTTTGAAAAACCTATTCTACAGTTTGAAATTTTAGATTCTTCCTGTTTTAGTTTAATATTAAAGAAAATTCCAAATCCTCTCGCGGGATATTTATATGAAAGAATACGGAAGTAATGTTCAGAAACTGGTCGAGCAGATCGTATCCATTCCTGAAAAAGAAAAAAGAACTAAGCACGCCCATATATTGGTAGAGCTCATGCGTCAGATTCATCCGCAGATGAGAGATGGAGCCGACTACAGTAAAAAACTTTGGGACGACTTGTACATCATGGCCAACTTTGACCTAGATGTAGATAGCCCATTTCCACCGCCACCTAAAGAGATTTTGGGTAAAAAACCCATGCAAATACCTTATAGTCAGTCTAAACTGAAGCATAAGTTTTATGGAAGAAATCTGGAGTTATTGATCATGAAGGCCATAGTGGCTGAAACTTTCGACGAGAGAAAGGCTTTTGTTTCGTATTTGGTTAGATTGATGAAGTCGTTTTTTCTCAACTGGAACAAAGACTCTGTGGAAACCCAAGTGTGTTTAAATCAAATCATGGAACTTTCGGGCGGGAAGCTCAAACCAGAGATAGATTTCTTGGTTGAAAATGGCATGATTGACGACGCCAATCCAAAAGATGGTAGCGGAAATAGACCAAGGCCTTCTTACCAGAATTTCTCTAATCGCCCTGAAAGAGGGAATGAAAGAAGAGACCCTCGTGCAACCGGTGAAGGCAACAAATTAAGTGGATTTAACAGAAATCCCAATCAAAGGCCCAACAACCCTAATGGTGGTAATGGCAATAACAACGGCAACAACAAAAACCGTTTTAACAATAATAACAATAGAAGAAGACCTCAATAATAGATATGTCGTCATTTAAAATAACAGGTGGAAGAAAATTAAAAGGGGAGCTTGTTCCCCAAGGTGCAAAAAATGAAGCATTGCAGATATTGTGTGCTGTTTTGTTGACCAAAGAGCCCGTAATTATTCATAATATCCCAAACATCAGAGACGTAAATAAACTCATGGAACTCCTAGAGGACATGGGCGTTAAGCGTAGCAAAATGGGAGAGGGTGTGTATAAATTCGAAGCTGACGATGTCAAATTTGAATACTTCGAAACGCAAGAATATAAAAATAAGGCCGCAGAACTTAGAGGATCTGTGATGCTGCTTGGGCCTATGTTGGGTCGATTTGGAAGAGGAAAAGCTCCAAAACCAGGCGGTGACAAAATAGGTAGAAGGCCATTGGATACACATTTTATTGGTTTCCAAAAGTTGGGAGCAGAATTTTCATATGACCCAGGCGATTCTTTCTATTCTATTGATGGTTCAAAAATGAAAGGCTCCTACATTTGGATGGAAGAGATTTCTGTGACAGGAACTGCCAATGTTTTGATGGCCGCCGTACTTACCGAAGGCACTACCACTATATATAATGCAGCTTGTGAGCCATATTTGCAGCAATTATGCAAAATGCTCAACAGTATGGGTGCCAAAATATCTGGTGTGGGTTCTAATTTATTGATTATAAAAGGCGTAAAAGAACTTCATGGATGTGAGCACACAATGTTGCCTGACATGATTGAGATTGGAAGTTTTATTGGTTTAGCGGCCATGACAGGTTCAGAGATAACCATTAAAAACTGTAGAATTCCTGAATTGGGAATCATACCTGATACCTTCAGGAAATTAGGAATTGAAATGGAATTCAGAGGAGACGATATTCATATTCCAGCTCAAAGTAATTATAAAATAAGTACGCTCATAGATGGCTCTATACTAACGGTTTATGATGCTCCTTGGCCAGGTTTTACACCCGATTTGATTTCAATTATTTTGGTAACGGCCATTCAAGCCAAAGGCACCGTTTTGATTCATCAAAAAATGTTTGAATCTAGGTTGTTCTTTACAGACAAATTGATAGACATGGGTGCTCAGATTATACTTTGTGACCCACACAGAGCCACAGTTATTGGCTTGGATAGACAATATAATTTAAGAGGAATCAGAATGACCTCTCCAGATATTCGTGCTGGGGTTGCCTTATTAATTGCCGCTCTTTCTGCAGATGGCACTAGTATAATTGATAATATTGAACAGATAGACAGAGGTTACCAAAATATCGACGCTCGCCTTAATGCTATTGGTGCTGAGATTGTTAGGGTGTAATTTTTATCTAAATGAAATTTGATTTATAGCCATCTTTTGATGGCTTTTTTTGATTTAATGGAGTCGTATAGAAATCCTAAAAACTACACATAACCACAATCTGAATAATAAACCGTACCTTTGCGTTTTAATCGAAGTACCAAAAACTGGTATTTCAAAATACCAATTTATGTCATTCGAAAATTTAGGACTCTCCAGTCCGATACTGCAAGCAGTAAAAGAAAAAGGTTATATCACCCCTTCACCAATTCAAGAAAAAGCCATCCCACTTGTTTTAGATAGAAAAGATATTTTGGCTTCTGCCCAAACAGGTACAGGTAAAACAGCAGGTTTTACTTTACCTATTTTACAGATTTTGTCTGCTACGCCTAACCAAGGACGAAGAAAAATCAGGTCATTAATTCTTACACCAACGAGAGAATTAGCGGCTCAGATATATGATAACATCAGAGAATACAGTGTTTATTTAGATATAAAATCTACGGTGGTTTTTGGAGGTGTAAATATCAATCCGCAGATTTCTACATTGAAAAACGGAGTAGATATATTGGTAGCCACACCTGGCCGATTATTGGATTTGCATGGACAAAGAGCTCTTTCACTGGCAAATGTTGAGATTTTGGTTTTAGACGAAGCCGATAGAATGCTCGATATGGGTTTTGCAAAAGACATCAAACGAGTTTTGGCTTTAGTTCCTGAGCGTCGTCAGAATCTTTTGTTTTCTGCTACATTTTCATTGGAAATCAAGCAGTTGGCAGCAGGTATTTTACATGACCCAGAAATGGTGGAGGCCTCGCCAGAAAATACGACGGTAGAAAAAATTGATCAAAGAGTTATTTTAGCTGACAAGGGTAGAAAGCCTTCTATGTTGGTGAAAATGATCAAAGAGGGCAATTGGGAGCAGGTTTTGGTTTTTACTAGAACCAAACATGGAGCCAATAAGCTCACAGAAAAACTCCAAAAATCAGATATAACTTCAGCCGCCATCCATGGAAATAAGTCGCAAGGTGCAAGAACTAAGGCCTTGGACGATTTCAAGAAAGGAGAAATTCAGGTTTTGGTGGCTACGGATATCGCTGCCAGAGGTTTGGATATTCCGCTTTTGCCACATGTGGTCAACTATGAACTGCCAAATGTTCCTGAGGATTATGTACATCGCATAGGCCGTACTGGTAGGGCAGGGGCTACTGGCGAAGCAGTTTCTTTGGTTTGTAATGAAGAATATGATTTCCTCAGAGGAATAGAGAAATTGTTGGGTCAAAAGTTTGTAAGAGAAACCATGACGGGCTACGAACCTATAGAGGAAGACGAGCCAGCACCCACAAAATCAGAACACAGAAGACCTCAAAACAATAATTTCAGAAAGCCGAATGTACAAGGTGGTGGAGGTCGATCGCCGCACAGTGCCGGAGGAAGTTCAACATCTGAAAATAAAAAGCCTAAGAAGTTTTTTGGAAAGAGGTAATAAAAATCAATATTGAAGCATAAAAAAATCAGCGACCCCAAAGGAATCGCTGATTTTTTGTTTAAAGTTATCAATTAAGCTATCCAAGCCTCCACTTCCTCCTTGCTTGGCATTTTTTCGTCTATTTTCAGTTTTTTACGCATTCCGCCAAGGTCATTGAAAACTTTGTTTGGATTGGCTTCTTTCAAAGCAGGAATGGTATAAAAGCCCATTTTTTGTAAAGCAGGTACCCAAACAGCAGGCACACCAGCTGCTACATAATCTTCTATGGTTGCTATTTCTACCTTTTTCTCAGGTCGCATTTGCGGGAAGAAAAGTACCTCTTGAATGCTGGCATTGTTGGTCAACATCATCGTTAAGCGGTCGATTCCGA
>JAIPAJ010000235.1 GCA_021740125.1 Leadbetterella sp. | reverse complement strand
AACCTCTTCAACCTGCCACATTGGGCGGGTTAAAAAGTTCTAAACCAAGTGCTGCCATAATGTTTCTTGGATATCGGTCGTTATAATCTATATGTTTTACCATACCTATAATCGTTTCTGCAGGCGATTTTATTTGTACGCCGATATTTAAGTCATCAAAAAAATGTTGACTCTTGAAGAGTTTTTTCAACAAAGGCTTTAATTCAAACCCATTGTCGACAATCATCTGAGCCATTTGATCCACCACCGCATTATCGGTTTTTTGTGTATTAGCATAGACAAAGTATTGATAAATCTTGGTGCTCAAGTATTTAGCAGCAACCTGTCCCTTTTTAGTTAAAATAACATCAATGAGTTTCTGAACAGAGTTTTTATATACATTTTGTTCGTTCACTTCATAATTTACTGAAAAAACTTCGCCCATGAATAACTTGGAGGACTTATCAAATTGATTCGAGTTCAGAAAAGCCTTGTAGGGCGTACCCTCATCGAGAAACATGTTTACCTTCCAGCCAGTCAAAATTTTAGCCGCTTCCCGTATATCTTGTTCTGTATAGTTACCCACACCAAGTGAAAAAAGCTCCATCAGTTCCCTTGCATAATTCTCATTAGGCGACTCACTGATATTCTCATTGCCATTTAAATACCTCAGCATTGCTCCGTCAATCGAAATCTGTTCCAGTAGTGTCCTGAAATTACCTGCATAGTTTTTTCTAAACAACTCGTTTTGGCGGTACATCGAAATAGATGGAATGTTATCGCAACTCGCAAACTGTGTAGCGAAGTGGTCATGCCAAAAAAGAACCATTTTTTCCAAAAAACTTTCGGAGTCCCTTTTCATTACGCCCACCCACCATTCGCCCAAAGTAAGGTTGTACTCTCCACCTATTAGAGACTTTTTAGCCTCCGCCTCCTCACGTTGCTTGCCAGTAAGATTCCCTGGGTTTTTTATGTAGTCATTTACAAAAAAAGGAGGTGTTGGGTTAATGTTGGCGTCTGCCTTGGCAAATAATTCATCCACCACAAAAGCGGCTGTTTTACCAACATATTTATCGATAATACTGTTAGACAAACTAAATGTGGCTCTTCGCAACAAATGTTGCACCTGAAGTCTGTTGAGTGGCTGTGTGTATTCATCCAAACTAGCATTAATTTCTAGTCGGCTGTGGTTAAAATCAAACAAACCCTCTAAAAAATTTCTTCTAGAAACTACCGCCATTTTTTGTGTTGAAAAGTGTTACAAGTTATGTAGAAAATGGCTTTCTGCCAAATTAGAATTGGATTAGAGCCATTATTGGGGTAGTATGGGAAAGACAAAAGCCTTATTAAAATAATTTATTTATATTATTGAAATAAAACATATATTTGTGCTTGTTCAACTATAAAAATAAATAAATGAGAAAAAATATTGTAATTCTTTTAGCAATTATTTTGGTTTCGGGCTTTGCTTTTGCTCAGAAAAAGGGTAAATGGGAGAAACTAAGCGATGGAAAAACCTTCAAAAACTGGCACATTTATAACCACGCTGGCGAGCCAGTAAATGCCAAGTGGAAAATCGTAGATGGTGCTTTTGTATTCGACCAAACTGCCAAAAGTGATTACAAAGTAAACGACTTAGTATCTGACAAAGCCTACGAAAACTTTGAGCTGGAATTGGACTGGAAAATTGCCAAAAACGGGAATAGCGGAATTTTTTATGGTGTATATGAAGATGCAAAATACAGCACCCCTTACCTGACTAGTCCTGAAATACAAGTCTTAGACGACGAAGGCCACCCAGATGCAAAACAAGGAAAAAACGGCAACCGCAAATCGGGTTCTCTTTATGACATGATACCTTCAGCTTCAAAAGGAAAACCTGCTGGCGAATGGAATAAGGTGAAAATCAAGAAGTTGAATAACCAAGTAACCGTTTGGCAAAACGGGATATTGGCTGTAACTTACCCAACCGCTGGCCCTGAATGGGACGCTATGGTTGCTGTAAGTAAATTTAAAGGTTGGGAAGGATTTGGCAAATACTCAAATGGCAAAATCGGACTTCAAGACCACGGAAATGAGGTTTCATTTAAGAATATCAGAATAAAGGAATTATAAGAAATTCCATTTTTAAGCGTCGCCAATTGAAATAAAATCAATTGGCGATTTTTTCATTCCTTAAACCTAAACTGCTTGCCTTCGCTTATGGGCAAGCTTGGCTTACCTTTATAGTCTTGCACTACTCCTGAAATAAATACAGTTCGTCCGACATCGTCTTTGGTGATTTTAACTTCTGGTACTGCATCTGGAAAAACGGTTACACCGATTTCAGAATTAGGATAGCTTTCGTCAATATCCAAAAATAGGATGTCTTTTCCATTGCGGTCTGAATAAGGTTTTACACCTTTCAAAATTCCTTTCAAAACTACTTCCTTACCAATGTAGTTTTTGGCAGTTGCGGCAGTTATGGTGTCCGATTGAGCGAAAGATTTAAGTGACAAAAAAACAGAAATAATTATCAAAAGAGCTTTCATGGGTGTTTTTGGTGTTTGTTTTTACAAATATATGCACATAATAGCCAAATTTTTGTGGCTTTTTAAAACAATTCCATCACGCCGTTGGCCACCCGATTTTCTAAATCAAGCAGATATCTTTTGTTTTCCAATCCGCCCGCATAGCCTGTGAGACTACCGTTAGTACCTATCACTCGATGGCAGGGAATTACTATTGCCACAGGGTTTTTACCATTGGCAGATGCCGCGGCTCTAATTACTTTTGGATCGCCTAGCTTATTGGCCATTTCGGCGTAAGTCCAGGTTTTTCCAAAAGGAATTTTGCATAATAAAGCCCATACTTTTTTCTGAAAATCTGTACCTAGGGGCTCAAGCTTTAGAGTAAACTCCCTTCGGTTTCCTTCAAAATATTCTTTTAATTGTTGTTGTGCTTGTTCCAATATCTTTGGCTGAATGTCAGAGGGACCTCCAAATACTATTACAAAACTAATGGCTTTGATAGCATGTTCATCAGACTCAATTTTGAGCACGTGATTGGTGGTTTTTAAAAATGTTTTGAAATATTCTGCCACAATTTTTATAAAGGATAATACGAAATTAAGCAAAAAGGCAGAACTTTGACATCGAAAACACGATCGAATGCAAATAGCAGAAATTTACGAGAAACTTAAAGAAAGTAAGGGCATCACAACGGATACCCGAAAAATAGGAGAAGGTCAGGTGTTTTTTGCCTTAAAAGGTGAAAAATTTAATGCCAATAACTTTGCGGAGCAGGCCATCGCTCTTGGAGCGAGCTACGCCGTAGTGGATGAAATGGAACATGCCCAAAATCCACAATGTATTTTGGTAGATGATGTACTAGAAACACTACAAAAATTGGCCAATTTCCATAGAAAGACATTTAAAATTCCGGTGATAGGCCTGACAGGTTCAAACGGAAAAACGACTAATAAAGAGCTTTTGGTTAGAGTTTTAAATAAGAATTTTAAAGTTCATGCCACCAAAGGAAACCTCAACAACCACATAGGCGTTCCTTTGACGCTACTAGAAATGACGGCCGACACCGAGATGGCTGTGATAGAAATGGGAGCCAATCACCAGAAAGAAATAGCCATGTTGAGCAATATTTGCGAGCCTACACATGGGTTTATTACTAACCTTGGGAAAGCCCATTTAGAAGGTTTTGGTGGTGAAGAAGGTGTAAGAAAAGGAAAAGGTGAGCTTTTTGATTTTCTGAAAAATAGTCATGGAACAACATTTGTAAATCAAACCGACGAGAAATTAACTTCTCTGGTGAAAGAAAAAAACATGATGTTGGTGGTTTATTATGGAGCTGATGAATTTTCATTAAAAATGACCGCAGAAAGTCCAACGGTTACATTTCAAATTCCTCAAAGTGAGCATGTTTATACCACGCACATCGGAGGAAAATACAATTTTGACAATATGCAAACCGCCTTTGCATTGGGTCGGTTTTTTGGAGTAAGTCATACTGATGCTGCAGAAGCTATTGCAGACTACAATCCTGACAATAACCGTTCGCAAGTGATAGAAAAAGGAAGCAATTCGTTCCTGATGGATGCCTATAACGCCAATCCTTCGTCGATGGCCGCCTCTGTGAAAAACTTCGGAAATCTGAAGACTGAAAAACTAAAAGTGGTGATATTGGGTGATATGTTTGAGCTCGGTGAATACAGTCAAACGGAACACGAAGCTTTGGGCAAATTAGCGTCAGAACAAGATTTTGATATTGTGGTTCTTTATGGCGAAAACATGCAACAAGCATTGGTTCATTTACCCAAAGCCTATTACTTTACCGATAAGTTTTCGCTCCACAACTGGCTGATAGAAAAGTCATTTGCCAATACTTATTTTCTTGTTAAAGGTTCTAGGGGTGTGGGATTGGAAAGTGTTTTGACGGTGATGTAGGACAATTTTTCTAAATTGGACATCGGCTTTCAAATATATCAATTATGATTATTTCTAGAACCGAGTCCTTAAGACACTGAAATTTATCTCATAAAATTTTCAGTGTTATTTCTAAAAAAACGGTATTTGTAAATATTTAAATATCAATTATTTAAAAACCAGATTCCTTTATCTTTTAAAATTTACAGGTAAAAATTAAAACATGCTTTTAGGATATAAAGGTAAAATCTCTTGCTTGTAGCAAGTAACAGAATTTTCTGAATCAAGAAAAATTGAATTATTCCAATATTTGCCAATAAGCGATTTGAAAAATCGCTTCACCTGAAAAATTGCCCTACCTTTGTAGAAAAAAACAAAACATGTCTTTCCAATCGCTCGGACTATCGAAACCACTGCTGGATGCCATCGAAAAGATGGACTATTTGGAGCCATATCCTATTCAGCAGCAGGCCATTCCGGTGATACTGAAAGGTAAAGATTTACAAGCAAAGGCTCAAACGGGTTCGGGAAAAACCGCCAGTTTTGTATTGCCCATCTTAGAGCTTTTTCAACAAAAAAAACCTTCGAGAAACTTACATCTAAAAGTACTTGTGCTGGCTCCAACCCGTGAGCTGGCCATGCAGATAAGTGAGGTATTTAGCTCTTTTTCAGTAGGTTTGCCCATTGCACCTAAAAATCTGGCAGTCTATGGCGGTGTACCGCTGAACCAACAGATGGTAAAACTCAAAAACACCGAAATCTTGTTGGCTACGCCAGGGAGACTGTTAGATATGGTTTCAACCAATTCTATTCATTTGGGCAAAATAGAAATTTTAGTACTAGACGAAGCCGACAAAATGCTCGACATGGGTTTTCAAGACGAAATGGCTGATATTTTGAGGTTGATTCCTGCAAAAAGACAAAATCTGTTGTTTTCGGCTACACTCGACCCCAAACTAGACAAGATAAAATCTTCAGTATTACATAAACCAGAAATTATTGAGATTGAGCCAGAAGTACTGAATCTGGATTTGATCAAACAAACGGCTTATATCGTAAAACCCGAAAGAAAAGGGCCGCTGTTGAGACATCTGATTGTTTCTCAAAACATGCAACAAGTGCTGGTATTTGTATCAAGCACCCGCACTGCCGACAACGTGGTGGCCAAACTCAAAAAAAATGGCATAAATGCTACTGCATTACACAGTGACAAATCGCAAAGTGCTCGTAGTGAAGCTTTAAATGGCTTTAAAAAAGGCAAAATAAATGTATTGGTGGCCACAGACATTGCTTCAAGAGGGATTGATATTGTACAACTTCCGACGGTTATTAACTACGAATTGCCCCGCTCACCCAAAGATTATGTGCATCGAATCGGGCGAACTGGTCGGGCAAATGCAAGTGGAGAAGCCATTTCTTTAGTGACTGACGAAGAGGAACACCATTTTTATATTATCCAGAAAAAAATGGAAAGGAAGGTAGAGAAAATTGATGCAGAGACTTTGGATTTTGGTTTTTGATAAAACCAATTCTTTAATTTTACAAAAAAAAAATTGAAAAACAACCCTTACATATACATGCTCCGCATGGCTTGGAATTATTCCAAAGGCGAGAAATGGCGTTTCGCATGGGTATATTTTAG
>JAIPAJ010000234.1 GCA_021740125.1 Leadbetterella sp. | reverse complement strand
AGTTGCTAAATTCTGACCTGTAAGCTTATTGAGCTGCTCCGAACTGAGCTGTTTTTCGTTTCCACTGATATTCTCAATTCTCTTGGCAGTTATATTTATCCCATCCAAATGTATTTCAGATTCATTGAGATTAAAATCATGGGTATTTTCATGCTCAAGATTAACTTCTAGCTTTTGAGAATCATATCCCAAAATCCGAATATTCATTTCATATTTGCCTTCGCAAACATTTTCAATAAGATATTCTCCATTTTTATTGGTGAAAGTGGCTTTTTTTTGGGCATTTATTTCTACCAAAGCTCCAACAACTACTTCACCAGATTGTCTATCAATTATTTTTCCTTTGACGAAGCAAGTACAATTGAGCGTCTGTCCAAAAGTTAAGTTAGACAAAATAAGGATTAAAATAGTAAAACTAAATAGGTTTGAATTTCCTTTTTGCAACATGATTGCAAAAATAATAAAAAAGCCTCGAATAATATTTTATTAGAGGCCTTTAAAACGTATTTATTAAAAAATCTACTGAACTTTGGCCAAGTGACCATCATAAATCTTTTTAAATTTCTCTGAAAGTGGCTTATCATATTGCTCGGCTGCTGAATATAACATTTGAATGGTTCTCATATTTGATTGGATCAACTGCTGCACATTTCCATCTCCCCACTGTCTATTACCTGGAGTTTTATTTTGTTCTATAAAATATTTAAGCTCCTCATCTGCTCTATTCACCATTAACTCGGCTATTTTCTTAGCTTTTTCTGGTTTACCAATTTCATAATAGAAAATCGGATAATTACCTACCAATTGATCAAAAGGAATAGTATTGTCTGGCATTAATTCTAAAGACTTGTCCAAGAATTTTTCTGCTTCGTCTTTTTTACCTTCTCTTACCAATTCGTCAACAAGTCTTAAGAATGCAAACCTGGCGGTTACCATCGGTACTTTAAGATAGGTTTCAGAGTCATAATAAACATTTGGATTATTTAAGTTTCTCCAAGACATTTTATTAAGTAGTCTATCTTTCATAATATCTGAATTGACAAATCCATCTCTAGCACCGGCAACTTTGAAAGGCATCAATCTATAAGCATAACCTTCGAGCTGGCAATATTCTTTCAAATTCAAATAAGAAGAAGGCGATAATGTACCCGAGAAATAAATTGGCCTTTTCCAATTGTTTTGAGCAATCATATCCAAAACCAAAAGGTCATTTTTCAAAATATCTCTTTCTCCAAAATTCCACTCTATTCTATCTTTTACCAAAGCTTTATATTTCTCTGGAACGAAATTGGCTCTAGCAATTTCTTCAGAGTTTTGATCCATATAGAAATTTGGTGATGGCAATACGCTTATCATTTCTCCTGAACTTACCTGCATTTGAATAGCCGGATCGTTGTTCTTTACCAAATTCAAATACTCTTTAAGATTAATTCCAGCTTGAATTTGCGGATTCGGATTCTTAACGAAAGGAATCTGGTCGTTTATTCCTTTGTAATAGTTTTCGCTATTCATCGAAATAGGCAATGCTTCTGACTCGTAAGTTTTTCTTTTCATTTGGTCTATGTACCAATCAGTGCCCAAAAGGCTCAAATTACAAACTCTTACGTCAGTTCTAAAGCCTTCAACTTCCTGAACATACCAAAGTGGAAAGGTGTCGTTGTCGCCACCAGTAAACAGTATGGCGTTTTTTTCACAAGAATTCAATAAATTTTTTGCAAAATCTATCTGGTGATATCTTTCCGATCTATCATGGCCTGGCCAAGCTTCCTTTGCCATGATTATTGGCACCGCCAAACCCAAAACTGTCGCTACTCCAGATTTAACTGATAGGTTTTTGATAAATTTCAAAACATATTCTGCAATACCCATGACACCAATACCAATCCAAATCGCAAAGAAGTAAAACGAACCTACATAAATATAATCTCTTTCACGTGGCTCAACGGGCGGTGAATTTAAATAAATCACCAATCCTAAACCTGTGAAAAAGAAAAGTAAAAACATGACAATTGCATCTTTCCCCCTCTTTAGATACATAAAAAAGAAGCCCAAAATACCTAGAATCAATGGGAGGCCATAATAATTGGTTCTGCCTTTATTATTTGCAAACGAAGCTGGCAAATCTGATTTTGTCTCAAAGATATTTGTTCCATAGACATCGGAAATATCAGAAGCCCTTCCCCAGAAATTCCAAATAAAATACCTCCAGTACATATGTCCAAACTGGTGACTAAACATAAACTTTAGGTTATCGAACAATCCTGGTCTTTGACCGTCGGCTAGATTCAATTTACTTTTATAAAGGCTTATATGAGATGGATCCTGGCTCCAAACACGTGGCAAAAGCATTTTTCCATTATTGTCCCATACATATTCTGGGTTATAATCATAAACCTCATATTTATCCTTTCCTACTTTATAGTTGGGCTCACCCTTTTTTATTTCAGTCAGCTGTGCAGTATAAATTGGTCCATAAAGTAGTGGTCTAGAGCCATACTGTTCTCTTTTAAGATAATAAGTAAAGTTTAATACATCACTAGGGTTGTTCTCATTGATAGGAGGATTATAATTAGACCTGATTAGAGCTATAGTATAAGTAGAATAACCAATTAAAACAAAAGCAAAAGAGAGCAAAATAGTGTTGGCAATGGCCTTTCCTTGTTTTTGGGTGTAGTGGATTCCATAGGCTAAGGCTGCAATGAGAACAATGATAAAGAAAATCATACCTGATGCAAATGGCAATCCGAATGTATTCACGAAAAGTTTATCGAAAGAGAAACTCAAGGTTGGCAAACCGGTAATTAAACCTACCATTATAACGCCTAATATAACTAAACCAACAAGAAACGCCATAAAACCACCTTTGAAAGAAACTTTATCGGTTTTTCTAAAATAAAATAAAATGGCCAAGGCGGGAATAGTTACTAAGTTTAACAAATGGACACCTATGGATAATCCCACCAAATATGCTATTAGAAGCAGCCATTTATTTTGAGCAGCTGGATTTTCAATCAATTCCCATCTAAATGCCGCCCAAACAACTATGGCAGTAAAAAACGATGACATCCCGTAAACCTCTGCTTCAACAGCAGAAAACCAGAAAGATTCTGAGAAGTTGTAAACCAATGACCCAACCAATGAAGCACCAAGAACAAGCATAGTCTCAGGCGTGGTGATACTTTCTGCATTTTTACCAAGCATTTTTCTACCAATCAAAGAGATTGTCCAAAACATAAATAGTATGGTAAATGCACTGGCCAAAACAGAAACCATGTTTACCATCAATGCCACTTTGGTAACATCTGATCCTGCAAACATGGATGCTATTCTGCCAATAAGGAGGAAAAAGGGTGCTCCAGCAGGGTGCGGTACTTGCAATTTGTACGCACAAGCTATAAATTCTCCACAATCCCAGAAACTTGCCGTAGGCTCTACTGTTAGTGTGAATGTTATCAATGAAATGGTAAAAACCAGCCACCCACCAATATTGTTTAAATTCTTAAAATTCATAAGTGATTAATATTCAATTGATTAATTTTATATATTAGGACTTTTTTCTAATTTAATTTCAAAATAACAAAATTCGAACCAATAAAGGCGAATTAATTATTATAAATAAAGTTAAATTTTGAGCTGTGTACCCAAATTTATTGTTTTGTCTATCTTTTCTACAATACTCTTGAAATCATCTGGTTTAGCCACAAAATCCAAATTGTTGACATCTATTTCTATCAATTTACCATGCTGATATTCCTTAGTAAAACCTTCATATAATTTATTTAGACTTGCCAAATAATTAGGGTCGATATTTTGCTCAAAATCTCTATTCCGCTTTTTTATTTGGGTTGTGAGTTTTGAAATATCCGCTTTTAAGTAAATCATCAAATCGGGCGGAGATATAGCTTTCATTATGGTATTAAAAAGTCCCCGATAGGTGTTGTAATCGGTTTCATTCATTTGACCATTTTCGTATAAATTTTGGGCGAAAATATAGGCATCCTCATAAATCGTACGATCCTGAATGATGGTTTTTTCTTGTTGATTTATAATCTTCAGAACTTGTTCAAATCTTGAGTTAAGGAAGAATATTTGCAAATGAAAAGACCATTTAGCCATATCGGTATAAAATGGGGCTAAATAAGGATTTCCATCAACTGCTTCATAATAAACTTCCCAACCATAGTGTTCAGCGAGTTTTTCAGCTAATGTGGTTTTTCCAGCTCCAATATTGCCAGTTATAGCTATATGCATTTCATTTGATAATGTTTATGCAAAAATAGGACAAATTGGGAATAATTTCACCAATTTTTATAAGTTTACGTTCTAATTAATGACAAATTTTAATGAATTGATAGTTAAAAAAAATTTAAAAAACTTACCTTTGAGTTACATTTTATTTGGATGTAACTCAACAAATTTTTAGAAATTATAAGACATGACAAAACCATTAATATTAGTTACAAACGACGACGGAATTACTTCAAAAGGCATCAAAGTATTGATTGAAGAGATGTCTAAAATAGGTGAAGTGTACGTAATGGCTCCCGATAGCCCAAATTCGGGTATGGGTCACGCTATAACTGTAGACACCACTATCCATATTAAAAAGTCACCAATTTTTGGAGATATTGCTTCTTACGAATGCTCTGGTACTCCTGCCGATTGCGTAAAACTAGCAAAACATGAATTTCTAAAAGGAAGAAAAATAGACCTGTTGGTTAGTGGCATAAACCATGGCTCCAACTCTTCCATTTCGGTTATCTATTCCGGAACAATGTCAGCCGCTATTGAAGGAGCTATTGAAGGAATTCCAGCGATTGGTTTTTCACTGGACGATTTTCACTATGATGCAGATTTTGAGCATACTAGGCCATATTTATCCCAAATTTCTCACTTTGTTTTAAAAAATGGCATGGCAAAAGGAACTGCACTTAACGTAAATTTCCCAAATAGTCAAAAAGGAGAAATAAAAGGTATCAAGGTATGTAGGCAAACTAACGGTTATTGGCAAGAGGAATTTGATTCTCGCAAAGACCCACATGGTAGGCCATATTTTTGGATGGGTGGACATTTTGTAAATAGAGAAAGTGAAGCGACAGATAATGACCTTTGGGCTCTTGAAAACAATTATATTTCTGTTGTACCTTGCCAATACGATTTAACAAACTATTCTGCCATAGAATCGCTGGTAAAAAGTGGTATAGAAGCTTCTTGACTATAAACCTTTAAGCCTGGCTATTTTTAAGATTCCGGCAATAGAGATAGAATCCGTTATTTGGTTATTCATCACTAAATCAACGGCTTCTTTTAAACTAACTTTTTTTATTATCAAGTCTTCCGTTTCTTCTGGTTCAGCTTGTCCTTCATGCAATTCTTCGGCAAGAAATATGAATCCTACTTCGTTACAAACAGAATTTGAGGTATGAATTTTAGAAATTAACGTCCATTTTTGAGCACTGAAACCTGTTTCTTCCAACAATTCTCTTTTGGCAGCATCCAATATGTCTTCTCCTATCGGACATCCACCTTCGGGAATTTCCCAAGAATACTCTTCCAAAGGAAAACGAAACTGACCAACCAAATAAGTATTGCCTACGTTATCTAGAGGAACAACGCCAATGGCGATATTTTTAAAGTTCACTTGGCCATAAATCCCCTTTCCTCCAGACGGATTGATAACCTCATGGTGTTGAACCTCAATCCAAGGATTAGAGTAAGGAACTACGGTAGATATTTTCTCCCAATTATTTTTTTCTTTTTCCATATTTTTCATTCACAAAAAAAGAGAAAACAAATCCCAGCAGATTTGTTTTCTCTTTAATATTTAAAAATTACCCTACGCTATAAAACTCAGAATTTCCTTTTATAAGTACTTTGTTTTCAAAAAGCGAAATTTCAACATCGGGTTCTGAAAGGTTCTTAATTGTGACGCCGTCTTTTGAAATACCGATTTCCAAAAGATTATTTTTCAAACCAATCCTAAACGATAGAGATGACCAGTTGGCAGGTAGAATAGGATTAAGATGCAATTGTGTATTTTTAACCCGCATTCCACCAAATG
>JAIPAJ010000233.1 GCA_021740125.1 Leadbetterella sp. | reverse complement strand
ATGGAGATACAACAATGATTCCTTTGACTCGATTGGCTACTTGGAATGGTATTCCGGTAAGTAGATTCTTGAGTGGAGATAAATTGAAAGAGGTTTCGGATAAAACTATGGTGGGTGGAGCTACGCTTACTGGCCTTTTGGGTACTTCGGCTTGGTATGCACCCGGTGCTGCCATCGGACAAATCGTAGAGTCAATTCTACGTGATGAGAAAAAAATTATTCCTTCTTGTGTTTATTTGAACGGCGAATACGGTCAAAAAGATATTTGTATAGGTGTACCAGTAGTTATTGGTAGAACTGGATGGGAAAAGATAATTAATTTGAGATTGAGCAATGCTGAGAAAGAAGCTTTCGAGAAATCTGCCGAAGCAGTAAGAGCTATGAATGCGGCTTTGTAATTAATCAAGTATAATGAAAAAGCCCGAAAACGGATAGTTTTCGGGCTTTTTTATGAACTATTGTTTTTTTATTCGTTTACTTCAACGTTGAATATCCTATTATTTGTTTGTGTCCATTCAGTACAATTTCTATTTCTAAATTATTAATATCCAACCGATTAACCTTGTATTCATATTCATTGATAACCAAAGTTGAGCCATCAGCGGCCAGTTTAAAATCAAAAACTGTGTCTTTATCTTCCGAGTAACATTTACTTTCGCCTTTACTCCATTCATATAAGTTCTCTTTTTTTCTAAATGTAAATGTATCGTCTTTTAAACAATCAACGAGCTGGTCTATTTCAGCATTTTTGAATTGGGTCAATTTCCAGGTTTTAATTTGACCGCCTGTTAAATAGTCTATGGGCATCAGCTGAATCTCTTTTTCAATGGGAGAGCAAGCTGTTATCAATGAGATTGTTGCAAGAAGCATTGAAATCTTTTTCATTTTTTTTATTGTTTAGGAATGCAAAAAAAAACTCTTAATTAGATAATTCTAACTAAGAGTCTATAAATATTATACCAAAAAATAATAAATACAATTATTTTTTATATTCTAATTCTTTCCTAATGCTTTTAACATCGTTTCGCCTATTTCTGCAGGAGAGTCAACTACAAAAATACCACACTCACGCATGATAGCCATTTTTGCTGCTGCTGTATCGTCAGCTCCACCAATGATGGCTCCAGCATGTCCCATTCTACGTCCTTTTGGAGCAGTTTGGCCAGCAATGAAACCAACTACTGGTTTTTTGTTACCCGTAGATTTAATATAATGAGCGGCTTCTGCTTCCATTCCACCACCAATCTCACCTATCATTACAATACCTTCTGTCTCGGGGTCATTCATGAACATTTCAACTGCCTGCTTCGTAGTAGTGCCTATGATTGGGTCTCCTCCAATACCAATTGCAGTGGTTTGTCCAAGTCCAGCTTTGGTCAATTGATCTACCGCTTCGTATGTCAAAGTGCCTGATTTTGAAACTACTCCAATAGTACCTTTTTTAAATATAAAGCCTGGCATAATGCCCACTTTACATTCTTCTGCTGTTATAATTCCTGGACAGTTAGGTCCAATAAGCGTAACATCTTTGCCATCTATATAGGACTTAGCTTTCACCATGTCTTTTGTAGGAATACCTTCTGTAATACAAACTATAACTTTGATTCCTGCATCGGCAGCTTCCATGATAGCATCTGCAGCAAAGCCTGGCGGTACGAAAATAATAGATACATCAGCACCAGTGGCATTTACAGCTTCTTCAACAGTATTGAAAACTGGAGTTTCCAAGTGTTTTTGACCGCCTTTACCTGGCGTTACGCCTCCAACTACATTTGTACCGTAGTCAATCATTTGTCCGGCATGGAAAGAACCTTCCGATCCTGTGAAGCCCTGTACAATTACTTTCGAATTTTTGTTTACAAGAATACTCATCTTTATGGTTTTTTGCCGCTAAGCGGACTGAATAGTTAAATGATTAAAAATACTTATCAATTCTCCTTCAAATGTACCTTTGAAATTAGAAAAATACAAAAAACTTAATAAAAAAATTTAAGTAAAAAAGGCTAAGTTTATGATAATGAGTATTTTATGTTTTTAGGGAATAAAAAAAAGTATAAATTCTAAAATTTTAGAACTTATACTTTCTATAAATCGATTACGAGATTTAATTAGATACCAAAAGCAGCTTTTACTTTATCTACATAGTCCAATTTTTCCCAAGTAAATAATTCAACTTCAACTTCTGCTTTTTGACCTGCATTATTAAAAGACTTTTTAACAATTTTCGACTCTCTACCCATGTGACCATAGGCAGCTGTTTCAGAGTAAATAGGCGTACGCAATTTCAATCTCTGCTCAATAGCGTAAGGACGCATATCAAATGTTTTCTCTACTATTTTAGCTATTTCTCCATCTGACAAAGAAACTTTAGCCGTTCCGTTGGTGTCAATAAAAATTCCGCAAGGCTGAGCTACACCAATAGCATAAGAAACTTGTACCAATACTTCGTCGCAAACTCCCGCAGCCACCAAGTTTTTTGCAATATGACGTGTGGCATAAGCTGCAGAACGGTCTACTTTCGAAGGATCTTTTCCTGAAAATGCACCACCACCATGAGCACCTTTACCACCGTAGGTATCTACAATGATTTTTCTGCCTGTAAGGCCAGTGTCGCCGTGCGGTCCTCCGATTACGAACTTACCCGTTGGGTTGATATGGTAAAGAATATCGTCTGTAAATAAAGCTTGAAGTTCAGGCTTAAGCTTAGCTTTTACTCTTGGAATAACGATATGGATGATGTCCGACTTGATTTTTGCAAGCATGATTTCGTCTTCGTCAAAATCATCATGTTGAGTCGAAACTACTATTGTGTCAATTCTTTGGGGTTGGTTATCGTCTGAATATTCGATGGTTACCTGCGACTTAGAATCTGGTCTAAGATATTTGATTTCAGCGTTTTCTCTTCTTACTTCCGCCAATTCTTGAAGAATTTTGTGTGACAAATCTAAGGCCAGAGGCATATAATTGTCGGTCTCTTTGGTGGCATAACCAAACATCATACCCTGGTCACCAGCTCCTTGAGCATTTGCCTTAGCTTCAAAGTCGTCGCCAGACTTACGGTCAACGCCTTGGTTGATGTCTTTTGATTGTTCGTGGATAGCAGAAATAATTCCACAAGAATCCGCTTCAAACATGTATTCGGCTTTCGTATAGCCGATTTTCTTGATAACGTCTCTAGCGATAGTTTGCACATCCAAATAAGTGCTGGTGTTGACTTCTCCTGCCAAAACTACCAAACCCGTAGTTACAAGAGTTTCACATGCTACTTTTGAAGTGGCATCAAATGCCAAAAAGTGATCGATAAGTGCGTCTGAAATCTGATCCGCAACTTTGTCTGGGTGTCCTTCTGATACTGATTCAGAAGTAAATAAATAAGCCATTTTTTAAATTTTTAAAGATTTGAAAAAATTAGCAAGAGAATTGAATGTCAGGTGCTTTGCCGAAACTTTTTTGGTCGGGCGACCCACATCTTTTTTACCACCGCGGTGTTTCTAAGTACTCGGTTGGTTTCCTAATAAATCAGGAACTCTTGATGTGCTGCAAAATTCAGAATTTTTGGTGAAACTAAAAAATGTTAGTGAAAAAATCTATAAATATATTATTTGGTAGATAAATTAACTATTAAACTTGGATAAGCGGTTTCCGAAAAATAAAAATTTCTACAAAAAAGCATTTTTTAGCTTTTTAAAAATTACAACAAAGAAGGCCATGGCGAATTTTTCCTTTGGCGTTGACCACATTATTTTCAATTCTTCCCAAAAAGTTGTTTCACCATCGAGGAATTTGAAAACCAGAGAAATAGGATTTTTGGCAAATAATTGATCGAAAACCTCAGCCATGGAGTGGCGGTTCTCTTGAATTACATTTAGTAGGGTAGAAGCATAAAGCAAATGTCTTTTTTGCCAGAAACTTTCTTTTTCAAAATCATTCAAATCTTTTTCAAGTGTTCGAACTATCTTTTTTAGTTTCTTTTGGGTGTTCGAAAATGTATAGCCTGTGGCAGGATTTGTAGCCCCACCAGCAGTTCCAATTCTTATTATTCTATTTGAAACAATGTCTTCAGTTTCTATGTCGGACATCGGGATTACACCAAATTCTTCTTCAAGTATTTTATAATCAGTGAGTTTTAAATCCTTTTCTATATATTCAAAAAGGCTTTGATCATATTCTTTTTCCGAAAGTAGTTTTTCAGAAAAAACCGTAAATTCGAATATGGCCTTATTTTTTGTAAAAGGCAAAACGTACATAAACCTACATTCGGCATCTTTTTGTGGAATTCCAAAATTCATCATTTCAGGAATATCCTCTTCAAAAAGATTTTCTTTGGTTTCTATTACCAAGCCTTTGAAGTGCTGAAGAAGATTATGGTGTTTTTTGCTTTCAAGATTTAGTTTGAAAGTGCTATCAAAAACATAAGGGGCTGTGAATTTTTGCTTGCTTTCTGTTGTAACTTCTACATTATCAATATTTTCTGTGATAGCTTCAACTTTGTCCAAACAAAAAACGATGTTTGGAAAATTATTGAGGTGAGCATTTACAAAATCATAAAAATCAATTCCTCTGAGAAGTTTGTAGCGATATTCGCCTAATTCGTAGGTTTTTTCTAATTTATGAGAATCAACAATTTTAACTTTCTCCCATTTTTTGAAAAGAATTTTATCAAATGGATTGTCAATTTTCTCCCAAAAAGCCCATGTTCTATCGTTTTTGGTTTTTCTTTCTGGGTCAATAATCAGGATTTTCTTATCTGATATCTTTGATATGGAAAGCTGATAAGCCAAAGAAAGACCAGACATACCCCCTCCGCAAATAATATAGTCGTAAATATTATCTTCTAGAAGTGCTTTGGCCATAAGATTTTTGATTTTCAGACGTTTACGTGTCTTTCTGAATGGTAAGAAGACCGAACCAATGGCCCTGATTCTACATATTTTATTCCTCTTTTAAGGCCTTCTTCTCTGTAAAGAGCAAACATGTCAGGATGAATAAATTCAATGACTTCGTGGTGCATTTTGGTTGGCTGTAGGTATTGTCCTAAAGTTAGAATATCACAGCCATTTTCAGCCAAATGATCCATTGCCTCAAAAACTTCTTCCTTGGATTCGCCCAATCCCAACATGATGCCTGTTTTGGTGCGTTTTCCGTATTCTTTGGTTTTTCTGATTTGTTCTAGGCTTCTCTCATATCTAGCTTGTGGTCTCACTCTTCTGTAAAGGTTTTTGACAGTTTCCATGTTGTGCGAAACCACCTCTTGACCTGCTGAAATCATTCTATACAAGGCATCCCAATCGCTTTTGGTGTCTGGAATCAGGGTCTCAATGGTAGTTTTTGGAGATAATTCTTTGGTTTTAACGACAGTTTGATACCATATTTCTGCACCTTTGTCTTTTAGCTCATCTCGGTTTACAGAGGTTATTACAGCATGCTTTACACCCATGGTTTTAATGGCCTCTGCTACTCTTTGCGGTTCATCTGTATCGTATTCCGTTGGCCTACCGGTGGCTACTGCACAGAAATTACAACTACGCGTGCAGATATTTCCAAGAATCATAAAAGTAGCAGTGCCTTCCCCCCAGCACTCGCCCATGTTTGGGCAGTTGCCGCTTTGGCAAATGGTGTGCAGCTTATTG
This sequence comes from Leadbetterella sp., assembly GCA_021740125.1. Lineage (GTDB taxonomy): Bacteria > Bacteroidota > Bacteroidia > Cytophagales > Spirosomataceae > Leadbetterella. The sequence continues at coordinate 432 of JAIPAJ010000233.1, read as the reverse complement.
TTATCGACAATCTCTCTTACTTTTCTATAACTTTCACCAATTGGAAGTTTCACTCTCAGCCAATCTGGCCTTTTCTTTCTCTCACTTAGTTCCTTTACCTCCATTCTTTTTGTTTTTTACCAATTTCTTGTTTCCAAAGTACAAAGTTAAATAAAGCGTAGCAAAGGTCTGAGGATTATCTGAAAATTTGGGAGCCAATATCTCGGGTTGTTTTGCAAAAACCTCCAGAAGAGTTCCAAGCTCAACGCCTGTTACATTGTTATTAAAGGTAGAAATATCGATGTTGGTAGCTATTTTAGCGTGTACGCCAGGGACAAACTTTAGTGAGGTAAACATATTTTGAAAAATAGTTCCTGCTCCTATGATGTAGCTTGTGTTGCTATGAATATGAGGATTGTAGGCCACCGTTTGAGTAGAATCTCCTTTTTGTTT
>JAIPAJ010000232.1 GCA_021740125.1 Leadbetterella sp. | reverse complement strand
CGTTTTGAAGCGATACAACACTCGCCATTGTTATTGATTCTTCCTACCACGGCCCACTCCACTGCTTTGTCGATGTCGGCATCTTCCAGCACAATAAATGCATCGCTTCCGCCCAATTCTAGAACAGACTTTTTCAGGTGTTTTCCGGCTTCAGCTGCTACACTCGCACCTGCTTCCTCGCTGCCCGTGAGCGACACGCCTTTGATTCTTTTGTCTGATACCAAGGCAGAGGCTCTTTTGCCAGATATAAGTAAGTTGGTATAAAGACCCGCTGGAGCACCAGCTTCTAAGAATATTTTTTCAATCTCTATGGCACATTGCGGAACAATAGATGCGTGTTTAATGAGTATGGTATTGCCCACCATTATATTGGGAGCGGCAAAACGAGCAACCTGATAAAACGGGAAATTCCAAGGCTGCACACCCAGCAAAACCCCGATTGGACTACACCTTACCAAGGCCTGTCCATGAACAGGATCTAGGATTTTATCTTGCAAAAACCCTTCGCCATGGTTAGCATAATAATCAAAGATTTCAGCACTCAGTTTAATTTCGCCTTCTGCTTGTGAAACCAGTTTACCCATTTCTAGTGAAATCAGCTTGGCCAAATCTTTTTTCTTTTCTCTTAACAAACCAGCTACTTTGTGAAGCAATTCTGATCTTGTAGAGAAGGAAGTTTTTTTCCAAGTTGTAAAGGTTTCGACAGATTTTGAAATGGCAAGATCAACCTCGGATTCAGACATTTCTTCGAAGGTTTTAATCACTTCGTTGGTTGCAGGATTTATGCTTTTAATAGACATAGTTTTGTTTTTGGTGATTGGTGAAAAAAATATTTTTAATAAGAAATCTCGATTTATTGAGCTCGGTTGGTTTTTGAAATTATGAACTTGAAATGGATTGTTTGAAGAGAAAAGGACTTATGTTTATTTACCATTTTTCATGGTTTAGTTTGTTGAATAAACAAGCAGAATGTCTGATTGACCAGTTAATTTTGCTTCCACCAATTCATGAATCCCTTAATCTCTCTTCAAAATTTGATCAATGGCTTTTGAAAGTTTAAGGTCTTTTTCGGTTACAGTATCCTTAGCTTCATGGGTGAAAAGTGAAATATCCACTTTGTTATAGGCATTGGTCCAGGTTGGGTGATGCCCCATTTTTTCGGCCGCAAATGCCACTTGTGTCATAAATGCAAAAGCCTCTACAAAGTCTTTAAATTCAAAGCTTTGTTTTAATTGGTTGTTTTCTTCTTTCCACATATATTTTTTATTAATTATCATCAAATCAACTGATCATTGAATGATTTTCTTTTGAACGCTATTTTTTAATTAGGCTAAAAAAGAGAAATTGTTTTTTCATACTCAAAGGTCAGGATACTGGCTGATAGAAGTCTTACATAATTTTGGCACCTTTTTATATCTTTCGCAGATTCGGATATCAATTTCTCAAGGCCTCACACTACTATCTTTCCATCTTCCATGTTGATGATGCGGTGGGTTCTATTGGCAAAAGACTGGTCATGCGTTACAATGAGCAAGGTTTGTTTAAATTCTTCGGCCAATTGTTTGAAAACTTCAAACACTATTTGGCTGTTTTTTTGGTCGAGATTTCCGGTGGGTTCATCGCCCATAATGATTTGTGGATCGTTGATTAGTGCCCTGGCTATGGCTACCCGCTGTTTTTCTCCTCCCGAAATTTGGTTCGATGGTTTTAGTGCCAAATCTTCTATACCTAACATTTTGAGTTTTTCCATGGCACGGTTTTCTACTTCTTCAGCGGAATGTTTACCGAGTTTTAGGCCTGGCATCATTACATTTTCTAAAACTGAAAATTCATCTAACAAATAATGAAATTGAAATACAAAACCAATTTTTTCGTTTCGAACCTTCGCCAATTCGAATTCTTTTCGGCTGACCATCGATTCGCCATCTATCCACAGTTCGCCTTCATAGTCGGTGTCCATGGTCGATAGAATATACAAAAGCGTAGATTTTCCACATCCTGATTTGCCAGTGATGGCTACAAAATCGCCTTTGTTTACGGAGAAATTAATATCTGATAATACTTTCACAGTGGTGGGGTCGTGAAAATATTTGGTGATGTTTTTGGCCTCTAGGGTGATGTTACTCATTTTATTTGCCTCTTATTATAACCACGGGATCTACTTGGCTGGCTTTTCTTGAAGGAAACCACCCTGCTAAAAACGTAGTAATCAATGAAAAAACAGCTCCAATGACATAGTAGGAAGGATTGTAACTAACTGGATAGGTTTTAACACTCGGTAGGGAAGGTGTTTCGAAAGGTATTTGGTCTATAATGGCTGACAATCCAAATCCCAAAATCAAGCCTGCCAATCCACCAAAGAAGCCAATACTCATGGCGATCACCAAGAATATTTTTTGAACGTCTATGCCTGCAAAGCCTGTCGCTTTCAAAATGGCAATGGTGTTCATTTTTTCGTATATCATCATGTTTAGAATATTGTAAATGCCAAAGCCCGCAACAATTAACAAAACCACACCGACGGCATAAGAAATCAAGGTTCTGACAAAGCTTCCTGTTTCAAAAGACGCATTGGCAGTTTGAATATCCACGGCATCAATATCAAAAAGCCGTGCGTAATCTTTGGCTATTTCGGGTGCCTTTGCCAGATCATTCAGTTTGATTTGAATGTCGGTGATATAATTATTGGGCTTTTCTTTGAGTTTCTGAACAGTTGCTATGGAGGCATAACTTTGGGTTTTATCCAAATCTTGCATGCCCGACTGGAAAAAACCAACAACCCGCAGTGGGAATCTGTCTCCGTTGATGGTTGCCACTTGTACCACGTCCCCCAAATTTGCCAAAAGTTGGTCTGCCAAACCTTTTCCAAGAATTATACTATTTGATAGCCTTTCTATATCTGCGGGCTCTCCGGCAGTTACATATTCATTAAAATGAAAAAGCTTGCCTTCACTCTGTATATCGATGCCATTTACCACACCCGTGATATCAATGGCTCCGTCGTTAAAAAAAACAGGCGTGATTATTTTAGGTGCAATACCCATTACGCGTTGGTCTTTCTTGAGTGTTCGAATTATGGCCGGGCTATTATAAATCTCCTGCCTACTAACGGCGGATTTGATAGAATGAATGAAGTTATGTGTGATGTTTGTGTCAAATTGGCTGTAAATGGGTTGATGGATATTGGGCTGAATTTCATTGTAAAGTCTTACATGAGGCGTTCTGTTCAGAAGTAAACCGTCTAGGAGGTCATTTAAGCCTGCCATAAAACTAAGGAGTGCGATGAACATAGAAATGCTAAATGTAACGCCTACAGCTGCTATCAATGTCTGCTTAAATCTGGCTAAAAGCAGGGATTTGGCAATTTTTATGATGAGTTTTATGTTCATTCTATGGGTTTATAAATGAAATCATCGCTTGTTAATCCACTTAAAATTTCCACTTTTTGATAATCTTTGAGGCCTGTTTTTACTTTTACCTTTTTCTCTTTTGCTAGTTGAACAATATCTCCTTCCTGCAAATATGTTCTAGGTATGGTCAGGCTATTGGTTTTTTGTTGTATGATAATATTTGCTTCACAAGTGAGGTTGGGATAAAGCGTTTTGGGTGGGTTAACAAAACTGGCTTCGATGGTAAAGGATTTCGTTTTTTCATTCATAATCGGGTTGATTTTACTTACCAAGCACTGAAAAACCTGACCTTTGTAGCTGTCCATGCTCATGGCTATCTTTTGGCCTATTTTCACCTTGTTGATGTCATATTCATCTACTTGAAGTTCCAACATAAAGGCTGAATTATCACCAATTATGGCAACAGGACTGAGCGAATTAACCATTTCGCCTTCTTCCATGAGGAGTTGATACACTTTTCCATCTATGTCACTTTTTATGCTGAAATCATTGTTGGTTTTTTGTGCCAACTCTAAGGTTTTTTGTGATTGCTTGGCTTGAAAACTTATTTGTTTTTGAAGATTAGTAAACCGTAGTTTTGCAGTATTATACGCATTTCTAGATGATTTGGCCGTTAATTCTTTCAGTTGAAGTTCATTTTGTGTACCAATTCGCTCCGCCCAAAGGTTCTTTTGTTTTTGGTACAATAAATCATCGTTATCCATCTTGTTTCTGGCTACTTCAATGCCCACCTTGAGTTCGTCTAACTTTTCGGAATTGGCGGCCACCGCCGCATAATCAGCAGAAAGTTTTGCATTTTCAGTGTTTAGTTCCGTGCCAGTGTTCACCAATCGTATAAGAACTTCTCCCTTTTTTACAAGATCACCTTCAGAGACCAATATTTTGTCAATCAGACCATTGGCTAGGGAAAACACTTTATACTGATTTTTGCTTTTTACAATTCCAGAGGCATAAACCGATTCTGTGATGTTCTCCACAACTGGCTTTACTTTTTCAAGTTTGTCGTGGCAAGAAGCAAGAATAGCAAATAGTATTATAATTGAGGTTCTTTTCATTTTTGGCGGTTTGGCAACCTTTTTAATTTACCATTTCAAACAGGTCTTCTTTGGCTTTTCTTACTTTTTTGAAGTTGGCGTAGGTGTCTTTTTCGTCCCTAAAACCCAAAACTAACATTACCACTGATTTGAATCCCTTTTCGGTCAAATTCAATATTTCGTCAAATTTAGCTGCATCAAATCCTTCCATTGGACAAGCGTCTATTTTTTGATTAGCAGCGGCTATCAAGGCTGTTCCCAAGGAGATATACGCCTGTTTAGTGGCCCAAATTTGTTGAACATCCGTTGGTAAGGCTACAATAGTGGTTTCTAAAGTTTTTTTAAATTCATCAAGGAAACCTGTGGGTATAGCTCGTTCTTCTGCGATAAGGCTGATGTAGTTTTGTATATATTCTTCGGTCATTTTTAAGGGCACTGTTAATATTAAAACGTGTGAACTGCTCCCTACTTGTAATTGGCCAAAAGCAGCTTCTTGCAATTTTAATTTTGTTTCTGGCTTACTTACCACCATCACTTTATAAGGCTGAAGACCATAAGAAGAAGCGGACAAGTTAATTGCAGTTAAAACCATATTAAGTTGTTCATCAGAGATACTTTTGCCATTCATTTTTTTTGCGGCATATCTCCAGTTTAGGTCGTTTATTAGGCTCATTTATTTGACATTTTTACAAGACTCGGCACAAATTTTACACGCGGTGGCACATTCCTGGCAATGTACATTGGTATGTTTTGAACATTCAGCGGCGGATGCTTCGCAGGCAGCGGCACAAATTTTTGCGATGGCACTTGCATGAGGGCTACCTAAACTTAGTAGGAGAGCGTTAGCTGTACAAAGGGCAGCACATTCCATATCCATTTGTATACAAAGTGCCATCATTTTGATGTCAGTTTCTTGTAGGCAAGATGCTGCACAATGGTTGCACAAGGCAGCACATGCTAAGCAGGCATCAATTGTTTTTTTGTTTTCGTGATAAGTCATTTTTGTTTTTTTTAATGTGAAATGCAGAAATTGTATGTTGTTGAATTATTCAAAGACTATAAATTTATCTCGGTCAGTGAAAGAAAAGTCGCAGTGTTTGGGTGCTTTTGTATAGGTATTGCCACATGCTGGACAAACAAAATATTTCGATGGTAGACTTTTTAAGGTATTGCTATTGATGTCACCCAAGACTTGTTCAAAGAAAAATTTATGTTTTTGTTCAGTTTTCATGGCATAAGAAAGACTAAGCAAAGCGATTTGATTATCAGCCATTTCAGCAGTTTTTAAAAAGTCAGGATATCTCTTTGTAGCCTCAAATGCCTCACCCTTAATGTCATTTGTTAAATTCTCTTTCGTTGTTTTTACTGTATATTTCGGCTTTACAAAGGACACCTTGGCACCTGCGTCTTCTATCACCAATTGGTGATTTCCGGCATGAATATTCTCGGCAGCAGAAACCGCATTGTAGAGTAAAGCAATGTTGTGATAACCTTCCGTTTCGGCTTTTTTCGAAAATGCTAAATACTTTGCTGTCGCCGTTTTTTCTCCTTGATAAGCTGCTTGCATGTTTTTAATGGTCTGAATTCCCGCGTCGTCGTGCTGTTTGGTTGTACCACTAACTTCTTCGGTCTTAT
>JAIPAJ010000231.1 GCA_021740125.1 Leadbetterella sp. | reverse complement strand
TGGTATTATCGGGTGTTTTGGTTTGTATAATTGGTATTGTAGTTTTAGGAAGGGCGGGCCTTTTGAAAGAAAAAAGCCTTACCCAAGAACAAAAGTTGGATAGTGTAAAAGAATTTAGTTTAGTAAAAGGTCTCATAATTGCCATTATTTCAGGTGTTTTAAGTTCGTTTTTTAACTTTGGAATTGAAGCAGGCAAACCAATGGCAGATGCTGCAGTGGCTTCAGGTAACAATCCTCTTTTTCAGAATAACGTCACCTATATTATCGTAATGTGGGGTGGCCTTACTACCAACTTTTTGTGGTGTATGTACCTCAACTTTAAGAACAAAACCTTTAGAGATTATACCAATAACTCTACGCCAATAGCCAAAAACGTCCTATTTTCAGGGATAGCAGGTACTATGTGGTTCTTGCAGTTTTTCTTCTATGGAATGGGCGAAAGCAAACTTGGAAACGGAGCTAGTTCATGGATTCTTCACATGGCTACCATCATACTTACAGCCAATCTTTGGGGACTATGGCTTAAGGAATGGAAAGGCGTTTCAGCTAAAGCATTCAGGACGTTTGTCATTGGCATAGTTATCATGATGCTTTCTATATTCTTGGTTGGTATTGGAAATTCTATGTAATTAAGGTGTCAATTATTGTAGATTGAAAATAGCTATTCTTAAGAGAGTAGCTATTTTTTTGAACTTAGCTTTATTCTAGGCTTGACTTATATTAGTTTTCCACCCCATCTGTCGAATAATTCTACCGCTTTATATATTTAATAATTCTGTGTTTTCCCTGTTTATTATATTTGATTTTCGATGGTAAATAATCGATTTAAATTAAAACAAAAACACAAAATATGATACGTTTAATTTTCACTATTCCATTGGTTTTTCTAGGTCTTTTGGTTTCGATGTTTTCCACTACTGAGCCAGAAAATTCAGATATGACTGTTTGTTCTTACCTGCCTCAAAATAAATCGTTTAATAAATCAAATGCTAGGGAGTATTCTTCACAAACAGCCACTGATATTCCTTTTGAAAACGACCCGAATAAAACTTATACAATGCCACTTTTAGCCAAAACAGCTAATGCTGAAGTAATGCTTTCTTGGACAGAGAAAGACGATCAGGGATTAGTTTCTTTCTGCTTAGCATTTTCTAAAGACCAAGGCAAAACTTTTTCTGATAAAAAGGTAATTTTCTCTGGAAATGGTATCGGTAATAGCCGTATGATGAGGGCTAAAGTTTTAAGCAAGAAAAACGGAACATTGGTGGCCATATTTTCAAACAGAGGTGAAAATGCTCTTAATACCTCTGGTCGCGGTGGCCGTTCGTCTAATATAGTTTTTTGTGAATCAAAAGATGGTGGAAATACTTGGACAAAACCAGCAAATGTGGACTCAGACCCCAAGCAAGCCATCGTAAGAGGTTTTTTTGATGCCATTGTGATGAGCAATGACGAAATTGCCGTAGCCTATTTGAAAGATGTAGCAAACAGCACAAAACACGAAGAAAGAGACCTCAGATTAGTGACTTCAAAAGACGGTGTTTTTCAGCCTGAACGTTTGATTGATCCAGTAGTTTGTGACTGTTGTCCTATCAATTTTTTGATTGATGCCAGTGGAGCTTTGAATGTTTTTTACCGTGATAATAACGATAATATCAGAGATATTGCTCGCATGACTTCTAAAGACAATGGACAAACCTTCTCTAAGCCCGAGATAGTTTTCAACGATAAATGGGAAATAAACGGTTGCCCTCACAGTGGTGCGGTGTCTACCATCAATGGCAAAGGAGGCTTGGTTTCTTGGTTTTCTGGGACTGACAACGAAATGGGTATCAGAGTAGCTACCACCGAAGGTAAAAGGCTTTTTGTGTTAGACGATGCCTCGGCCAAAAACCAATATTTGGTAAAAACGCCTACAGCATCAGTGCTTTTTTGGGAGCAGAACAAAGACGAAAACAATCCGTCTCAGATAGCTTTCAGAAAAATTGCAGACAATAAAGTATTTGAATTGGTGTGGATAGAAGGCTCTGCTAACTCAACCAACGTAACCGGTTTGAATGTCGGAAATATGGTCATTATTGCCAACGAAATTATCCAATCTAATAAAAGAAATAAATTAAAAATAAGCACCGTAAGTATTTGATAATTATTATATTGCGTAAAAATGGTTTTCTCGCATTGTGAACCTATATGCCTCCTTAGTGAAATAGTTTATAAAGATTTAAAATAAATTAAAATATACCTAAAACAATGAAAAAAACAGTTTTATCAATTGCATTTTTGCTCGTTTCGTTAGTATCGTTTGCTCAATGGAGTATAGACAAAGGACACACTAAGTTTACATTTATTGCTGAGCACCATGGCCTTTCAGAAGTTGATGGCTATTTTAAGAAATTCGATGGAAAAATAACTGCTGCCAAAGATGATTTGTCAGATGCTGTTTTTGAGATCTCGATAGAATCAGCAAGTATCAATACAGATTTAGAAATGCGTGATAATCACCTCAAAAGCGAGGATATGTTTAATGTCGAGAAGTTTCCAGCCATAAATTTTAAGAGTACTTCTTTGACCAAAATATCGGGTAATAAGTATAAAATGGGTGGGAATATTACCATCAAAGGAGTAACTAAGCCCATTACTTTGGATGTAACTATGAATGGGCCAATGGCTCATCCAAACCCAAACAATAAAATACCTCAGCTAGGCATTAAAGCTACCGGAACTATCAAAAGAAGTGATTTTGGAATAGGAGGGAAGTTGCAAAACATTATGGTTGGAGATGAAATTGCTATTAGAGCAACTGGTGAATTTCAGAAGAAATGACAAATTTGTAAAATTAAATGATGTTTTTTTGATTAAATTTTGTAATTTAAAAATCAAAATAACACGTAACTAATTTTCAATTTTTATACATCATCTAAAATAAATAGTACAATGCTTAAGAAAATCTTTATTGGACTTGCGGTCGTGTTGATTGCTATCCAGTTCGTAAAACCAGGAAAGAACATTTCTGACGACAATACTTACGCCATCACGACTAAATATGATATGCCTGAGGATGTCAAAAAGACTTTTGAAGTAGCTTGCAACGATTGTCACTCAAATAAGACAACTTATCCGTGGTATGCTAATATTCAGCCAATTGCATGGTTCTTAAATGATCATGTGGTAGATGGAAAGAAACATTTTAATATCTCTACTTTTACAAAATTACCAATAGCCGTTCAAAACCATAAATTGGAAGAGACTATAGAAATGGTAAAAGAGAAAGAGATGCCTTTGGAGTCTTATACCTATTTGGGATTGCACAAAGAAGCAAACCTAACTGACGCTCAAAGAGAAGCGATAGTAAACTGGGCAACTGCTCAAATGGATTCCTTGAAAGCACATTATCCAGCTGATAGCCTCAAAATGAAACCAAGGCCAAAACCAGCCGAATAAAATAACTACCAAAAAAAGAAGCCGTCGAAACATATTGACGGTTTTTTTGTTCTAAATTTTCGGTAACCTTTTTCAATTACTTTGCGTATTTAAGAAACTAATAATATTATCAAAACTATGTTTAAGCTGAGCTTTATCCTTCCTATTATTTTTTCATTTGTTCTATTTGTTCCAGCTTTTGATGATTTGGAAACAAAAGCCGAACCGATGACCATTTGCCACACTTTTCCTGGTGATGATATGCGTCAGTTTGCACTGGATCCTGAGTTTCAGGCACTGCATTTCGCACCAGCTCCACTTCAATATGCAGGAGTAGGAACCAATGTAACTTTCAAAACTACAGATGGAACAGATGGCAAAGGTTATTTGGTAAAAGCCAAAAAGAAATCCAACAAATGGCTTTTTGTTTACCAAGAATGGTGGGGGCTAAACGACTACATCAGACGTGAATCTGATACTTTTTATAAAGATTTAGGCGAAAATGTAAACGTTCTGGCGGTTGATATGTATGACGGTCAGTCAACTTCCAATCCTCAGGAAGCTGGAAAATTGATGTCTGGCACCAAAGATGCTCGTTTAGTAGCTATTGTAAATGGAGCCACAACTTTTGCTGGTAAAAAAGCAAAAATAGCCAATGTTGGCTGGTGTTTTGGTGGTGCGTGGTCGCTTCGTTCAGCTATTTTGGGAGGCAAACAAACCATTGGCTCTGTGATGTATTATGGCATGCCCGTAAGTGATGTAAATGAACTCAAAAAACTCAATTCTGACATACTGGGCCTTTTCGCCACGGAAACAAGAATCTCAAAAGAAGTAATTGAGAAATTTGCTGAAAACATGAAAGCTGCTGGCAAGAAACTGGATTATAAAATATTTGATGGTGTACACGGTTTTGCCAATCCGAGCAATCCAAAACATGATCCTGCTTTAACTAAAGAAGCCTACGGCATGGCTTTGGGGTATTTGAAGGGTAAGTTTTGATTACATTCTCTTTGAACGAAGCCACATTGAATTCAATTCTTTGTGGTTTTTTTTATTTCGAAATTATTAGTTGTTTACGATTCATTTATCGACTACTTTTTTGGGAGATTTTTGTACTTTCGAAGTTATACTTATTCCCTTTTAGCCCAATCTTCCTTTTCTGTAGATGAAAAATATCTTCTATGGTTATTTTTTGAAAAAATATAAAATATCTTTGTTGATATTACTCAGATTTTAAATTTTCGAATAAAATATAATATATAACATGAACAGAAGAGAACTCATTCAGCGGGTTACAGTGATGCTCGGAGGCGTAATGGCTGCTCCACTAATGGCTGGAGCCATGGGACAAGTACTGAATGCCGAGCCAGGTTTGGTGGCAGATGATCTGCAAGAAAAACTTTTGGCTGAAGTGGCTGATATTATTATTCCTGCTACTTCTACTCCAGGTGCTAAAGAAGCTGGAGCTCATAATTTCATTGTGAGAGTGGTGCGTGATTGCTACACGAAAGCCGAACAAAAGAAATTTTATGATGGATTAGCAAAGTTGGATGATGACAGCAAATCTAAGTTTAGAAAGGGTTTTGTAGAATTGACATTGCCACAAAAAAACGAAATGATAGAAGATGCCACGGTTTATAACAAAGACTTTTTTAGAGAGATGAAAAACCTCACGATTACGGGCTATTTTACCTCTGAAATCGGTGCTACACAGGCTTTGGCTTACGACCCTATTCCAGGTAAATTTGATGGCTGTACTACTTTAGAAAAAGGGCAAAAAGCTTGGGCATTATAATATTCAATCCTAAATAAAATAACATCATGAATTTAAATATAGATGCAGTAAAGGCTCAAACGTTCGACGCCATCGTGATAGGCTCTGGTATTTCTGGGGGGTGGGCTTCTAAAGAACTTACAGAGAAAGGATTGAAAGTACTGATGCTTGACAAAGGAAAGCAGCTAGAACATGTAAGTGGCTATGAAAATGCCATGAAAAATCCTTGGGATACCATGTACAATGGTCGTTTGACTGTTGCTCAGAAAGAATCACATCCAAAGTTGGCGAGAGATTATCCTTACAACGAAAACACCGAGAAATATTGGATGAATGACTCGCATTCAATGTACCAAGAAGAGAAGCGTTTCGACTGGTTTAGGCCAGATATCGTAGGAGGAAAATCCATCATGTGGGGTCGCCAAACCTACAGGTTGAGTGACATTGACTTTGAAGCGAATTTGAAAGAGGGCATAGCCGTCGACTGGCCTATCAGGTACAAAGACATAGCACCTTGGTATTCTTATGTGGAAAAGTTTGCTGGTATTTCTGGTGAAAAATTAGGTTTGCCTCAATTGCCAGATTCTGATTTTTTACCTGCAATGGATATGTATTGTGTGGAAAAAGAGGTGAAGAAGAAAATCGCAGAAAATTTTCCAGGTAGAATAATGACCATTGGTCGGGTAGCTAACCTTTCGGAGGCTCAAAAAGCTCAAACTGGTGTTGGGCGTTCTGGCTGTCAATATCGCAACAAATGCTCATTGGGATGTCCTTATGGTGCATATTTCAGTACACAATCTGCCACCTTGCCAGCTGCCATGAAAACTGGAAGGTTAACCGTTAGACCAGATTCTGTTGTAAAAGAAATTATTTACGATGAGAACAAAAACCGAGCAACCGGAGTAAGGGTGATAGACA
>JAIPAJ010000230.1 GCA_021740125.1 Leadbetterella sp. | reverse complement strand
TAAAATTAACGTACCATTTCTGCCCAAATCTGGAATTAAAATGCTGGTAAAAGTATGGGATGATGAATTAATGGCAGAAATAGTTGATAAGGATATTAGCGATTGGTTTAGTCAGCAACTTGGACAAGAAGTTAATTTGGTTTACCAATCTGAAGAATCTATTAGAATGATTGATTATAAATATGCAGTGAATGGAGAGGAGCATACCAGTTTTTCTGATGGATATCCGATTTTGATAATCAGCGAAGCCTCACTTGAGGAGCTGAATTCAAAATGTCCTGAGAAAATACCAATGGAAAGATTTCGCCCCAATGTAGTTATTAAAAATTGTGATCCTTTTTTTGAAGATACACTAAAGGAGATAAAAATAGGTGGCACAGTGCTATACGGGGTCAAGCCTTGTGCTAGATGTATAATGACTACAATCAATCAGGAGACTTTAGAAAAATCTAAAGAGCCCATTTTAACCTTATCAAAGTTTAGGAAGTTTGAACACAGGATTTTATTCGGACAAAATGTGGTAGTTCATAAAACCGGAGATCTAGCTGTTGGAGACATAGTTGTTTAAATATTTACAGAGTCTAATTTTTCACACCTCTTACAATAAATTTCATAAAAAAAGTAAGCAATTTTATTTAACGGTCTAAATAAACAGGAAATTTTAACCCAAAACAATAAAAAAGAGGACAAGTGGACGTTTGAGATTGATATATATCAATTTCTTTGGTTTAAAAAATCTGTAAAGATCTATTAAATTGAACATCCAGAATTTTTCCAATCTTTTATTTATATAGTTAACTAATAGATATTTGCAATAGGACTTAACAGAAATAACACTATAATTTCTTTTCAGAATCTGGATTTTTATTTATCATTTTGCGAAATATTTAAAAAAATAATTTTGTTTTTTTTTTTGATTTAAAAAAAAGGATTACTTTTGTAATGTTATCAGACGTCAAGATAGCATTTAGAACAGAAATAAAGATATTTAAGATAAAAGTTGTGTGGATTTAGTAGCGGGAAAGGCTGGGACAATTGTTCCAGTCCTTTTTTTTTGCTTCTATTCTAGAATATAACAATTTCCATAAATCCTCCCATTTTGCTTCAATAACCCCCTTTCCTGGAATAATCTAACAAAATTTTTAATTAGGGTTGATTAAGAATAATTTTATTTGTGAAAAAGATTAAATTTTAAAACGAGATAATTGGAGTAGAAAAAAAAGACCCCTAAATTGCTTTAGGAGTCTTATGTACCCGGAGCCGGAGTCGAACCGGCACGAGTGTAACCTCATTGGTGTTTGAGACCAACGCGTCTACCAATTCCGCCATCCGGGCGTGTCTTCGTGTTGGGAGTGCAAAAGTAGAATATGATTCTCAAGAGTACAAGTTTTTTGTAATTATTTTTAAAAAAAATGTGAAAAATATTCAGAGAAATCTATCATAAATCGTGTTATTCATACCTTAAAGACTCAATTGGGTCTAATTTCGATGCCTTGTAAGCAGGGTAATATCCTGATAATAAACCTACAATTATACAAACCACAAGACCGAGGGTTATCCAGTTCCATGGAACAACAAAGCTGCCGCCTCCTGTCATAAAATACGAAACAATGTTTCCAGCTGCAATTCCTAAAAAGACACCTGCCAGTCCACCTATGATGCATATTACAATGGCTTCTATCAAAAACTGAAGACGAATCTTGTTCGGAGAAGCTCCCAATGCTTTTCTTATGCCTATCTCTCGGGTTCTTTCAGTTACAGATACCATCATGATATTCATGAGGGCAATAGAAGCTCCTAGAAGTGTTATAATAGAAATTCCAAATCCACCTATACGTAAGTATCCTGTAACTTCATTTAGGTCGTTCAAAAGGGCATCTGATCTTTCTATTTTGAAAGAGTCTTCATCATAAACTTTGTCGCCCCTCACAATTCTCATAACAGAAGTTGCTTCTGCCAAAGTATAATCCAAATCTATAGCATCTGGCACTGAGGTGGTAATTTCATAGGAGAATTTGCCATTCTGATCAAAGTTTCTTGCCACTTCCAACGGAATGATGGTTACTCTGTCGTCATCACCGCCAGTAATACTTCCTTTTTTCTCCAATACACCACCAATATTAAATTTTTCGCCCATCAAAGTTATATTTTTACCAATTGGACTCGTTTCTGGAAAAAACTTTTGAGCTACTTCAAATCCGATCAAAACCATCTTATTTGAATAGAATCTATCATTTTCACTAATGTTTCTACCCGACTGTATTTTGTAACCCTTTAGATTAAGGTAATTTTCGTCAGCACCGATAACTAAAATATTTGGATTCGATTTTTCAGTTTCATACTTTACGGTTTCACCTTGAGAGGCTACAGTGTAGATACTAACGACGGCCCTAGTTTTTTTTGAGAAGTTTTCTTTGTAGTCAAGAGCTTGTCTAAAATAAATTGGTTTAGGTTGTTTTTTTACCATTCCCCTTCTTCGTCTTCCATTATTTTGTTCGACTTTTATATCAAATGTATTCACTCCTAAACCCTCAAAGCTCTTGTTTACAGAGCCTTGCATACCTTCAATCGCTGTCAGAATCCCTACTAATGACATTATGCCAAACGTTATTATGGCTGCTGTCAAAACAGTTCTTAGCAAATTAGACTTTATAGATCGTAGACCCTCAGATATATTTTCTCTTAAATTCATTTTCTTTTTATAAGACTTTTTG
This sequence comes from Leadbetterella sp., assembly GCA_021740125.1. Classification (GTDB taxonomy): domain Bacteria; phylum Bacteroidota; class Bacteroidia; order Cytophagales; family Spirosomataceae; genus Leadbetterella. The sequence goes on along the minus strand of JAIPAJ010000230.1, from coordinate 3,420 downwards.
GATTATTTTTAATAAATCCCTATTTGAAACATACTAAAACAATAATTGTAAGGTATTTTTGTTTTTAATGCAAATTACCATATTCGTAAATAATTAAGCAAGCCAATGAGGAAAGCCATTTTGCCGTTTATCATTTTTTTGACTTTCAGCAGTCGGATTTTTGCAAATCAGGTCTTTATTCCTATGGACGATTCTCAGAAGAATCATTTAAAAGCCTATGGTTTGGCATTTTGGGTTTTAAAAAACTATGAAACTGAAATAGATTGGCTTTTGAATTATAGAGGTGGAAGTTTTATGTTTCCTGTTAGTCAAACATTTATCAATGAATGTGTGGTAAGAGGCATCAGTTATGATGTAATTTCTGAAGCTGAGGCGGCTAATATAATTCGATTGGTGAAAAATCCCGATGTGAACATGGACGCTGTTAAGCTCCAAAAAGCACCTAAAATTGCTGTATATACACCTAAAAGTGCTCAGCCTTGGGATGATGCGGTAACCTTGGCTTTGACCTACGCAGAGATAAGTTTTGATAAAGTCTATGATGATGAAGTTATGAGCGGAAAGTTGCCAGAATACGATTGGCTGCATTTACATCATGAAGATTTTACTGGACAGTATGGTAAGTTTATAAGAATGAAAAGTGCTTCTTGGTACCAAGAACAAAAGCGTGAGGTCGAAAGTATAGCACAAAAATTTGGCTACTCAAAGGTTTCTGAATTGAAAGGAGCCGTTGCGAAAAAAGTAAGTGAGTTTGTTTTAGGAGGTGGATATATGTTTGCGATGTGTAACGCAACCGATACTTATGAAGTGGCATTGGCGGCTCAAGGTATTGATATCGTAGAATCGGTATATGATGGCGATGGCTCTGATCCTAAGGCAAATTCAAAACTTAATTTTGAGAGGACCTTTGCTTTTAAGAATTTTAGTTTAGAGCCTGACCCTTACGAAGTTGAATTTTCCGATATTGACAATCAGCCAACAGAGCGTGGTGTAAATGAGTCAAATGATTATTTTACTTTGTTTGAATTTTCTGCAAAATATGATCCTGTTCCGACGATGTTAACGCAAAATCATCAGAATCTAATAAAGGGATTTATGGGTCAAACAACTGCATTTAAGAAACAATTTATAAAATCAGAGGTTTTGGTTTTGGCCGAAAATAGGCTTTCAAATGAAGCAAGATACATACATGGGACCGCTGGAAAAGGTTTTTGGACTTATTATGGAGGTCATGACCCAGAGGATTATCAACACATGGTCAATGAAGAACCAACAGATTTGAATTTACATCCAAATTCTGCTGGTTATCGACTAATATTAAACAATGTATTGTTTCCTGCTGCAAAGAAAAAGAAATTGAAAACATAGTTTTTCAAATTCTAAATTTTTTGTCTAGTCAAATATTTGACCCTAATGTCATTCATTTATGGTCAGAATGTCCCAAATTTTTATCTGGAGCAATGAAATCTCTGATTAATTGTTTGATAACTTTGGGTTCTGCAAATCCCCCAAAGCTTTTTCTATCATAAACAGCTTTATCACCAATCCAAATTATAAAACTACCCGACGATGGGCTTGGTTTCAAACTCATGAGTTCTATTTCTTCTTCAAAAGTAACCAAAAGTTCTTGAGCAATCCATGCCGCACGCATCATCCAATTGCATTTTGGACAATACTCGATAGTGATTTGATATTTCATTTTAGTATTTCTAGATAAGAAATTAGATTTTTTAATTCTGCTTCGTTTAATGCAAATTTAGGCATCAAGGAATCATTTTTTTGTTCAATTTTTAGAACATCTTTTAATTTTAAAATTGTAACATTTGCTGTTCCTGGATATTTAATCATTAAATCTATTTCAGTTTTTGAAGTGATTATGGCTTGCAAAACATCCCCATTTTTCATGGTAATTTCCTGAGTTTCATAACCAAATCCAATTCCTTCACTAGGATTGACAATGGCATTTAGAAGACCTTGCTTACTCAATTTATTTCCGATTTGTGACAAAGATGGTCCAAAATCAATCCCTGAATCCTTAACTATATGACAAGACGCACAATAAGCCGCAAATACTTCTTTTCCAGCTGATTGGTTACCTTTTCCATTCAAAACGTTATCAATGTTGATGGTTTCACCACCTCCCGTTGCTATGATTTTATTGACTTCGTTTCTGATATCTCCATGCCACGTGCGTTTAAGAATGTTTAAGGCCATATCTACATATTCCGCAGGAACTTTCTTTGCTTTAAACTGTTCCCAAAGGATAGCTTCAGACTCCCAGCCGCCCATTTCATTAAGTGCCAAAGTTCTAATTTCCTCAGAATATTTTTTATTGGTGTAAATTTTAATGAGTTCGTTGGCTATCAAGGCATTGTCGACATTTCCATACTTGTCTATTGCTTTCTTTATATTTTTTTGGTTATTTATTTCTAACAATAGTCCTTTTGATCCATGCATTTTTACACTGACATTGCCCGCTTCTGCAGAAACTTGGCGATCCGCAGAATTCAAAGTTAAATGGTGTAATCTTGTAAACTGGGATTTTACATTGAATTTGGATACCAAATCGAGAAAGTCTAAATCATTTTTTATACCAGCCAATAGTTTCGGAAATTCGACCTTGAAATTGGTATTATTTTGAATAGTATTCTGATCAAGAAGTTTAAAAATGGTCACTTTTTCCTCATCACTTTTAGCTGACTTTATAAGTTGGAAAAGAATGTCATTTTTGTTTGTTCCCTTTTGAAAGTCGAAAGACCTATAATATTTCCATTTATTGGCTTCAGACTTTTCAGTTTGAATAATCTCAGCCAAATATTCCATGGTTTTGGTTCCTCTACTTCGCCACACTAGCTCTTTTACGTGTGGTTTGCTCAACCACTCTTTCCCTTCTTTTGCTTGAATCAATTCCAAGGATTTATCCCAATCTTCGTTGGCGGCAATTCCAAGTGCCTCTAAGTACCATCGGTCGTTTCCATTATATTCCGAAGCCAACTTTACCCAAATATCGGAATAATTTTTGTGTCTAATAGCCACTGCAACTTCTCTTTTGACTTGAAGAGAGGCATCACTGGCCATTTCTTTTAAAAACTCATAGGGGTTTTTGAAATATTTCCTAGCCATTCTGATCGACAAAACTCTCAAGTCTTCATTTTGACTTTCAGCTGCGTGATTAATCCAAAGGCTATTTTGATCTGCCAAAAGCCAATAAGCTCTAGCTGCCATTACAGGATTTGAATCATTGACCAATTCTTTAAGTGAATTTTCAGCTTTAGATCCCATATTTTTTAATGACTGATAAGCCAAATACTTAACTGATTGATTTGGATTTTGAAGAGCTTCAGTGGCTCCTTTGGGGTTCGAATAATCATAAACAGGTACTTTATAATTGACTCCTTTCGGTGCTATTCGATATATTCT
>JAIPAJ010000229.1 GCA_021740125.1 Leadbetterella sp. | reverse complement strand
ATCCCTAACAAAGAGCTTCCTTATATTTATGACCCTTTTTTCAGAGCATCTAACACTTCAAATTTCGAAGGTTACGGCATTGGTTTACCTTTAGCTCGAAACATCATCCGAATTCATAAGGGTGAATTACATGTTTTTTCTAATATTCCTATTGGCGTCATTGTGGAAATTAGAATCCCGTTAAAACAAGATTAGAATCCGATTAAAATTCTAAATTGGGCTTTTTCACCACAACCTTTCTCCAATTATTGGCGTTATTTTTACAATTCTTGAAGTAGAAAATATCAAGAATTTGTGGAAATTAGTTCGATAATTGTAAAAAAGGAAGATATAAATGGACAAAGTTTTTCAAAACTTAAAATATGATTTGCCCTCTGGTTTGGTGGTTTTTTTAGTTGCACTTCCGCTCTGTTTGGGTATTTCTTTGGCTTCTGGAGCCCCTTTTTTTAGTGGAATTATCGCTGGTATCATTGGAGGAATGGTAATAGGAGCCATCAGTAATAGTCAGCTCAGTGTAAGTGGACCCGCCGCCGGACTTGTGGCCGTGGTTTTAGGAGCAATCAGCAGCCTTGGTTCTTTCGAGGCTTTTTTAGTGGCAGTTGTTCTTTCTGGATTGATGCAAATTGCCTTGGGTTTTTTGAAAGCAGGTGTAATAGCTAACTATTTCCCAAGCAATGTGATTAAAGGGATGCTTTCTGGTATTGGTATTATTATCATTTTAAAGCAAATTCCTCATGCATTGGGTTATGATAGAGACAATGAAGGCGATTTTGCATTTTTGCAACTGGATGGCGAAAACTCCATCACCAGTTTGTTTTCAGCTATTCATCATATTGATATTGGTGCCACGCTCATTGCTATTATTGGTATGGCTGTAATATTGTTGTTCGAAACTTCAGCTTTAAAAAAGGTTTCTAAAATTGTACCTGGTGGATTGGCAGCGGTTATAGTTTGTGTTTTGGTAAGTGAATTTATTTTTAAAAACTTTCCATTATTGGCAATTTCTTCAGCTCACTTGGTGAATATTCCTGTTCCTACCACCACTGAAGAGTTTAAGGCTCTCCTTACTTTTCCTGACTTCTCAAGAATTTCAAGCACTCCAGTATGGATTGTGGCCTTAACTATCACTGCTGTGGCCTCGATAGAAACGCTCTTGTGTATAGAGGCAGTGGACAAATTAGACCCAGAAAAGAGAATTACCAGTACAAATAGGGAGCTCATAGCACAAGGTATCGGAAATACCTTATCGGGTTTGATTGGCGGTTTGCCTATTACAAGCGTAATTGTGCGTAGCAGTGCAAACCTTAATGCCAACGCCAAAACAAAGCTTTCAACTATTTTTCATGGCTTTTTGTTGCTGGCTAGTGTTTTACTAATTCCAGCCTTATTAAATAAGATTCCCTTGGCCGCTTTGGCCGCTATTTTGTTATTTACCGGGTATAAATTAGCGAAGCCGAGCATTTTTGTGGCAATGTTTAAAAACGGTAAATACCAATGGATTCCTTTTGCGGTAACAGTTTTGGCGGTAGTTTTTCTTGATTTGCTCAAAGGTGTTGGTATAGGTCTTATGGTCAGCATCGTGTATATTTTGTTAGGAAACCTTAAAAACTCTTACTACTTCCACAAAGAAGAGTACGAAAAGGGAGAAACCATAAAAATCAGACTTCCTGAGGAAGTTTCATTTTTAAACAAAGCTGCATTACGCGAAACCCTAGATCATTTGCCGGAGGAAAGCAAAATAATCATTGATGCTACCAATACCACTTATATCGATTTTGATGTCATAGAGCTCATCAAGGAATTTAAAGAAATAAAGGCCCCGCTCAAAAACATTGATTGTGAGCTGGTAAACTTTAAAGACATTTATCAAATCAATAGCAATTTTGTTTCTTCAACACATTAATATACTTTAAATTGTATGAAAATCCCAAAAGTAAAGCCTATCGATAAGCTTATCGAAAACAATAGAAAATGGGCTGCAGACGTAGTTAAAGATGATCCTGAATTTTTTTCTAGATTGTCTAATACGCAGAAGCCTGACTTTTTATGGATAGGTTGCAGCGACAGTAGGGTTCCTGCCGATAGAATTACTGGTACTCAACCAGGTGAAATTTTTGTACATAGGAATATTGCCAATATGGTCATACATACGGACATGAATTTACTGGCAGTTTTGGAATATGCTGTGGATCACCTCAACGTTAGTCATATTATAGTTTGTGGCCATTATGGTTGTGGTGGTGTGAAGGCAGCTATGACCAGGCATAATTATGATTTAATCAACAAATGGATTCGAAATATCAAGGATGTTTACAGAATGCACCGTGACAAAATTGATTATCAAACAAAACCTGAGGAAAGGCTAAATAAATTGATAGAATTAAATGTGGAGGAGCAGGTAATGAATCTGGCCAAAACAAGTATTGTGCAGCGAGCATGGAAAGCTAAGAAAAGTCCTGAAATTCATGGATGGGTATATAGCCTAGAAGACGGCCTAATAAAGGAGTTATGTACTGTTACCCACAAGGATCACTTAGATCCGCTTTACGAATTTGATGATTTATAAGAGAAATCTCGCAATTTTTGATTGCGAGATTTTTTAGCTTTTAGTCAACTTTCATATTTACACGCCAAGCTTCAAATAGTTTCTTTTGGGCTTCGCTTGGATTTTCAATTTTGTTAATTTCTACCTTTTGTTTTGCTACTCTTTTGTAACTTAATCCAATTTTTGACAAATATTCCTCGTGAGGGAAAGGTTCGTTGTTTACAATATATTTGTTCGTAAAATCTTTGATTTCAGGAAAAGTCATAGCCGCCAAATCGTCAAAGAATGTTTTTTCGTTAAAAGGATTTCCTTTTCCATATTTCTTGATAAGCTTAAGTAACACTTCTCTTAGGCCAAATTTTCCCTTCGAAAGCTCCAAAATTCTAATGTCTAAATAACTGGCCGTTAATGCTCCTTTGTAATAAATATTACCATACTGCTGGGCACCATCGCCACCATTAAATGATTCATCAGCTATTTTCTTTAAACTCCAGTCTGTCTTAAAGTAGTTTTCACTCACAATGATTTTTTGTTTCAAACCATTTGTAAGGTATTCTTCTAAAGTGGTTATTCCTCCTCTAAATAGTTGCACATGAGATGCCCACTCAGTAACCCCTTCATATAACCAAAGATGCTGCGAAGGAGTTGGTTTTTCAAAATCGAAAGACTCAATAATTTCTGAGTGAATATTAAGAGGTGTTATCACATGGAAAAACTCATGAGAAGCGATATCCACTACAGATTTTAAAAATGTTGGTGTTGGCTCTTCCTCTGCTATAACGTACTCTGAGCTATAAGAATGCTCCCAAGCACCCGTTGCACCACTTGGATTTTGCAAGAAATAAAAAAGAAAAGTATAATTGTCAACAGGCAATTTCACCAAGAATTTCTCAGCAGCTTTAAGCATTTGTGTCATTTCTTTCAACAACATTTCTGAATTCACCTTCCCATTTTCCGAAAAGGTATAGATTCTGATAGGTGTATCTGCTATTTTGGTCTCTGCAAAAGAAAGCTTTCCCGACATAATGGGCGAATCCACCAAATGGTCAAAATCATCCGCCATAAAATATCCATTTTGTTCTTTGAGGGCCGTTCCGGTTTTCCAGCCTTCTCTTCCATTTATTCTGAAACCTATTGGGTGGTTCTGCATGCCCTTAAAATACCCACTCAATGTATGGGCATTAATAAGCACATTCTCTTTTTCAATTGAACTACCAGCCATCATATAAATTGGCATTTCTTTCAGTTCAGTGTCAAAAGTCTCTGCTACCTTATAGTGCAAACTTTTGACTTTTTCTGGTTTGGTTATTATATATTGGTTAGGGGCTTTAAACTCAGTTTTTAAAAGCTTGCCTTTTTTATCGTATGCTTCAAAGTCACTCACCAATCTACCAATGTTCATGGTTTGATAAGTACCTGGAGCCGTTGCCGGAAACTGAAAAACATTATTACTTTTTGAAAGCTTTTGTGGAACTTGTAGTTTCACAAAAAAAGTATCGGCATTCAGTTTTACATCCACATCGATAAGTATGGGCTGTTGTGCAAAAGCCATTACACTGAGTATGGAAAGTATAGTAATACATTTAAGTTTGTTGAACATTGATTTTGGTTTTTAAAATGAAAAACATTCACAAAACTAAATAAAATATAGCTTAATGGATGTTAATTGTGTTTTTTAAGCTATTTATTCTTCTTCCTCTCTATCTGCTCTGTTTACAGTGTAGTCATAGCCGTCTTCCCCTCCATATACTATGCAGAGTTCGTCAAGGGCATTCCAAAAACCCAATTCTTCTTCCGTAAATAGATAAAATTCTTTGAGGGAAATATACACCCCCCCGTCGTCTTCTAAGGTTTCCCAGTCGAAAAAGAAGTCTTGTTCGCTTTCTACATAATCAAGAATAAGCTCTTCAAGTTCGTCCGCAAAATCTTCAGATTGTTCGGTGTAAACATAGAAATCTTTGAAAATCAGGTAGTCGCTATCGTAAAACATTGATTCCTCGTCGTCCACTTGCACGCCTTCACTATAGTCAAGGTTTTCTACTGCTTTTATAATCCAGCTATCGTTCGAGTTGTAGTCTGGGTGAATCATATAATCATAAGGAATGTAACAATAACCTTTGTCACCCCATTCTTCGCTCCATGAGTTTCTAACGATAAAAACTCGGTCAATATCAGAATATCCCACACAAAGCATGGCATGCCAGCCGTGTGTATCTCTTGTATTATCAGTGGCTTTGGGCATAGGAACTCGACCTTTGTTGTTGCAAGCTTCATCAAATGAGTCGAAAGTATTTATAGCAAAAGCTATTGGATAGCCTTCTGCCAAAGTTTCTCTCCAAAGATCCAGATCTGTATCGATATATTCTTTTTCCACAACCCTAAACGCCGCACCTTGTTCATAGGCTTCAGCGGCTGGTTCCTCGTTTATTTTGTCTTCTTCGTTAGGCCAAAGTTCCTCTGAGCAGGCACCGTATTCTATCAGACCATCAATGGCACATTGCATATAAGATCCTGAGTCTTCATCTTGACTGCCATCTATATATCGGGCATTGTAATAAATATACAGCCTACTTACATCTGAGGCCTCACCAAGCTCTCTTTTGGCCAAATACTCGTATGCCCCAGCCATTGCGTTAGCCACACAGCTATTGCCCACTTGGTATTCTACTGAGGTTAGAAATTTACGTAAATCTACTTTTTGAGGAAGGCTTTCAGTTTTTTTTAGAGCTTTCATGGCTGCATCAGCAGGTTTACTGCCAATTTTATAGCCACCAATGCGGTTGTTCATATTTCAGATATTGATTAAAATAAGACCAATAATAAAAAGTATAGAAGGCCCTGCCGCCCAAAATATCGACTGCAGCGACCAAGTTTTATAAATACAGAAAATCACAAAAATGGGGTACAAAACCATAGCTCCGATAATCAAATACGGCCAAACAGATTTTGTAGAATCAGGAGCGTCAAAGGCCATTATAGACATCGGGGCCGAAATCGCCCACGGAATAAGCGTGCCTGCATTCAGAATAGTTAAGAGTATCAATAATATTTTCATGGTTGAAAATATAACAATGGTTAGGTTTCTAAGAGCAATATTAACCAAAATATTCATGCCTCAGACTATCTGCGTTATTTTTTTGGAAAAGAGAGAGAGAATTTGGTAATTGCTCAAAAAAACCACCATATCATGTCAATATTATTTTTGGGAAATCTTGGAGCAACTGAAATTGTTATCGTTCTTCTAATTTTTTTATTACCTATAGTATTATGGATTTTTGCTATAATTGATTTGATTCAAAGAGAATTTCTAGACCAAACCAATAAAATAGTTTGGGCTTTGGTCATCCTGTTGATACCTTTTCTAGGGTCCATTTTGTATTTATTGATTGGTAGAAAAGGTGAGGTTAGGAGGTAGATATCAAAGTTCCTTCAACACCGCCTCCACAAATCTATTCGGTCCATCAAGAGTATGTTCAAAAAATAAGTCAGGCTCTATCATTTCTACTTCCATAAGTAGAAAGCCATTTTGTGTCATTACGCCATCTATTCGGGCGTAAATGGATTCTTTTCCGGCAATTTCCACAATATTATTT
>JAIPAJ010000228.1 GCA_021740125.1 Leadbetterella sp. | reverse complement strand
ATAGAAAGAATGAGAACTGAAAAAAAAATAGACTTCATTGATGGTTTTTTGGTTTTTACTTGATTTCAAAAATATGTATAAAAACCTTCATTCTAAAAAAAAGTTTTATTTTTTGATAGATTTTAAAATTGACTTTGCTTCCTAATCGTATAATAACCATTTAATTAATGGAAGGACCAAAATGGGAATTCAGGCGAGATCGAAAATAGGTCTACTATTATTGGGTATTGTTTAATTCAGTTTATTTTGAATTTAATATTGAAGTTAATTTGTCTTAGATCAACAGTCAAATCCCATTTTTAAGCCTAATTAAAATTTTTGAGTTGGTTATGTCTACTTTTGGAAAAAGAATTGTATAACTGTTCCCTTGGTTTATTGCTGTTATTTTTAAATTAAGTAAACATTTTCTTTCTCAAGTTCTGCCACATAGTCTAGTCTGCTAGTATGATAATGATTTGGAAAACGACTCTATGATAAAAAAAGAAATCTAAATCAAATTATTTTAAACTAAAGCAATGTTTTTTGCTATTTTTAATTAAAATATTTAGCGTATATGTAATTTTGATAGCTCCAGAAACACTCAGATCAATAATTCAAAGCAGGACTCAACCATCTTTCGGCCTCTTCAATCGCTATTCCACGTTTCTTAGTATAGTCTTCTACTTGGTCTTTTTCTATTTTTCCTAGTCCAAAATACTTAGATTGTGGGTGAGAATAGTAGAAACCACTAACGGCTGAGGCTGGCCACATCGCAAGGCTTTCGGTCAAGGTTACTCCAATTGCGTTTTCTACGTCCAAAAGTTTGAATAAATCGTTTTTCAAGGTATGGTCAGGGCATGCAGGATAACCTGGTGCTGGCCTGATACCTTGGTATTTTTCCTTTATAATTTCCTCATTGTTAAGGGTTTCTGCATTGGCATAGCCCCAAAGGTCAGTTCTAACTTTTTTATGTAAAAGCTCTGTGAAGGCTTCAGCGAATCTATCGGCCAAGACTTTGAGCATAATAGAATTGTAATCATCATGATTAGCTTCAAATGCCTTAGCACGTTCGTCTGCTCCAAAAATACCTACCGCAAATCCTCCGAAATAATCGGTTTTACCTAGTGAAACTGGAGCTATAAAGTCTGCCAAGGAGATATTAGGAATGCCATCACCTTTTTTGCCTTGTTGTCTAAGATGTTGGAATTTCGCCAAGGTTTTCTCGGTGTCAACAGTATAAACCGTATGATCATGAGCCAAATTTGAACAAGAACTGGTGTGTCCTTCGTCGTTTTTCTCAAATCCATAAATGATTTGCGTGTCGTCGTTTTCTACATTGCTCGGCCAAAATCCTACTACGCCATTAGCAATCAGCCATTTTTCAGAAATGATTTGTTTCAGCATTACTTGAGCATCATCATAAAGTTTTTGTGCCTCTACGCCTACAACTGCATCATTTAAGATTTTTGGATAATGTCCATGTAAATCCCACGATTGGAAAAATGGTGTCCAGTCGATAAATTCAGCTATTTCTTTCAAACTATATTTCTCAAAAGTTTTTAATCCTAAAAACTTCGGTTTTGTGATTTGCGTAGCTTCCCAGTCTATTTTCAACTTATTCTGGCGTGCCTCCGAAATTCTGATATAAGCTTTTGCCGTTTGGCGACTTTCATAATCAACTCTAAAACGTTGATAGTCAGCTTTAACTTCCTTGACATAATTTTCTGAAAGTTCTTTGCTCAATAAATTACTCACCACGGGTACCGACTTAGAGGCATCCAAAACATGAACTACTGGCCCAGAGTAAAAAGGATCTATTTTGACAGCAGTATGAACTCTTGAAGTCGTAGCTCCACCAATTAAAAGCGGCATTTTCATACCTCTTTTTTCCATTTCTTTGGCCATATACACCATTTCGTCGAGCGAAGGTGTAATCAATCCACTCAAACCGATGGCATCCACATTGTGTTCAATGGCTGCAGCTAAGATTTTTTCTGCCGGTACCATTACCCCAATATCTATGATTTCGTAGTTATTGCAAGCTAAAACTACACCTACAATATTTTTTCCGATATCGTGAACGTCGCCTTTTACTGTTGCGAGTAATACTTTGCCATTGTTAGTACTCAAATCACCACTTTTCAGTTTTTCCGCTTCTAGAGCAGGTAGGAGGTAGGCAACCGCCTTTTTCATTACCCTTGCGGATTTTACTACTTGTGGCAAGAACATTTTTCCAGAGCCAAAAAGGTCACCCACTACGTTCATACCATCCATCAATGGGCCTTCTATAATGTGCAATGGTACAGGATAATTATCCAAAGATTCCTGCATGTCTGCGTCGATAAATTCTATAATCCCTTTTACCAAAGCGTGTTCAATTCGCTTTTCGAGTGGATAGCTTCTCCACTCTTGGGCTATGGTTTCGGTTTCTTTACTGCTACCTTTTAGGCTTTCAGCTAGGTCTAATAATCGTTCGGTTGCATCTTCTTTTCTATTCAAAAGTACGTCTTCTACTGCTTCCAAAAGGTCTTTCGGAATGTCGTCGTACACTTCAAGCATACTCGGATTTACGATCCCCATGTCCATTCCTGCTTGTGTAGCATGGTACAAAAATGCCGAATGAATGGCTTCACGCACTTTGTCGTTTCCTCTAAATGAGAACGACACATTACTCACACCTCCACTCACGTGGGCATATGGCAAGTTTTCTTTTACCCATTTTGTACCTTCAAAAAACGATATAGCATTGATTTTGTGTTCTTCTATTCCTGTGGCTACTGGGAATATATTCAAGTCAAAAATGATGTCTTGTGGTGGAAACTTAACTTTATTCACCAATAGATCATAAGAACGTTTAGCTATCTCTATTCTTCTGGCGGTAGTATCCGCTTGACCATCTTCATCAAAAGCCATTACGATAACTGCGGCACCAAATTTCCTTACAATATTTGCTTGGCGAATAAATTCTTCCTCTCCAGCTTTTAGAGATATGGAATTTACAACGCCTTTTCCCTGCACACATTTTAAACCAGCTTCAATGATTTCCCATTTCGAAGAGTCAACCATAATTGGAACCTTCGAAATTTCAGGTTCAGAGGCTATTAAATTTAAGAACGTTGTCATTGACTCAATTCCATCCAACATACCTTCATCCATGTTGATGTCAATCACGTTTGCTCCGCCCTCTACTTGGTCTTGTGCAACAGAAAGGGCTTCTTCAAACTGACGATTTTTTATTAAACGCAAGAATTTCTTAGAACCTGTTACGTTGGTTCTTTCACCTACATTTACAAAACCTAATTCTTTTGTCAAAGTCATTGGTTCCAGACCGCTCAATCTTAGTTGGGGTTCGATAGTTTTGGGTTGCCTAGGAGCAAATTCACTGGCAATTTTGGCAAATTCTCTGATGTGGTCAGGTGTCGTACCGCAGCACCCACCTAAAATATTTATATAGCCTTCCTCTAAAAACTCTCGAACTTGCTCGGCCATGTAGGCAGGAGATTCGTCATATTGTCCCATTTCGTTGGGTAAACCTGCATTTGGATAAACACTCACCATACAGTCAGCAACTCTCGAAAGTTCAGCCAAATAGGGTTTCATAGCTCTTGCTCCCAAGGCACAATTGAGACCGATGGACATCAGATTTCCGTGAGAAACCGAGTTATAAAATGCTTCTGAAGTTTGGCCAGTAAGTGTTCTTCCAGATTGGTCGGTAATGGTCCCTGAAACCATTATCGGCATTTCGAAAGATGGATCTTTTTCTTTTCTTTCATCAATAACTTCTGTTGCAGCATAAATGGCCGCCTTGCAGTTGAGTGTATCGGTTACGGTTTCTATCAAAAGCAAATCTACACCACCGTCTATTAAAGCATTTACTTGCTCTTTGAAAGCTACCAAAAGTTCGTCAAAAGTGATGGCTCTAAAACCAGGATTGTTTACATCTGGCGAAAGGGAGGCCATTTTGGTGGTTGGTCCCATTGAGCCTGCCACAAATCTCGGTTTAGCTGGATTGGCTTTGGTGTATTCGTCAGCTGCAATGCGAGCCAATTTGGCTCCTTCATAGTTGATTTCATATACCAAATCTTCCATGTGGTAGTCGGCCATAGCAACGGTTGTTCCACTGAAGGTATTGGTTTCAAGTATGTCAGCTCCAGCCTTTAGGTATTCTTTGTGAATAGCCAAAATGACATCAGGACGAGTAATAGAGAGTAAATCGTTGTTACCTTTTATGTCGTGCGGAAAGTCTTTGAAACGCTCGCCTCTGTAGTCTGCGTCCTCTAATTTATATCTTTGAATCATGGTACCCATTGCACCATCTAAAACCAATATCCTATCTTTTAAAACTTCTGTTATCTTAATCATGTAGCCTTTCTCTAAATTTTTGTTCAAAATTAATAAATAAAAGATAAAAAAATAAGTGATATTGTATAAATATAGATAAATTATCTATAAATGCTATTTTTTGTGAATACTTTATCTAATTTTGCCTTTCAAATCTCTGATTATGATAAAACTAGATGAAACCGACAAAGACATTTTGAGGTATTTACAACAAGATGCCAAGCTGACTACCAAAGAATTGGCAAGTAGATTGAATCTCTCTCCAACACCGGTTTATGAACGTATTAGGAGACTTGAAGATCAAGGTGTTATAAAAAAATACGTTGCATTGGTCGATCGAGAGAAGGTGGGTCGTGATTTGATGATTCTTTGCAATATACGTTTGAAAGAACACGCTCAAGAGGCAGGTGCGAAGTTCGTAAAAGCTATAGTTGGAATGTCAGAGGTAGTAGAGTGTCTGAATATTTCGGGCGATTATGATTTTTTGATAAAAGTTGTAGTGAGCGATATGCGTGAATATCAGTCGTTTATCATGAACAAATTGGCTTCTTTAGATAATATCGGTTCTACGCAAAGTATTTTTGTTATGGGCGAGATAAAAAATGAGACGGCTTTTGAGCCTGAGTAAATAATTTGATTGATTGAATGAACGAATAACTCAATTTCGGATATTTTTTGCAATGAATGCCCGAATAGTTCATTTTTTTTTTAATGATTGAATGCTCTAATGACTAAATGTTTGAAACTAATTTTGATGCAAATGCTAAGTTTCAATATTAATTATTTCAATTATCAAATCAGTTTATATCAGTGATATTTTTATATCAAAGTCATCTGAGTTCTATTTCAAATTAAAATTTATTATTATTGTTTCAGAATTTAAACCCTGACCCATGAAATTTAACTTGATTTTGATTTCTTCGCTTTTGATTTTAGCTTTGGTGGTAGTTCCCATTTTTACATTTTATTTTGATACCCAACACCCTTTGTCCGTGTTTCAAACGAACACCTTACATTTTTTGGTTAAACTAATGCTTGGTTTGTCTATTTTCGTTTTTATTATGGGTGAAATCACTAAAAACAATAGTCAAGTAGATAAACTTTGGAGCATTTTGCCTGCTATTTATGTTTGGATTGTGGCTTATGCCTCTGATTTCAATTCCAGAAATGTTTTAATGGCTATTTTGGCTACAATTTGGGCAGCTAGACTTACTTACAATTTTAATAGAAGAGGTGGGTATTCATGGAAATTTTGGGAAGGAGAAGAAGATTACCGCTGGGAAGTTTTGAGGCAAAATCCTGTTTTTAAAAGTAAAATTGCATGGAAATTATTCCATCTTCTTTTTATTTGTGCGTATCAAATGGCTTTGATTTTGCTATTTACGCTGCCAAGTTTGGTAGCATGGCAAGGTGAAAACCCGATAGGGGTTTTTGATGTGATACTAACTGGGTTGTTCCTGTTTTTTGTGATTTTTGAAACCGTTGCAGACCAACAACAGTGGAACTACCAAACTGTAAAATATGCCAAAAAAGCTGCAAAAGAACCGCTTGAAGGTGATTTTGCTAAAGGTTTCGTTGATAAAGGTCTATGGAGTAAAATGCGTCACCCTAATTATTTTGCTGAGCAATCTATATGGCTAGTTTTTTATTTGTTTAGTGTGGCCGCTAGTGGTCGTTGGCTCAACTGGTCAGTCATGGGTATCATTCTTCTATTATTACTTTTCCAAGGAAGTGCAGATTTCAGTGAGAAAATATCTGCAGAAAAATATCCCGCTTACAAAGATTACTTGAAAAGAGTCCCAAGGTTTTTGCCGAAAATTTGGAG
>JAIPAJ010000227.1 GCA_021740125.1 Leadbetterella sp. | reverse complement strand
TCTAGGCCGCTTTTTTTTTGTGAAAAAAATCTTCACTATTTTATTATTCCCATTAGCTTCTTGATATTTTTGTGAAAATGAACAGTTTCTGATAAATCTTAGAAATTGGATTATTTTTTAATTTTTGGTTTTAATAAGTGAATAATTGAAATATCAAGAAAATAATGATATTGAAATCGGCAAATGGAAATTGGCCGATGTCAGGAATTTGGAATACATATTGCCATTTCAACTGGCCCAATACCTGCAAATGGGCTGGTTTCGAATGGGGCAAACTATGTTTACTACTAATTTTTTGATATTTAATAATGAGCAATTCAATGCTTTGTGGCTTCGAATTGATTTAGAGAAATTTGAACTTACACCCTCTCAAAAAAAACTTTTAAAACAAAATAGTCGATTTGATTTAAAAGTAACTTCTGGCCAAATAGATTTTCAAAAGGAAGATTTATATTACAAATACCGAGAAAGTTTAAGCTTTTCTATAGCTCCATCCCTTCAAAACCTGCTCACAGGAAACTCACTTTTTGATATTTTCGATTCAAGGCATATTGAAATTTATGATAATGGCTCGATGATAGCGTGCGGGGTTTTTGATGTTGGCGATATTTCGGCTCAAGGCATTGTAAGTGTTTTTGATCCAGACTATCGAAAATTCAGTTTGGGAAAATACCTTTTCCTTCAAAAAATTCTATTTTTAAAAGCCAACGGCTACAAATATTTTTATCCTGGTTATTATGTACCTGGTTATAGGCTGTTTGATTATAAACTAGATATGGCCAAAGAAAGCACTACTTTTTTTGATTTTGGTAAAAAGAATTGGTTGCCCATGAATATTTTAGAGGATAAACATCAGCCATTGAGATTTATTCAGGCTAAGCTCCAAAGTCTTGGTCAGCTTTTACTTTTAAATGGTTTAAAAAACCAACTGCTTCAGTATAATTTTTTCGATATTTGCTTGGTGAACAGTTACGCAGATTATGGCTTGTTAGACGTACCTATGTTTTTGTATTGCTTTCCGAATTCAAGACTACAAGAAGCCATAATTGTCTTCAATATTTTCACAGACCAGTTTCAGTTTGTGATTTGTAATAAACCCTTTCAATCGAATATTGAGGAAATCTCTGGACATTATGCAAAATTCCTTTTGAAATTGGATACGATAATATTCCAACATAATGATGAAACGCTATTTGTAGAAAGATTGATAGAAATATTAAAAAGTTAGATTTTGCTCACAAACCAATTTTCTTATCTATTTATTCTAGTTCAAAAAAAAGCCTAAGTTTTACTTTTAAGTACAATTCAAAAAAATATTATTTATCCAAAATTTAGTATTAAAAATAGGTTTTTCTATTTATAACCAATCTAAATAACTGTTTTTTTGCATTTTGCCCAATTATTATAAAGTCTTTTTCTTTTCTAAGAAATCCTAACAATTTATATTTGGCAATATTTGAAATTTCAAATTATTTATAAAAATAATAATATCTAATAGAGGCATATGAAGCCCACAAATTATAAAGATTCAGAGTATTTTCACAAAGTAGTTGATTGTCAGTACGCTTGCCCAGCTCATACGCCTGTTCCCCATTACATTAGACTAATTGCCGCTGGCAAATACACCGAAGCCTACATGGTCAATTGGGAGTCTAATGTTTTTCCAGGAGTTTTGGGTAGAACTTGCGACCGCCCATGCGAACCCGCATGTAGAAGAGGTAGAGTAGAAGAGGAGCCAGTAGCTATTTGTAGACTCAAAAGAGTAGCTGCGGATTTCAAAGACGACATCGCTCAATATTTGCCTGAAATACCCAAAGTAAAGAACGGCAAAAAGATAGCCATCATCGGTGCTGGACCAGCAGGTTTGACTGTGGCCAGAGATTTGGCTCCATTGGGTTACGAAATTCACATGTACGATGACCAATCCAAAGGGGGAGGCATGATGAGAAGCCAGATTCCTTCTTTCCGTTTGCCTAATTCGGTGCTGGATCAAGAGGTAAATGTCATTTTAGACATGGACATCGTGAAGCATTTTAACCAATATGTTACCAGCCTAAAGGATATAATAAATGGCGGCTATGACGCAGTATTTGTGGCCACAGGAGCTCCGAAAGGAAAGGATTTGCCAAATCTTCCAGGCAGATGGGATGCAAAAGAGAACATTCACATCGGTATTCAATGGTTGGCTAATGTAGCATTTGAGCACACCAACAAAATTGGTAAAAAAGTGATTGTATTGGGTGGAGGAAATACTGCCATGGACTGCTGCCGTACTTCTCGTCGTTTGGGCGGGGAAGAGGTAAAAGTGTTGGTTAGAAGTCCATTCAAAGAAATGAAGGCTTCTCCTTGGGAAAAAGAAGATGCGATTCATGAAGATATTCCGATTTTGGAAAATCACGTTCCAAAAAGCTTTGTCTCAGATAATGGCAAACTAAAAGGTATGTTTTTTGAAAAAGTGGAGGCTCAGTACGACGAGAAAGGAAAGCGTAAATTGGTTCCGACTGGTGAGCCTGATGTATTCATAGAAGCAGATGATGTGATTATTGCTATTGGTCAGGAAAATCGTTTTGAGTGGATAGAGAAGGATCTTGGCGTAGAGTTTAACGAGTGGGAAATGCCGGTAGTAGACGAAACCACTTTTGCTTCTACTTGTGCAGGCGTTTTCTTCGGTGGAGACGCAGCTCTTGGTCCTAAAAATGTAATTACTGCCGTGGCACAAGGCCATCAAGCAGCCATTTCGATAGATAAATATTGCCAAGGACAAGATCTCAACGACAGACCAGCTCCAGATGTAACTTTAATCAGTACCAAAATGGGTATTCATGAGTGGAGTTATGACAATGGTGTGTCGGCTGATTTAAGATTTGTAGTTCCGCAAGAAGACAAGAAAATAACACTAGCAGACAGGAAGAAGGAGGTTGAGCTGGGTTTTGATTTGCAATCTGCTTTTAAAGAAGCAGAACGTTGTCTCAACTGTGATGTGCAGACCGTCTTTATGGAAGACAAATGTATTGAGTGCGATGCTTGTATGGATGTTTGCCCAACACAATGTATCAATTTTACTGAAAATGCCGAAGAGGACGATTTAAGAGCCAAGCTTTTGATTCCGGCTTTGGACAAAAGTCAAGATATATTGGTGTCTGACATCTTAAAAACAGGCAAAGTGATGGTGAAAGACGAGGACGTATGTCTTCACTGTGGCTTGTGTGCGGAGCGTTGCCCAACTTCGGCTTGGGACATGCAAAAATTTATGTATAAAACTGCAAAAGCAGGTTGTTAAGAAAGAATGATATGAGTACTATAAACGATTTTGTTGTAAGATTTGCCAATGTAAACGGTACAGGTTCGGCCAGTGCCAACTCCCTTTTTGCGAAGTCTATTTTCAGAATGGGCGTACCAGTTTCTGCAAAAAACATATTTCCATCCAATATTCAGGGTTTACCTACATGGTACGAGGTAAGAGTGAGTGAGAAAGGCTATTTGGGTAGAAAAAATGGGATTGACCTGATGGTGAGTGTCAATCCACAAAGCTTGAAAAAAGACATAGCTTCTGTAAGACCAGGAGGTTATTTTGTTTATGATAGTACTAAGAAGCTGTATGAAGAGTTTTTGAGAGAGGATATCAATTTTATTGGTATTCCTTTGATGGACATCTGTAATAGAGAGTTTTCAGATCCTCGTCAGAAGCAGTTGTTCAAAAACATCGTATATGTAGGTGCTTTGGCTAAGTTGTTGGATATCAGTTTTGAAGAAATAGAAAAGTTGCTTTCGGAGCAATTTAAAGGAAAAGAAAAATTGGTGATTCCAAACGTGAAAGCCCTGAATCTCGGTGGCGATTATATTGCAGAAAACTTTGACTTTCCACTTGATTTCAGAGTAGAAAGAAGAGATTTGGTGAAAGATTGGATTTTAATAGATGGCAACGCGGCTGCTGGATTGGGTGCCGTTTACGGCGGTGCTTCGGTGGTTTCTTGGTATCCCATTACGCCTTCTACCTCATTGGTGAGTTCATTTGAAAAATATGCGAATAAACTAAGAAAGGACCCAGAGACGGGCAAAAATAATTTCTCAGTGGTGCAGTCCGAAGACGAACTTTCGGCCATCGGTATGGCCATCGGTGCTAACTGGAACGGTGCAAGAGCATTTACAGCCACTTCAGGCCCTGGTTTATCGTTGATGAATGAATTTTTAGGCTTGGCTTATTATTCTGAAATTCCTGTGGTATTGGCTGATGTTCAGCGTTCTGGACCTTCAACAGGTATGCCTACACGTACCCAACAGTCTGATTTGTTGATGGCGGCTTATGCTTCTCATGGAGATACAAAACATGTGCTTTTGATTCCTTCAACACCTACTGAGTGTTTCGAAATGATGGCCGATGCCTTTGATCTGGCGGAGCAATTACAAACTCCGGTGCTGTTTATGACGGACTTAGATTTGGGTATGAACGAACACATGTGTCCGCCTTTTAAATGGGATGATAGCAGAAAATATAACCGAGGAAAAGTTTTAAACGCCGAAGAGTTGGAAGCAGCTCAAGATTGGGGTAGATACAAAGACGTGGACGGTGATGGAATTCCTTATAGAACTTTGCCAGGTACACACCCTACCAAAGGGGCATATTTCACCAGAGGTTCTTCTCACGACGAAAAAGCAGCTTATTCGGAAGATTCGGATACTTATGTGCGTATCATGAACAGATTGGTTAAGAAATTGGAGACCGCCAAAACTTTGGTTCCAGGTCCGGCATTTTACCAAGAAAACAATGAGTCAGAAATAGGTGTGATATTCTTTGGAACTTCAAGATATGCCGCTGAGGAGGCTTTGGATATTATGAGAGCGGACGGATTGAAAATAGACGCCATGCGTTTGAAAGCATTTCCGTTTTGCAAAGAGGTAGAAGACTTTATCGATGCCCACAAGCAGGTTTTTGTGGTAGAACAAAACCGTGACGCTCAAATGAGAACCTTGCTCATCAATGAGTTGGAGGTAAATCCGAAGAAATTGATCAGAGTTTTGAATTTTGACGGAACGCCTATCACCGCCGATTTGATAATTGAGCCTATCAGTGCATTAAACCTACAAAGTATCTAATTTTTATGTCATATATAAAACCAAAATTCGAACACCCAAGAGCTCCAAAAAATACCTTGGGTTATACCAGAAAAGAATACGAAGGTTCACTTTCAACACTTTGTGCGGGCTGTGGACATGATTCTATATCAGCCGCTATTGTAGACGCTTGTTTTGAGTTATCTATCGAGCCGCACCGTGTAGCCAAGCTCTCAGGTATTGGTTGTTCATCCAAAACACCAGCCTATTTTCTGAACAATTCGCATGGATTCAACTCTGTGCATGGGCGTATGCCTTCTGTGGCCACTGGAGCCAATTTGGCCAATAGAGACTTGGTATATTTGGGTGTTTCTGGTGATGGAGACAGTGCTTCTATAGGCTTTGGGCAGTTTGCTCACGTGATCCGCAGGAACCTGAACATGACGTACATCGTGATGAACAATGGTTGCTATGGCCTCACCAAAGGACAAGACTCTGCTACGGCTGACCAAGGTTCTGTGTCGAAAGCAGGAAGTGTGAACAATTTTGAAGGCATAGATATGTGTGCCATAGCCATAGAATTGGGAGCAACCTTCGTGGCCCAAAGTTTCAGTGGAGACAAGGGCCAACTGATTCCTTTGATAAAAGCAGCACTTTCTCACTCTGGATTTTCGTTGATTAACGTGGTGTCGCCATGCGTGACTTTCAACAACAACCCAGGCTCAACGAAGTCTTATGACTATGTGCGTGAGCACAATGAAGCACTTTCATCTTTGGATTTTGTACCTGTAAAAGAAGAAATCACGACAGAATATGATGAAATAGATGTCAAAATGGTAGAAATGCACGATGGTACATTTATCAAACTCAATAAACTACACCAAGGCTTCGACCCACAAGATAAACTTTCTATCATCAACGCCCTGCAAGTAGCCCGCCAAAAAGACGAAATACTTACAGGATTGCTATACCTTGACACCGACAGTGTAGAACTCAACGACCTGATAGGAACTGTAAACAAACCGTTGAACTCTCTCACCGAAAAGGAATTATGCCCTGGGAGTGAGGTTTTAGAAGGTATAAATGCTGGATTCAGGTAAG
>JAIPAJ010000226.1 GCA_021740125.1 Leadbetterella sp. | reverse complement strand
TGCCAATTTACCGATTCTGGATCATAGCCATCCTCTTGAGACAGAAACAATCCAGAAATGGCAGAAGCGGTAGTAACAAAAACAGCTATGAGTAATAAATGGGAAGAATATTTTATAACAAAATGCTCCACTTCCATTTCAAACCTTGGTCGAAAAGCATCAAAAAGTAAAAGCAAAAGCAAGAAAGCGATAGGGAAATGTAAAACCAATGGATGCAAACGCCCAAGTGGAAACATCCATACTGGAATTTGAATGTAGTTTTCAAATATCAGCAAGAAAACCAATAAGATATTTAATAAGAAAAGAAATCCCTCTAAATAGCCTTTAAGACTTTTTTTCATACCGTTTTACGCAAGAATGGGAAATAAATTTGAAACCATGGCTGTTTTTAAGAAATGATATCTTTTACTACTTTGCCTGAAACATCTGTAAGCCTGAACCTTCTACCAAGATGTTTATAAACCAGTTTTTCATGATCCAAGCCCAGCTGGTTTAATACAGTAGCCTGAAAATCATGCACATGTACAGGATCTTTTATTACATTATAGCCCAACTCGTCGGTTTCGCCATAAACCATTCCAGGCTTTATGCCTCCGCCTGCCATCCAAATACTAAAACATCTGGGGTGGTGGTCACGACCATAATTATCGGGTGTTAAAGTACCTTGACTAAAATTGGTTCTTCCAAATTCACCTCCCCAAATCACCAAGGTTTCATCTAAAAGTCCTCTTTGTTTCAAATCGCTCACCAAAGCGGCCGAAGCTTGATCTACGTCTTTCGCTTGTTTGGTAATTTCATAGGGCAGATTGCCGTGTTGGTCCCATCCTTGGTGATACAATTGAACAAATCGCACCCCGCTTTCAGATAATTTCCTTGCCATAAGACAGTTGGCGGCGTAGGTACCTGGCACCAAACAGTCGGGGCCATACATTTTAATTACGTTGTCGGGCTCACTAGAAAGATCCATTATTTCGGGCACTGCCGTTTGCATTCTGTAGGCCATTTCGTATTGCTGTATCTTGGATGTTATTTCTGGGTCGCCAAACTTGTCGTAAGAAAGCTGGTTCATGGCTGCCAAATTATCTAACATCTTTCGGCGGTCTTCCCGATTCATACCATCTGGATCTTTTAAATACAAAACAGGATTTTCGCCGCTGCTAAATTGCACGCCTTGATGTATCGACTCTAAAAATCCGTTGGTCCAAAGTTTTGAATAAACGCCTTGTCCATTGCCCACCCCTCTAGAAAGCAATACCGTAAAAGCCGGCAAGTTTTTGTTTTCACTACCTAGTCCGTAACTGAGCCAAGCACCCATGCTGGGTCTATTGCCTTGCTGGGCACCGGTTTGAAAAAACGTGAGGGCTGGGTCGTGGTTGATGGCTTCGGTGTGCATCGTCCGCACAATACAAATATCGTCTACGATTTTGGAGGTATAAGGAAACAAATCGCTGATCCAAGCCCCCGATTGGCCATATTGCTTAAAACCTGCAAAAGAACCTACCAAAGGAAAAGTAGATTGATTGGCGGTCATTCCAGTAAGTCGCTGTTCACCTCTGATAGAAGCCGGCAGTTCTTGGCCAAACATCTCGGTGAGTTTGGGCTTGTAATCGAAGGATTCGAGCTGAGAAGGGGCTCCGTTTTGAAACATATAAATAACTCGCTTGGCCTTAGGTGCAAAGTCAGGAATACCCAGCGACATATTGGACTCGGCATCATTTTTCCCACTAAAAAGATCTGGCATTAACAGTGAGCCCAAAGCTACGCCACCTACACCCATACTTAATTGAGACAAAAATCGCCTTCTGTTGAAATTCAATTGGTGTTCAAGAAAATTTTTGTTCATGATTAGGTTCTTGAAAAGGTTTCTTCTAAATTATAAATAGACGCTATAACCTGCATGAGGCTGGCAAGTTGAACTTTATCCAATTGGGGTTTTATAGGATACTCTCCTACTTTCAACAGCTTTTCGGCTTTTGCGTTTGTCATAGCCTTGACCAGTAGATGGTAGTAATTATCTAACAATATCAGCTCTTTTTCATTGGGTTTTCTGCAAACTATGGCTCTAAATGCTTGAGAAAGTTTGTCTTTCACAGGATGTTTGTTTTCCAAGAGTTTGGCTCCTAAAACCCTTGAAGCTTCTAAAACTGTGGGGTCGTTCATCAAGACCAAAGCCTGCAATGGCGTATTGGTGGGTAGCCGTTCTATTTGGCATTGATCTCTATTGCTGGCGTCAAAGATGGTCATGGCGGGTGGAGGAACAGTGCGTTTAACAAAGCTATAGAGACCTCTTCGGTATAAATCAAAACCGTGGTCTTGTTTATAGATAGAAAGAATGCCTCTACCCGAAGTGGCTCCTTCCCAAAGACCTTCGGGTTGGTAAGGCTTTATACTAGGCCCACCGATGCTTTGATTTAATAAACCACTGCTGGCCAATATGAGATCTCTGATAAACTCCGCTTTGATTCTAAACCGTGGAGCTCTAGTTAATAAAACATTTTCGGGGTCCTTTTCATATTTTTCTTTTGTAATGACCGCAGACTGTTTGTAGGTAGATGATGTCACAATTTTTCGAACCAAGCGTTTGATGTCCCACCCATGATTCACAAAATCAACTGCCAGCCAATCTAACAATTCGGGATGGCTAGGTAAGGCACCTTGCATGCCAAAGTCCCCAGGAGTTTTTACCAAACCTTTTCCGAAAAATTCTTGCCAAATTTGATTTACAAAAACTCTAGCCGTAAGCGGATTATTTTTATCAAACAACCACTGGCTCAAGCCCAATCTGTTTTTCGGGTATTTTGAATTAAAGGGCAATACCGATTCGGGTGTTTGCGGAAAAACCAAAGCCCCAAGTTTATCATAAGCACCTCTTTCGAGTACATAGGTGGGCCTGATGCTGTCTTCCAACTCTCCCATTACAGATACAATGAGCTCGTTAGTATCTTTTTTTGAAATAAACTGGAGCAAAGAGTCTACTTCCCCTTTGGTGATTTTTATGAACGGTTTTTTTGCATAGGTTTCGGGCCCTCCCACCACCGACTCTATGCCTTTTTCGGGAACATTATTAAAAAAAGAAAAAAGTTGATAATAGTTTTTTTGGGA
This sequence comes from Leadbetterella sp., assembly GCA_021740125.1. Taxonomy (GTDB): domain Bacteria; phylum Bacteroidota; class Bacteroidia; order Cytophagales; family Spirosomataceae; genus Leadbetterella. The sequence goes on along the minus strand of JAIPAJ010000226.1, from coordinate 3,077 downwards.
AAACGGGTCGTACTTGTGGTCGTGGCAGGCCGCACATTCCATGGTCAGGCCTAAAAATGCCTTACTAAAAGTGTTGGTTCTATCCGCCACATAAGACATCCTATATTCTTCATCTACTATACCGCCTTCTTCGGTGATTTTATGATTTCTATTAAAAGCAGTGGCCAAAATATGTTCTTTGGTGGCATTGGGCATCAGGTCACCAGCCAACTGCATACTCACAAAGGTATTATAGGGCAGGTTTTTATTAAACGCATTGATCACCCAATCTCTCCATGGCCACTGGCTACGATAGCTATCATCTTGAAAGCCATGTGAGTCTGCAAATCTTGCCAAATCCATCCAATATACCGCCATTTTTTCTCCATATTTGGGGCTAGCCAACAACAGATCTACTTGCTTTTCGTAGTTGTCTTTGGCATCCATTTGTTGAATGGTGGGCGGAAGACCAGTAAGATCTATGGAAAGCCTTTTCAGTAGGCTTTCGTCATCTGCTGTGGGGTTGGGCTTTACATGGTTGTTTTCTAATTTTTCTAAAATAAAATAATCTATTTCATTGCTTACCCATTCTTCATCGTCTACATCGGGCAGCGGGGACTGTTTAGGAGCTAAGAAAGCCCAATGAGGTTTATAAACCGCTCCTTGTTTTATCCATTTTTCTATGATTTCAATCTGTGTTTCAGTCAAAGACAGCTTTGAATCAATCGGTGGCATTTTTAGCTCTGCATCTTTGGTTATTAAGCGTAGATACACCTCTGATTGTTTGGGTTTCCGGGGTACTAGGGCGTGCTTTGTAGGATTTTCTTTTAAAGCTTTATAAGCCTCTTCGGCTATATCGAGCCGTAATCCCGCTTGTCTTTTCTTGGCATCTGGTCCATGGCAAGCAAAACAATTGTCTGCCAAAATGGGCCTTACGTGAAAATTATAATCTACCACATCCGGCATCTCCGAACCTTGTGCAGCGGAATCGGTACAAGCATTAAGCGTATAAATACTTATACACACGCTTAAAACCAATTCAAGTAAATGATTGATTTTCATTTTTTTAAGGTTGAATATAAAAATCCAATTTAGGGAAATTTTGGTAAAGTTCAAATTTCTTGAAGAACTTAAGCTTAAATGATTTTATTGTTTGAATATTGAAATGCTGTTTTTTAAAATCCAGAGTCCCACTTTTAACTATATCAGAAAGTTGTTTTGAATAATTCTCAAAAAAATATTCAAAAACGGACTCAAATCGACAAATAAAAGAAAACTGTGAAATTACTAAAGGCAAAATAATTCCTAATTTTCAAAAAAACTGTTGTATCAATATCAGAAACTAATAATGAAGAATTTCTCAATTCTTTCATTAAATTTGAATATCAAAAAAATAAGTACGCACGGCAAAATGCAATGGTTTCTTTTGAAAGCACAAAACAATAAAAAAACTACTGCAATTTTTGCGTCTATTTATGAGTTGTGTGCAAGGCTAACCGACACTCTACAAATAATAACAGATAAATGGAACGACAACGCATAATAGGTTTTGACTTGGCAAGAGCTTACGCCATTTTTGGAATGTTCATTGTGAACTTTAATTTTAGTTTTGGTTCAGTAATGAACCCAACCGACAATATTGGACGTTTTCTAAACATATTTACAGGCAACTCGACAGCAATCTTTATTATTTGTGCTGGAATGGGCGTGTCGTTAATGACAAACAGAGCAGACTATACAGTTCAAGATAAAGCAGAACTGAAATCCAAAATTCTAAAACGTTCGTGGTTTTTATTTGCACTTGGCTTGTTGCTATTTAATTGGTGGTCGGGTGACATATTACATTTTTATGGTGGTTACATGCACTTTGCGGCTTTTTTGTTGTTTGTGCCTAAAAGGTTCTTTTTATTTGGTGCAATAGGTACAATTATAGTTTTTCATTTAGTGTTATTTATCATTCCAATTACAACAAGTTGGGACTTTATAACTTATAGATATTTGGACTTTTGGACACCTTTGGGATTTCTAAGAAATACTTTTTATAATGGTTGGAACTCTATACTTCCGTGGCTTTCATACTGTTTAATTGGTATGTGGCTTGGAAGATTAAATTGGCAAGACAAGCATATCAAGCGAAATATTTTCATAATTGGACTTGCAGTCTTTTTGCTTATACAAGGTTTGCGATTAATGGTAAGACAGCAATTATTTAATGCCTTTTGGAGTGACTATATTATGGCTGAATATTTTCCACCTTATTTACCTTTTATTTTGGTGACAATGGGTTTTGCGTTTATGGTAATTTCAATTTGTATGTTCGTAGGAGAAACATTTGCAACAAGCAAATTGGTTTTAGCTTTACAAAAAACAGGACAAATGACCTTATCGCATTATGTGATTCATTTGACCTTAGGAATGATAATAATGGCTAAATTGACAGACAAGCATTACACAGGATTTCTTGAAGACGAGCAACCGACATTGCCGATTTATATTTTTGTTTATTCATGTGTATTTTACATTTTCAGTATGCTGTTTAGTATTTTGTGGAGCAAGAAATTTAAGAATGGACCATTGGAAACTTTAATGCGAAAAATATCAGGATGAGAATAAGACCAGCAGGTAACATCGGTTTGGCGATATGGCGGCTGAACTGCTTCTATGAAACATTTATGCAAAGTTCAACAGCAGTATTTCTATTGAACTTTTGTGCTAAAACACCGCCACATCGCCAAGCCGAGAAACGTTGGTGGCAATGTTACACGAGAAAATATCGGATAGTTTTCAATAACTACGGACGACTTTTGAGAATTAGTTTTGTTGCTTCGTTGGACATTTTTTTCCTACTTCTGACGACCTCTAAAACTTGGTTTTATTGCCCGTAGACACTTTTTTGGCAGTTTTGGACGACTTTTAAAATTTATTTTGTTGCTCGTGGATAATTATCTGGAATTTTATCCGATTCCTAAAAAAATATCGGTAAATTAGACTTATATTCATTAAAATTTCATATTTCAATTAAAAATAAAGACAATGGAAATTAGACAAATATGGTTCAAAATCAATAGTGTATTGACAATCATTAATTTTTTTCTCAT
>JAIPAJ010000225.1 GCA_021740125.1 Leadbetterella sp. | reverse complement strand
GCTCATACTATCATACAGAGCACTGCTTTTCTTTTCAAAGCAGTGCTCTGTATGATAGTATGAGCGTCAGAGAAAACTTGGCTTTTCCACTGATCAGAAATAAAACTAATTTGTCTAAAATAGAAATACAATATGCCATTGAAGAGGTCTTAAACGAAGTGGGCTTACCCCAAACTATTCATCAAATGCCATCAGAATTGTCTGGAGGACAACGCAAAAGAATAGGAATAGCCCGGACACTCATATTGAAGCCTGAAATAATGCTTTATGACGAACCTACGGCTGGGTTAGATCCCATCACCAGTAGCGAAATCAACAGTTTGATCAAGAAAGTTCAGACACAATATAAGACCAGTTCTATAATTATTACCCACGACCTTACATGTGCCAAAAACACCGCTGACAATGTGGCCATTTTGGTTCAAGGAAAATTTTTGAAATCTGGAAGTTTTGATGAAGTTTTTAAATCTGAAAACGAAATAGCTCGAACTTTTTATGAATACAATTTTATAAATGACAAATGAAAGCATTAAAAAATAATCGACCTGTGATAGTTGGTATGTTTATACTATTAGGTTTATTGATATTAGTTATGACAGTTTTTACATTAGGCAATCAAAAGAAAACCTTTGTAAGAACTTTTACGCTATATGCGGTCTTTGACAATGTTGGTGGATTGCTTAAGGGTGGCAATGTTTGGTTGTCGGGCGTTAAAATCGGCACTATCAAGAAAATCAGCTTTTACGGAGACTCCAAAGTGATTGTAACCATGAATATCGAGCAAGATGCGGAGTCTTATATTCATAAAAATGCGAAGGCCAAAATAGGTTCCGACGGCTTGATTGGCAACAAGATTGTCATCATTTATGGTGGTGATGAGTCCGTGCCTCAAGTAGTAAAGGGAGATGTTTTGAAAGTAGAAAATGGAATAAGCACAGACGATATGTTAGCTACTTTGCAAGAAAATAACAAGAATATTCTTCAAATAACGCATGATTTCAAAAGCATTAGCAAAAAAATAGACAACGGAGAGGGAGCCTTAGCAACTTTGTTAAATGATCCTGCCTTAGCTAATCATCTTCGAGCATCAACCAGTAATCTACAAGCTACTCTAACCAACCTGAAGACTGTTTCGGAAGGTAGCAAAAAGGTTCTTGCGAATTTAGAAGGATTTTCTAAAAAGTTAGTTCTGCCAGGCAATTCTGTGCATGATATAGCCAGCGATACTATCATTTATAAAAGTCTAAAAGCCACATTGGCAGAGCTGAATGACGCTTCAAAATCTGTTACCAAGTTTACCGAAAATCTAAAAATCGCAAGTGAAAAGTTCGGTCAAAAAGACAATGCGGTAGGTGTACTGCTCAACGACTCAGAAACGGCAGCCGTCATGAAAACCACCTTGAAAAATCTAGAATCGGGAAGCAAAAAACTCGATGAGGATTTAGAAGCTTTGCAACACAACTTTTTGCTTAGAAGATTTTTTAAGAAAAAAGAAAAAAACAAACCATAAGAAGCCAAAAGCACCGGAAAAGTGTGAATTTTGAAACATTTCTCATTTTATATATAACATTCTATATCAGCTAAGCATGACCTTTATGGTGTGAAAATATATTCACATTTATGAAAAAATATGCAATGACAAATCAGATCAAATGGTCCATTGACCAAGCTCACAGCGACATTACTTTTAAAATCAGACATTTGATGATTGCCCATGTAAAGGGCTCCTTTAAAACATTTGATGCTAACATTTACACCTATGGACAAGATTTCAGTACAGCTGAAATTGACGTTTGGATAGATGCCTCTTCTATAAATACTGGTGACGAAAAACGTGATGAACACCTAAAAGACATGGATTTTTTGGATGTTCAAAACCATAAGCAAATTTCATTTATATCCAGTACGATAGGCAAAATAGATAATGACCAAAAACATGAATTGTGGGGCGAACTAACCATGGTGGGTATCAAACAAAACATAAAATTAGAAGTTGAATTCGGCGGAATAGTGAAAGATCCTTGGGGAAATGAAAGAGCAGGATTTTCTGTTTCAGGAAAAATAAAAAGAGCAGACTGGGGTTTAATCTGGAATTCGAATCTAGAAGCTGGCGGAATCATGATTGGCGATGACATCCATATTGCTTGCGAAATTGAAGTTATCAATGTAGGCTTTAAAGGACTCAAAATGGAATTGGAAAGTTCAGTTAGTGATATGCATACGATTTGATTTTCAAACCAAGTTCCTCTTTGACATCTCAATTAAATCTAATATTAACACTATGAAAACAATTCTTTTTCCAACAGATTTTAGTGACAACTCTATGCATGCTGCTCTATATGCGGGTATGCTTGCAAGAAGATTTGATGCTAAACTAATAATTCTACATGTTTTTACAAACATCATTTCTTTGAGCTTGGAACCCCAGACTATGAATGATACCAGTTTGTTGGAGGTGCAGCTTCAAAAGAACGCATTGCAAAATTTAGAAATTTTTAGTGATAAAGTATTTCTTAGCACAGAACTACCTGAGGTTCAAATAGAACATCTATTGGAATATGGATTTGTTACAGACTGTATAGTTGAGGTATCTAAAAGATTGAACGTGGATATGATTGTGATGGGTACAAAAGGTGTCTCCAATGTCTTTGACAAGTGGATGGGTTCGAACGCCGAAAACGTGATTAAATCTGCGGAATGTCCAGTTTGGATTGTGCCGAAAAACTCTCAACTAACTGTTCCTCAAGTATTTATTTATGCGGCTGATTTTCAGGAAGACGAGGTATCTGCCACAAAAACTCTTTTAGAATTTTCTGTTCCGTTAGGAGCTAGTTGCAAAGTCATTCATATTCAAGCGTATTTTGACAAAGAAGTCAAACAGAAATCGGTTGAGATCATGGCGGAATTGAACAAAAAATTTGAAGTTGATAACATTAGTTTTAAGGATTTAAATAGAAAAGAAGTTGTGCAGGGAATAGAAACCTATTCCAAAAACCAAAAACCAGATGTGTTAGCGTTGGCCGTTTACGAAAAAACTATATTTAGCAACTTGTTCAATAGCAGCATAACCAAACATTTTGTGGAAGAATCTAAAATCCCTATGTTGATTTTTAAAAAAGAAAAATCATGAAAACAATAGATAAATTGAATGATGATATCCTAAAAATAACACTAAAGATTCAAACTGAATATCCAGAGATATCTGTGTATTTAACTGAAATGCCAGTGACCATACCGAATGTTTCTTCTCCGAAAATCAATACCACCTCACTTTCAGAATATTATGAATCTTTAAAAATCTTGTTGAAAGATTATATTGAAAATCAGAAACTGTTAAGCATTTGAAAAGAATCAAATAATGAAAACTATTTATATTAAAATCGAAAAGTTTTTTGAAAAAATCACTTATCTCATTACCACCATCTTGGGTAGCTCAATCACTTTTTTTTTGGCTTTCGTAATGGTTGTTTTTTGGTTTTTCAACCGCCAATATAGCAGCCATGACATCAATGAAGTCATCAGAGATTTAATTCATGGTGTAACATTTCTGAGCTTATTTGTCATTCAAAAAGAATTCAGCAGGTTTTCTGGTTCACTTCATCTAAAAGTAAACGAACTGGTGGCATCCACCGAAACTGCGAGTAATTCGGTAATAAATGTAGAGTCAAAAACAGAAATAGAGATTCAAGAGCTACAAAAAGAGTATGCCGAATTGGCAGAAAAAATAGAAGATGCTAAAGAATAATCATGTAAAAATATTGTGCTATGTGTGAATTATGTAAGAGTTTGTTACTATTCTATAACATGTAACACCTTAAACCGCCGCACCTTTGTATTATAATTATTTCGTATTAAAATACTAAGCAAATGTCAAAATTTACAATTATTCTTTTCACAATATTTTTCATTCATGTAGGAATGGTAAAAGCTCAAACGCTTTCTGTTGGTCCTATGGTGGGATTTAATATCTCTTCCCTTTCTGGCCCAACCAATACCAAAGCATTGCTTGGTATTACTTTAGGAGCTTTCGCAAACTACAGTGTTAATGAAAACGTGGGTATCGGAGCGAAGTTTATGTACTCACAGTTGGGAACTGCTTATAAAAATGTAGACTACATCAACAGATTTCACTATCTACAAATGCCAGTAACTGCCGTCTATTATTTTGGCGAAGGTGGAGACAAATTCAGACCAAAAATTTATGGTGGACCATATGTGGGTACGCTTTTGAGTGCCACGCTAAAAAACGGAACTAAAATAACTGAAGCGAATGGTGGTCCAGTTTATAAGAAATTAGACTTCGGTGCAGTGATTGGAGCTGGATTTAATTACAGTATACAAGATCGTACATGGTTAAATGTAGACGCTGGCTTTAGCCAAGGCTTTGCTGACGTAAACGAATCACCAATAGCCAAATTTAAAAATCAAGCTTTCGGCTTAAACGTTGGAGTTAGTTTTCCAATAAAATAAAACTGAAATATCAATTGAAAAAGTCTGTTATAATTGGTTTTATAGCAGACTTTTTTTTATAATTCTTCAGCAATACCTTCAAAAAAAGAAAAATATGGTGATAGAAATAAAAAATATTTTCGAAGGTATTGGCGAATTTATAATGTTCATTTTTAGGTTTTTTAAAGAGCTATTTAAATCACCATTAGAACTTAAAGAGTTCATAAAACAGTGCTATGTAATTGGTTACAAATCACTTCCCTTGGTAGCCATCACGGGCTTCATCATGGGATTGGTACTTACTTTGCAGTCACGGCCGACACTGGCAGAATTTGGAGCCGAATCGTGGTTACCTGGTATGGTAGCACTTTCTCTTATAAGAGAAATCGCTCCTGTAATAACTGCTCTTATATGTGCTGGCAAAGTGTCGTCGGGAATTGGTGCTGAGTTAGGTTCTATGAAAGTTACGGAACAGATCGACGCCATGGAGGTTTCGGCCATCAATCCTTTCAAATATTTGGTGGTCACCCGAATACTGGCCTCTACATTGATGATACCCTTATTGGTTGTATTTGCTGATGGAATTGGCATATTAGGTGGTTTCGTTGGGTACAATATTCATAGTGAGTTGAATATTGTTAGGTACAACTCACTGGTATTTGAAACCTTAAGTTTTGTAGATATTTTTCCAGCTACCATCAAAACCTTCTTTTTTGGATTCTTTATAGGGACCATTGGATGTTTCATGGGATTTACTGCTTCCAATGGCACCGAAAGTGTGGGTAAAGCTGCCAATTCAGCCGTTGTATATTCCTCATTGGCCATTTTTATAATAGATATGTTAGCAGTTCAATTGACGGATTTAATTTTTTGATTGACAGATCCTAAAAGATAATTTCATATTCGATCTTAATACTTCCAATAAGAATTTCTTAAAAACTATTAGGTTTTCAGATTATATAAAAATCGAACAATTAAGTGGAAAATAAATCTCCAATTATAGAAATCAAAGGCCTTTATAAATCTTTTGGCAAAGATAAAGAAGTCTTAAAGGGCGTAAATATCAATGTTAAAAAAGGAGAGAATTTGGTTGTATTGGGAAAATCAGGATCTGGCAAATCTATTACTATCAAATGTTTGGTAAGATTGGTTGAAGCTGATAAAGGAGAGATAAAGGTTTTTGGAACGGACCTCACAAAATTAGAAAATGATGAACTGAATGTAATCAGGCTTCGAATCGGTTTTTTATTCCAAAATGGGGCTTTGTACGACTCGATGTCAGTGAGAGAAAACTTGGGTTTCCCCTTAGAAAGGCATCGACCAGAGCTTTCAGAAGCACAAGTGAGTTTGGCAATTGAAGAAACATTAGAAAGTGTTGGCTTGTCTGAAGCTATTGACAAAATGCCCTCAGAACTTTCAGGAGGAATGAGAAAACGTGTAGGTTTGGCAAGAACATTAATTTTGAAACCTGAAATCCTCCTCTACGACGAACCCACAACTGGCTTGGATACAATCACCTCGAGAGAAATTAGTGAGCTGATTCTTTCTATTCAAAATAAATACAAAACAACCTCAATTATTATCACCCACGACATGGCATGTGCCAAATTTACAAGTAACAGAATCGTGATTTTGAGAGATGGCATCGTGTACACTGAAGGCACCTATGAAACATTGGAGAAAAGCGAAGATGAATGGGTTAGATCATTCTTCTTATGAAATCTACTTTAGGATATGCTGAAATATCATAATAAATATTAA
>JAIPAJ010000224.1 GCA_021740125.1 Leadbetterella sp. | reverse complement strand
GCAAAAGCCTCATTGAGCTCTATTTGGTCAATCTCATCAAGTTTTAAACCTGCCTGAGCCAATGCCTTCGGAATAGCAAAAACCGGCCCGATGCCCATCAAACTTGGCTCACAACCAGCTACCGCATAGGAAGCCATTCTGGCAATAGGTGTCAAGTTCAATTCTTTCATCAATCGCTCCGACATTACCAGCACAAAGCCCGCTCCATCAGAGGTTTGTGAAGAGTTTCCTGCCGTTACGCTTCCACCAGCTGCAAAAACCGGCTTAAGTCTTCCCAATGCCTCCACGCTTGTATCTGCTCTTGGGCCTTCGTCTTTGGTTACCGTGTATTCTCGGGTTTTCTTTTTACCAGAAGCCGCATCAAAGTAGGTTTCTTTCACCACTATTGGCACTATTCCACTATCAAAATATCCAGCAGCCTGAGCCGCAAGTGCCTTTTGGTGAGATTGATACGAAAACTGATCTTGCTCGTCTCTCGTGATTTTATATTTCTGAGCTACATTTTCGGCAGTTAATCCCATACCTACATAGTAGTCAGGATTTTCGCTTGCTATACCGTAATTCAAGGCAGTTTTATAGCCCGTTGTCGGTACCATCGACATAGATTCTGTACCCCCAGCTATGATACAATCGGCCATACCAGCAGATATTTTACCCACCGCCATAGCTATAGATTCTACCCCCGAGCCGCAGTAACGATTTATCGTCACACCCGGCACAGTTTTACCCAAAGCCAAAAGCGAAATGTATCTGGCCATTTGCATACCTTGTTCTGCTTCTGGCACAGAATTTCCCACAATTATATCGTCTACTCTCGTAGGATCTAAGGCAGGTACTTTGCTCAACAAATGCTTGATTACATCTGCCGCCAAGTCATCTGGTCTCGTAAATCTGAAAACACCTTTAGGAGCTTTTCCCACCGGCGATCTATATCCATCAATTATATATGCGTCCATTTTTACTAAATTTTTTAATCCATTTTAAATTAATCTTAATCGGTGGCTTCGACTCCGCTGCCTTCGACTCCGCTCAGCCAACGGAGAAACCGAAGCCAACGGTAGCCGAGCGTAGTCGAGGCTAGTTTCTCGGCGGTTTACCTCCACTCAATAATCCTTGCATACGCTCCATGGTTTTGCGTTCTCCGCAAAGCGAAAGAAAAGCTTCTCTCTCTAACTCAAGCAAATATTTCTCACTCACCAATTGCGGATAGCTCAAATCTCCACCGCAAATTACATACGCCAATTTCTCAGCAATAAACGCATCGTGGTCAGTGATATAGTTGGCCATTCGCATAGACTTGATTCCTGCTTTGAAAAGAGCAATTCCTGTTTTTCCTTGCACTTTAATATCAGTTCTTCTGATAGGCTGGGTGTAACCATTTTCGGCCAATTCAATTGCCGATTGTTTGGCTTCGGCTATCAGTCGGCTTCTGTTCAACACTATCTGGTCGCGGTTGGTTTTCAGATAATTCATTTCAAAAGCCTCTTGAACCGAGGTAGAAACTTTCGCCTGAGCAATGTTCATAAATGCCGCTTGGAGAATGTTCAACTCAGCGTCGCCAGGTTGGTACAAATCTGAGGCTCTCAAGGCCATTTCTTTTGTTCCACCACCTGCTGGTATCAAACCAACGCCCAATTCTACCAATCCCATATAAGTTTCGGCTGAAGCTACCACCTTGTCGGCATGTAGGTTTATTTCGCAACCTCCACCTAGAGCCAAAGAGTGGGCAGCAGTAACTACTGGAATAGACGAATATCTAGCACGCATCATGGTTTCCTGAAACTGTGCGATCATGAGATCAATTTCGTCATATTCTTGCTCCACGGCAAACATAAACAACATAGCCAAGTTAGCCCCTGCTGAAAATGCTTCCTGACTATCGTTACCTATTACTAAGCCTCTAAAATCTTTTTCTGCTAAGCCATAAGCTTTGTTTAAAGCTTCTACGGGCTCTGCACCCAAAGTATTCATTTTAGATTGAAACTCTACACCCAAAATACCATCTCCCAAATCAAAGATAGAAGCACCTGCGTTTTTCCAAACTACATTGGTTTTACGGATATTATCCAAAATTATAAACGACTCCGTACCAGGAATTACCTTATAAGACTTGGTTGGGATATCGTAATACAGCTTTTTACCATTCTCTAATTTGTAAAAAGATTCACATTCAGCGGCCAACATATCATAAACCCACTGAGCAGGTTTTTGATTTTGCCCCTCCATCATTTCTAAAAAAGCCTTCACTCCTACTGCATCAGCAGTAGCAAAAAGACCCAATTGCCAGCCGAATCCGGCACAAATGGCGTCGTCGATTTTATATAGCTCATCAGCAACCTCAGGAATTCTGAAAGAGGCATATTTGAATGCATCGGCAAAAGTTTTTCTGTAGAATTCACCCGCTTTGTCAGTACCTTTTAGCAATACAGGAATTCTACCAGCCACCGTATCGATACCTTTTGTGGTTTCTAAAGTAGCAAATTTCACCTTTTCAGATGGACGATATTCCATCGTCGCAAAATCCAAGCCGAGTATTACAGTTTTGCCGTTTTCGTCTTTGGTCTTTTTGTAAAAACCTTGTCCTGTTTTATCACCCAACCATTTGTTTTCCATCAACTTAGCCATAATGGTAGGCAGTTTAAATGCCTCCACTGACTCGTCATTCGTCAAAATAGCCGAAAGGTTATTACATACGTTTACCGTAGTATCAAGTCCTACAACATCTGAAAGTCTGAACGAACCTGACTTTGGTCTTCCAACAATAGAACCTGTAAGTTTATCTACTTGCTCAATCGTCAGTCCGAGTTCCTCGGTAGCTCGGATAGTTTGTACCATGGCATAAATCCCCAATCTGTTAGCAATGAAGGCTGGAGTATCTTTACATAAAACCGTTTGTTTTCCAAGGAAAAGATCACCATAATGCATCAAGAAGTCTACAATAGCATGGTCTGTTTTTGGCCCTGGAATAATTTCTAACAGTCTTAAATATCTTGGTGGGTTAAAGAAGTGGGTTCCACAGAAGTTCTTTTGAAAATCATCGCTTCTACCTTCGGCCATTAAATGAATAGGTATGCCAGAAGTGTTGGAGGTAACTAAAGTGCCAGGCTTGCGATGCTGCTCTACTTTGTCATAAATCAATTTCTTGATTTCAAGTTTTTCTACTACAACCTCTATCACCCAATCAACGTCTTTGATTTTAGCCATATCGTCTTCAAAGTTGCCCAATTTCACTTTTGCTAGAGATTTCTGACTGTAAATAGGAGAAGGACTCGCTTTGCAAGCTGCTTGAAACAAATCACTTACGATTCTATTTCTCACTATTGGACTCGAAATATCCAATCCTTTGGCTTTTTCTGTGTCGTTAGGTTCTTTCGGAACCATGTCTAACAACAAAACTTCGCAACCGATATTGGCAAAATGAAGAGCAATACGGCTACCCATAATACCAGCACCTAAAATGGTTACTTTCTTTATCGATTTTTTCATATATCCTGAATTATTATTTAAAGGTCAAATAAAACACTTCTTAATTTGAAAACAAAAATATTAGTATGCAAGCATAACAATTACAAATCTATTACTTCCAAAATTATTATGCAAGCATACTATTAAAAAAATAATATTATAAACCACCTTGGAACGATTTCTTGAAATAGATGCTTATATTTGCAGCGTTGTTGCATTTACAATCACGAAAAAATGTTAAAAAGAATTAAAAAACATTCACATTTGCTTCATAAGACAGGTATGGCCTTATCATTTCTGTGTTTGATTCACTGTTTATCAATGCCGTTCATTATTACAATTTTACCCTTGGTGGCGAAAGGATTTCTAAATCACTCTTTGGAAATAATTTTAGTGTTTACCAGTATTTTAATTGCTGTGGCATTACTCACCAAAGACTATAAAGTGCATCATAAAACTACACCACTTATATTTTTATTAGGAGCGAGTATTTTACAATATATTGGCCTATTTGTGGTTATAGAAAAGCAGGAATCGGTGTTTGTAATATCAGGGTCTATTTTAATGGCCATTTCATATCTCACTAATTGGAATATGCACCAGAAAACATGCTCAAATCACAGTCATTGAAACTTCCTATTTTATAAGGAAATTATCAAATATTGCAAAGAAATACCTTGAATTGCTAGTTTTTAATAAAAACGAAGTCTTTAAAGATATTTGAAAAATAAATTATAAATTTGCACTTTGAATTTTTAAAAGTATAACCCAAAAGCTTCGATGGCTGGATTTTTTAGTTTCCTTACAAGCGATATTGCGATAGATTTAGGTACTGCAAATACCTTGATTATATATAAAGACCAGATAGTGGTAGATGAGCCGTCGATCATCGCCCTTGACAAGGTATCTGGCAAGGTGCTAGCCATAGGCCATAAGGCCATGCAAATGCACGAAAAAACCAATGAAAACATAAAAACTATCAGACCCCTTAAAGACGGAGTTATTGCAGACTTTACTGCAGCCGAGCTTATGATCAGAGGTTTGATAAAAATGATAAACACTGGACGAAATCTTTTCTTTTCTCCATCACACCGTATGGTAATTTGTATTCCTTCAGGAATTACTGAAGTGGAGAAAAGAGCGGTAAAGGATTCGGCTGAACATGCCGGAGCGAAAGAGGTTTATATGGTACATGAGCCAATAGCTGCAGCAATTGGAATTGGAATTGACATCGAGCAACCAAATGGATCAATGATTGTTGATATTGGTGGTGGTACAACAGAAATTGCAGTTATTGCACTTTCAGGTATTGTTTGTGAATCTTCAGTGCGTATTGCCGGTGATTTGTTTACAAGAGACATCGTGGACTACATGCGTAGAGAACACAACTTATTGATAGGTGAGCGTTCAGCAGAATTTATAAAGATTCAAGTTGGTTCAGCTTTACCAGACCTTGAAAACCCACCTGCTGATATTGAAATCAGAGGTCGTGACTTGATGACGGGTATTCCGAAAGAAATAAAAGTTACTTACAGTGAGCTAGCTTATGCTTTGGACAAATCAATTTCTAAAATTGAAGAAGCTATCATGAGAGCTTTAGAAATGTCTCCGCCAGAACTATCAGCAGATATTTACGAAAATGGAATCTATCTTACTGGTGGCGGAGCGTTGTTACATGGACTCGACAAGCGATTGGAACTAAAAACCAAGTTGCCAATTCATGTCGCTGATGATCCGTTAAAAGCTGTTGTAAGGGGAACTGGCGAAATATTGAAAAATCTTGATAAATACCGGGCCGTTTTGGTTCAGTAATTTTCTTTTTTAAAAAATATATTATTAGGGTATCCATTCATAAACAATTTGGATACCTTTTTTTTAAATATAAAATTCATGTCTCAGCTATTTGGAATATTTTATAGGATCAGACATTTTTTCATGTTTCTGTTTTTACAGTTTGCATGCTTCTACTTGATTTCCAAAAACAGTGTTTATTGGAATGTTACATTCTTTAATTCTACCAATTCGGCTGTGGCCAGGTCTCTAAAAGTTTCTCAAAACGTGAGAGAATTTATAAACTTAGGCAAAATAAACGACCAGTTAGCTTTAGAAAACAAAAAACTAAGAGAGGAACTCACCAAATCAAATGAACTAATATCTCTAAAAGAAATAGGATATAAACCAGACTCTGCAATGGCAGAGAGATTTGAATTTCTGGTCGCCAAAGTTATTAGTAGCACCGAAAATCTTACCGACAATTATATAACCATTGATAAAGGTACAAAACACGGTATCAAACCTGGAATGGGGGTTATCTGTCCTCAAGGTGTTGTTGGGCAAGTAATGTCTAGCAACGAAGATTTCTCAAGAGTTTCTTCTATTTTGCATTCCAACTTTCAGGTTTCGTCTGAAATTCTAGGCAAAAAACTACGAAAAGAGGAAGTGACGGCACTTGGAATTGGCAAATGGGGTGGCACTAATCCGAGAATTATGCAATTGACAACTGTTGATAGATTCAAGCCAGTTAGCAAAGGAGATAGTGTTGTTACATCAATGCAAAACTCCGTTTTTCCTCCAAAAATAATGATAGGAAGAATTAGTAAGATTTCCGCTTCCCCAAGTGAGGCTTTTTATGATATTAATGTAAGACTTTCAACAGATTTCTCTAGTTTAGTATATGTTTATGTGGTAAATAATAAACTTTTAGAAAAACAGAGTCAAGTAGAAGCAAAACCAGTAAATTAAGTG
>JAIPAJ010000223.1 GCA_021740125.1 Leadbetterella sp. | reverse complement strand
AACCATTGCAAGGGCACTTTTTAACAAGCAATTTTTATATATCGGAGTTTTCAATCGAGATACTTTGGGAAAAAAATCTATCCGCGTAATAGACTTCAAAAGAGATTTCAACACCAGAACTTCAGATTATTTGGGTATGGCCATTGACGGATTTAACGACGGACGGAATGCCATGGTGATTACAACAAACCCACACGGCGTTCAAAGAGATTTCCTCTCTTTTGATGCCACTTTAAT
Organism: Leadbetterella sp.; assembly: GCA_021740125.1. Taxonomy (GTDB): domain Bacteria; phylum Bacteroidota; class Bacteroidia; order Cytophagales; family Spirosomataceae; genus Leadbetterella. The sequence continues at coordinate 5,982 of JAIPAJ010000223.1, read as the reverse complement.
AGACCTAGACTGGGATGGACTTTGGAAAGTCAGAACCTCTAGGACAGATTCTGGCTGGTATTCAGAGTTTGCCATCCCCTGGAAAACACTCCGATATAACAAACCTACTGGCGAGACCTCAGAATGGGGATACAATATAAATAGAAGCCGAAGAATGACCAATGAAAGTTATGCACTATCTCTTTTTCCGAGGTCATTTAATGTTTTAAGAATGGATTATGCAGGTAAAATTACTGGTTTAAAGCCCCCTCCACCTTCTCCAAATATTCGTGTGCAACCTTTTTTACTAGCATCATTTGATAAATATCAAAACATCGCAGATAAAAAACCGGAGCAAACGAAAGTAAAACTTGGAGGCGAAATAAAATGGGCAATAACGCCTAATTCAGTATTGGATCTAACTGTAAACACTGACTTTGCACAAGCCGATGCCGACAGACAAGTTAATAATGTCACCAGATTCAGCGTTTTCTTCCCAGAAAGGCGGCAATTTTTTCTAGAAAATGCATCTCTTTTTGGAACAAACATTGGCCCCGGAGCAGATTTATCCGGTGGTTCTATGCGTATTCAGCCGTTTTTCAGTCGTCAGATTGGTCTTGATGCTTCTGGAAACCCAATTTCATTGAATGTGGGTTCTCGATTCGTTCATCGCTCAGCCAAGTCGAATTACGGAGCCATGTATATTCGACAACGTGATGAGGTCAATGATTTAGGTACAAATTTCGGAATTGGCAGATATTCAAGGAATTTTGGTGGACAAAAGCGTATAGGTGGTCTTTTTACAACCAAACAAAATACTATCAACACCAATTTATCAGGTACTTTGGATGGTTTTTTTAGGTTTGATGCAGCAAATTCGCTCAACTGGATGGTAAGTAGCACCTATGACACCCAAATCAAGCAATCGGGTTTTGCAGGTTCAGCCCAATATTATTATGCCAATAACCAATGGAAACTTTGGTGGACGCAATCAATCATTACAAAAAACTATAATCCAGAAGTAGGGTTTGTTTCACGAAAGGATGTCATTGCAACTACACCAGGCATTTTTTATTATAATCGTGAAAAGCTTGTTCCCTTGAAAAAGATTTTCAGATCTTACGAACCAAGTTTATTAGTCGAGACTTACCACCAGGCCAGCACCAAAATATTGACCGAGTCATCGGTGGGCCTGAGTCCGTTTTGGTATATGTTGCAGTCTGGAGGTTTTATAGGTCATGTTTATACTATTTTTAGTCAAAATCTACTCGAGCCTTTTAGTCCATTAAGGGTAAAAATTGGCCTTGGAAAATATAACTATGCCAGACACACCATATATTGGTCGAGCGATGGTTCTAAAAAACTGAGTTTCAACTGGAACGGAGAATATGGTAAATATTTCGATGGGAAACTCAATACAACGACCTTTAAAATTAATTTTTCGCCCATCCCACACATAGCATTGAATGCCTCTGTTAATAGGAATAGCTTCAAAGGTGTTGGCACTGAAAAAACCAACAAAACGGTAGATTTAATGGCCATTGAAGGTCGTTTAGCTTTAAATCCGAGATTTCAACTGATCGGATTTTACCAAAAGGATTTGTCACAAAATGCTAATAACTATAACATTAGATTGGCTTGGGAGTACCAACCGCTTTCATTTTTATACTTGGTATTTAATAATCGTCAGTTTGATTCAACCTTACGACCTGAAACCCGAGCTCGCGAAGATCATGCAATTGCTAAAATCAGCTATTTGAAGCAATTTTAATTATACCTCATCCACCCACAATTCGAATTAACACATGTCAGATTTATTTAAAAACAAATACAGAATACCCTCTGCAAGGCTACAAACTTACAATTATGCCCGACAAGGAATGTATTTCTTAACGATTTGCACAAAATTCATGCAGCATTATTTTGGAAAAATCATAACAGACAGGCAAACGAAAACGGCAAAGCTTGAGCCAACGCAAATTGGCAAAATTGCTGAATCAGAATGGTACAAAAGCTTAGAAATGAGGCCAGATATGAATCTTGATATTGGGGAATTTATCGTGATGCCAAATCATATTCATGGGATTATCATTATTGGCAAAAATGAATTTAATTCTTCGGGAAATATTGGGGAATTGAATGGCAATTCGGAATCGCAATGCGGCAGCAGTACAGACGCGATGCATCGCGTCTCTACGCAATCCGCATCGGCTACGCAATCTGCATACGCCACACAATCCACGCCGCAAAACGCCTTCGCACCACAATCCAAAAATCTGGCCTCCATCATTCGGGGCTATAAATCGGCAGTAACTACTTACGCCCGAAAAAATAATATCAGATTTGAATGGCATGTACGATATCACGATCATATCATTCGAAATGAGGAAGAATATCTCAGAATTTCCAATTATATCAAAAATAACCCATCCAAATGGCTTGATGATAAATTCAATAATACAAAATAAATAGCTTTCCATAACCTATTTAGACCCTCAATTCACTATTTTTGAATAAAATAACCTTTTCTAGAATGAACAAACTCTTAAAAATAACGCTAACCATAATTCTAATTTCTAATAGCTCAATTTTTGCTCAAAAGAAACCCGAATTCTTGACAAAATACAATGAATCTTGGGTAGAAAATACCTTAAAAAATCTAACTACTGAAGAAAAAATAGGGCAATTGCTAATGCCTAGAGGAAATACCTCAGGCAAAGGATATGACCCTGAAAAATTGAAGGCATGGGTAAAAGATTATAAAATCGGAGGAATCGTATTTTTTGCAGGTCAACCTTCCGTTCAGGCAAGAATTGTGAATGAGTTGCAAGCCATGAGCAAAACTCCAATGCTAATAGGAATGGATTTAGAATGGGGAATGGCTATGCGACTCGACAGTACAGTTCGATTTCCTTACCAAATGGCTCTTGGGAGTATGCAAGGCGGAGAAAATTTGATTCAAGAAATGGGTAATGAAGTGGGACTTCAATGCAAAAGAATGGGGGTGCACATTAATTACGCTCCTGTAGTAGATATCAACAATAACCCTCAAAATCCAGTAATCAATTTCCGTTCTTTTGGCGAGGATAAACTTTCTGTTACTTCAAAGGCATTTGCATACATGACAGGCCTACAAAACCAACGAATTCTTTCTACAGCAAAACATTTTCCAGGACATGGAGACACAGGGGTAGACTCTCATTATGATTTGCCGATCATTTCGCATGATAAAGCACATTTATCAGAAAATGAACTTTATCCATATAAATTCCTGATTGAAAATGGATTGAGTGGAGTAATGACCTCCCATTTGAGTGTATTAAATCTGGATACTACCAAAAACTTAGCCGCCACTTTTTCAAGTAAAATAGTGACTGATTTATTAAGAAAGGACTTAAAATTTGAAGGTTTGACCTTTACAGATGCCATGGACATGCAAGGTGCCGTAAAATATTTTCCCAACGGAGAGGCATTGGTTAGAGCAATTTTGGCAGGAAACGACATTCTTGAAACTTTTGAAGATGTTCCAACCGCCGTAATGGCCATAAAAACAGCCATTGAAACAAATCAATTGAGCATTGAAATTTTGGATGAAAGAGTTAGGAAGATATTAAAAGCGAAATCTTGGGTAGGTTTGGATAATTATAAACCAATAGAAATCAACAACTTAATAGAAGACCTAAACACCATAAAATCCGATCATTTGAATAGAGTATTTGCAGAAAAATCGGTTGTAACTTTAAAAAACCATCAAGAAATCTTACCCATCAAGGATATTTCTAAAAAAAATGTTGTATTATCAATAGATGCCATTGGACTAACTCCTTTTCAGAAAATGGCGGCCAATTATACCGACACCAAATCAATTTCTATCGCACCAAATGCTACTTTCGAACAAAGTAAGGCAATTATCGAAGAAGCTTTGCAAGCCGAAAATCTCATCATTGGATTACATTTGGCCAATATAAGACCTGGAGCAAACTATGGCGTAAACGCTTATAATAACCAAATAATTAAGGCTTTGTCAGAGAAAAAAAACGCAGTCCTAGTGATTTTTGGAAATCCTTATGCTTTAGGAAAAATTGATGGCGTGGAGAACTTTGATGGACTTATTCTGGCCAATCAACTCACAAAATATATGGAGGAAGCCGCAGCAATGGCTATTTTTGGCGGAATAGAAAGCAATGGAAGATTGGCAGTATCAGTGAACGATAAATTCAAATTAAACAATGGTTTGTTGGTTCAAAAAAATGGCAGACTTTCTTATGGAACTCCCGAAATGGTTGGATTGGACAGCAAAGTTTTTAATGTAAGGATTGACTCCGTAATTAACATAGGAATAAAGGAAAAGGCTTATCCAGGAGCAGTAATGCAAGTAGCAAAAAATGGCAGAGTGATTTATCAGAAAGCTTTTGGTTTTCATACCTACGAACAGGCCGACGATGTGAAAAACAAATTGCGGGCGAAAAGTAGTTTTGAAACTGGAAACAAATCAGATGTGATGGACAACCCTAAAGAATTACAAAACCTAAAAAATCTAGCCACAACAAACGGTATTGATCCAAAAGTTCTTGGAATGGTGGAATTAAACGATTTGTATGATTTTGCCAGTGTTACCAAAATAAGCACTTCAGCCTTGGCAGTCATGCAATTAATGTCCGAAAATAAATTTGACCTAAACAAAACCTTCGGAGATTATTATGAACCATTCAAAAACTCAAACAAAGAGAATTTGACTTTCAAAAACATGCTAACGCACAAATCGGGATTGAAGGCTTGGATACCCTTTTGGATGGATTGCATAGACTCATTAGCAACTATCGAAAAGGCTGTGAAAATGAATCCTGCTTTAGAAAACTTGGTGATTAAAAATTACAAAAAACAAGGCGTTTTAGCAAGAATATTAAAACTCAAACCAAAATATACCCTTGATTATGCCGCTACACTGACAAAAGACAAAACTATTTGGGCTAAAAGTCTCAATACCAAAACCATCACTTGGTTGCCTGGAATATTTAGCAATACCAAAAGTGAACAATACAGTGTCGAAGTGGCAGATACACTATTTATGAATAAAGAGAGAGTGGCCTTTATCATGAACCAAATTAAAGAATCGCCGGTAAAACCACAGCAGGGTTACGTTTATAGCGATTTGCATTATTATACCTATCCTGCTTTTGTACAAAGTATAACTGGCCAAACCTGGGAAGATTACCTAAAAACAACTTATAAATCCCTTGGAGCAAGTACGCTAACTTATAATCCAAGAAGGTTTTATGGTCTAGATAGAATCGTTCCTACCGAAAAAGACACGCTTTTTAGGAAAACGCTTATTCATGGCCGTGTACATGACGAAGGTGCTGGTATGCTTAACGGAATATCAGGCCATGCAGGACTTTTTGGATCAGCCAATGACTTGACAAAATTGATGCAGATGTATCTCCAAAAAGGAAGTTTTGGTGGTAAACAATACATAAAACCTGAAATTGTAGATTTGTGTACCGACTATCAGTTTCCATATGAAGGTAACAGAAGGGGAATTGCATTCGAGAAACTGGATTTTAATAAAAACATCAGCAATGGCCCACAATTGGCATCTGCAAAAAGTTATGGGCATTCGGGTTATACAGGCACCTATACTTGGGTAGATCCCGAATTAGAGCTTGTTTATGTATTTCTTTCGAATAGAGTATATCCGACAAGAGACAACACAAAAATCTCATCATTGAATATTCGCACAGAAGTAGGTAATCAAATAATAAAGACAATCAAAGGAAAGTAAAGTCACTATTTCACTAAAAGCCTGATCTTTAAACAATATCAGGCTTTTTTTCTTTATATTTAACATATTTATAGTTTTAAACTAAAAAAACAATGTCAACTTTAAACAAGAAACCCATCCTCTCCATTCTTAATTTAATTCTATTTATGGCGGTTGTTTATGTCAATATGCTGGCAGTAACGCTTCCCATAAACGGTAAAAGTACTGGAGAACTATCAGAC
>JAIPAJ010000222.1 GCA_021740125.1 Leadbetterella sp. | reverse complement strand
GTAAGACCATTAGCCTACGGAACAGCCACTGTTCTAATCATTTTGGTATTTGTGCTTAATTTTATTGCTTTTTTTGTAAGATTTAAAAATAGGACCCAGGAATAAAAATAGAGAATAATAAATAACGTGCTGAAAATCTCAATCTTTTTTTTGGCAATAAACAAATTTTAAAAAATATAAATATTGGTTTTCCTGCCAATCAAGTGACGTCTCTAATTGGGCCATCAGGCTGTGGAAAATCTACCTTATTACGTAGTTTCAATCGTATGCACGATTTAACACCAGATGCAAGAATTGAGGGCAAGTTATTCTTAGATGACTTAGATTTGTATGACAAAAATAACTCTGTAACGGATATTCGTAAACGCATTGGTATGGTTTTTCAGAAACCGAATCCTTTGCCCAAAAGTATATACGAGAATCTTGCTTATGCTTTAAAAATACATAATTACCCTAAAAATGAAATCTCAGATCTGATAGAAAACGCCTTGAAAGAAAGTTTTCTTTGGGATGAAGTAAAAGACGAGTTAAAAAAGCCCGCCGTAAAATTGTCTGGTGGACAACAACAACGATTATGCATAGCCCGTACTGTGGTTCTTAGACCAGAAGTAATACTTATGGATGAGCCTTGTTCTGCACTTGACCCAATAAGTACAAAAAAGATTGAAGAATTGATTTTAAAACTCAAAAAAGATTTTACAATCGTTATTGTAACTCATAATATGCAACAAGCTCAACGTATTTCTGAGAAGGTTGCCTTTATGTATTTGGGAGAATTAATAGAATTTGACACCTGCGACAATATTTTTAATCAGCCAAAAAATGAATTAACTCAGCGTTATGTTGGTGGGGATTTTGGATAAGACCACCTAACGTTTAAAAAACCAAATATCACTTATAATTTAAATGTATAAGTGTTTTCAAGAGTTTATTACAGTCAAATAATTTTAAATTATTTTCTACTCTTTAAAAAGTCAAAAATTACATCCAAAGCAACACCCATTGATAAACCCATTGAAAAACTTTTTTCAGTATTTACTAATGAACTTCACTAGGCGGATCTGAATGCTACTCCAAATGCAATGACGATGCCATTTCCTGTTTTTTTTGTATTTTGTCAGGATTGAACTTTAATACTTTACTCAAATGTCTTACTATTTCGCTGAAATACTTTTCAATTCTTTTCCAGCAATATCTTCCCATCGATAGATATGAAACGTGCGGTCATCACTCATGGCAATAAACAAACCTTTTCTGAAATTCTTATTAAATGATAATGCAATTGTTTCTGAACCATCACTTTGATGGGCTTTTACATTTACGACTTTCAAAAGTTGATGCTCATTTGGATTTTTCTTAGAGCCTTCTCTCAAGAAAACATGAAATTTATCAGCACCTTGGTCAGAAACTAAAATATATCCTTTCTTTTTTGATAAATTGTAAATTGAAATTCCCTCATGGTCTTCAGTAAAACCTGTTGTGCCAATGAGTGCTAATTGCTCATTTCCTTTGCTTGGTTCGGCATAATATTTTCTTACGCCAATGCCTTCGTCTGAATAATAGACATAGCCCAATTCATCATCAACCGCAATGGATTCAATTTCCTTTTTGCCACTATAAATGCCAAATTTTCGTACCAATTTGGCTTCTACCTGTCCACTACCATCATCTTGCAAAAGATATTGCCAAAGATATTCTCCTGTTGTTGGCCCTGTTTTCCTGCCTACAATGGCATAGATTTCACCTTTTTTGTTTTTATACAAAGCTATTCCCATTAAATCACGAAAACCTGTACTTGTTTCATTTTCAAAAACTTCGATTCCACCATTATCGATAGATTTCATATCAGGTAAAGAAAAAATGCGAAGTTTATGTGTAAACCTTTCTGTAGTTACCGCAATGTCGGTCGAAATACCTTTGAGCTTCAAGCCATATTCAACATCAACGTTATTGGGGCGTTTCAAGCCTCTTACCACTTTATTCTCTTGTATTTTTCCCTCCAAGTTAAAAACATACAATCCACCGTCAATGTCTTTGTCGGTGCCAATAATCAAACTTTTACTTGGATCTTTTTTATCAATCCAAACTGCTGGGTCATCTGAGTCTTTTTTTACGCTATCAGTTATAATAATAGGAGCAATTGGAAGGTTATTGTCTTTGGTGGTTTGACACTTAGCCTGCAAAGACAAAAACAAAGCAATAATATAAAAGCAAGCTAATTTAGTATTCATTAATTCAATCTTTAAAATGATAAATTAAAAAAACCACTGTATTTCAAGTGGTTTTAGTGCTTATTTTAGGTATGAGTAGTGCTTATTTTGTACCAAACGCTCCAACATAAGTGGTTGGTTCAGGTGATTTGTAAAGTACGCCATTAATAGTGATTCCATCTTTGAAATTTCTAGTAAAAGTAGTAATCCCTTTACCTAAAGCTGGTGATCCAGCAGATAAATGAAAATCCCAAGAAGAATTAAAGTCAGAATTAAGTATATCTGTATTTGTTGGATAATTTACAAATTTAGGGTCATTTTCATTGGCTTTTGTACCAATTACATCATTTTTACCAGCTAAAATTTCTTTTGAAGATTGGAATTGATCAACTGCTGTTTGTGTATATCCATAATAAAAATTATTACTTACTACTGAGCGAGTATCTTCAGGAAGTTTGGTATCACGTTTGATACCAAATCGACAATTGGCCATTAAATTATTATACAAATCCGCTCTTACACTTTGCTCCACCCAAATAGAACCCCCTTTTGCTGTAGGTCTTCTCCAGCCAGTATTCAAAATTGTATTATTGTAGGCTACAACATATGCTTGCGGAGTACGTCCGCCAGTGCTGGATAGCTTTAAAGCGTTTGTATTGGTGCTATAAATCAAATTGAAAGCCACATCAGCTATCACACCAGACTTAATGTTAATTCCATCTCCACCGCTTAAACCAGTTGTGTAAAAAGTGTTATTTGCAAAAATAACGCTCCCACCTTCAATGTACGTTGCATCATCACGCCAGTTGCGTATAGTGGTGTTTCTTACAACTAATTTACCAGAAGTATTAGAAAACCATAACGCAGGGTCAAATTCGCCACTTGCGGCTTTATATAATCCTAACTTCACAGAGGTTGACGCCTCCGTTGTTACCGCACCTCCATATTCCATGATTACGTTATCAAGCAATAATTCTGTACATGTTTTGGCAGCTAAGATTCCGCCCCATAGTTGACCAAATTTATATTTCGCCAATTTTGCACCTTCAGGAACAGAAAACTTGATTGGATTTGCAGTTGAGCCTATTGCATAAAGATTTCCGTTTACAATTACTTCTGGTTTGCTGGTTGTATCCATTACGATGCTTACTCCTTCCTCAATTGTCAAGGTTTTTCCTGCGGGAATAATAATATCACCTTTCACGGTAATAATTGAGCTTTTTTTCCATGTACCCGATACTTCACCAGATACACTCAGTTCATCTGGTTTTACAACTGGTGTTATATCGGTGGTTTCCTCTTTTGTACACGCTACCACAAAAATTGCGGTAAATACAGTTAAAAATAATAAATTTTTCATCGTTTTGTTTTTCTTTGGTATATATTAAAAATTTGGTTTTACATTTTGAATCGAACCCCTACAACAAATGACCTTTTATAAAAATCTTGACGAATCAACGTGTTGGTTTTGGTATTTACATCTTGATAAATATCTTTATTAACAGGGTTTGTATTTTTGATGATTAATCGCAAAGGTGTATCAAGCAGGTTATTAGCTTTGGCAAAAATTGTCCATTTGTTATTAAAGCTTTTCTCTACCGAAGCATCCATCTGAATAAATGCTTCTTGCCAAAGGTCATTGTCTAAAAATTGAGAAACTGTATTGATTCGTTCACCAGTGTATGAGGCGGCTATCTGTGCGTCCCAGCCACTTTTTGTATCTTTATAAAGTAGCGTTATGTTTCCAACATGAGCCGACTGCCCATAAAGTGGACGAGTTTGCAAAATATTTTTTGAGAAAAGATTACCATCAGTATCTCTTTCCCGAATGATCTTTTGTGTGGTAATTGACGAATTTGTATAGGTATAATTGGCCTTTATACCTACTCTTTGAAAGTATTTAATAAAGTCAAGTTCTAAACCATAGTTTGTGGCATTTCCATAATTGCCGGGCGAATAAAAAACATCTTGCCCACGCGTCGCATCAACACTCAAGGCATACTCAATAGGGTCCTTTATGTGTTTGTAAAATAAACCAAGCATAAGCTGGTCAGTTGGGTTAGGAAAAACTTCGTAACGAATATCAAAATTATCTGCTATAGCTCTTTTCAAATCTGGATTACCTCTTTCTTGAAATTCTTCATTGACAACTTTTCCAGGAACTATTTCAAAGAAACCAGGACGATTTAGGGAACGAAAATAAGAAGTTCGTAAATATTGGGTGGTTTTTAATTGATACTTTAGATTAAGACTAGGTAGAAAATCTGTGTATTTTTGTTGTCCTTTTGGTCTTAATTCGCCCAAAGGAAACAACATTTGATAACCCTGATTAGTTTGTTCTACACGTAACCCGCCAATAGCTTGCAATCTTTTTATTTGTAATTTTGCCATTAAATATTCAGCAGAAACTTGTTCGGTGGCATTATAGGTAAGTGCCGAAGCTACTGACCCACGAGGGTTATTTAATACCCAATTAATTTCAGCATTACTCATAAAATCTTTACCGAAAAGCGTAAAAGCATTTTGAGGCTGAAACTGATAATTATTATAAAAATTTTCTCGGCGTTTATCTCTATAAAGTCCGCCCGTGCTTATTTCTAAGGTGATATTCTGAAAAGAGGCCAGATATGCAAGATTCAAATAGGTTGCATAATCTTGGTCGGAATTATGCTCCCAACGACGACTCATGGATGAAGCATAGGTTTTAGTTTCAATAAAATTTTCTCTTTTCCCTAAAACACTCACAGAGGTATTATCAGGATTTTCGCTAGTTGCTTTTGAATAAACTGCAGACCAATTAATTTTTAGTTTTTCGAGTAAAGTATGATTTCCTTGTAGTGTACTATTGATGATTTGTTGCTGTGTAAACCTTGACCTTGTAGAAAAACTCAGTCCAGCATTTCCTTTTATGAAATCATAACCACCACTCGAAAATTCAGTAGATTTTGTATCTCTTAATTGGCTGTTTGCAAGATTCATATAAGCATTGTACCATTGAATCTTATTGTTTTTGTTTAAACGAAAATCTATTTTTGAATGAAGTCCAAGCCTCGCTTGCTGGTCAGAATATTGTCGTTCTGAAAGACTTGTTATACGAGAAGTTCTCTCAGTATCATAAACCGTTGAAGAGAAAAAACTACTATTGCTGCCCCGGTAAATATTTTGATAACTCATTGCCAAAATCACTCCTAATTTATTCTTCAAAAAACGATTCCCAATAGAAAAACCACCCACTAAGTTTGGAAAAGGGTTTTTTGTTTGCGTAGTTACAGTTGCTTTTGGAAAATCGTTTGGTGTAGCTCCATAAGTGTTACCCTGAATTTCGTAAGGCGATGAGCTGTTTATTTGAGTTCTGTCAAAATTGGTAAATCCACGATTGATAAAAAGTTCACTATAACCACTTGCTAAATTTGCTCGTACCTCTAACTGATTCGGTGCATCTTTCATCACCATATTTACTACCCCACCAATCGCATCACCCTCTAAATCAGGTGTTAATGTTTTAGTAACTTCTAAACGACCCAAAAGTTCTGAAGGAAAAATATCTAAGGGCACATAACGGTATTTATTATCTGGGCTTGGAATTTTTATGCCATTCACAAGGGTATAATTGTACCGTTTGTCCATTCCGCGTAAAATAGCGTATTGTCCATCGCCATTGCTATTTCGCTCAATTGATACACCCGAAACACGCTGAATAAGGTTGGCAACTGTTAAATCGGGTGAAATTTCGATAGCTTTGCCAGAAACGATATTCATCAATTGATTAGAATTTCGTTCAATTTGTCTAGCTATGTTTTCAGTTGACTTATCAGCTGTGGCAGTTACGATAACTTCATTGAGTGTCTGTTGGGAATTTTCTTCTAACAAAATAGTGACCACTAAATCTTGATTTTCTACCTTAACTTTTATGGTTGATGTTTTATAGGAAATATAGCTTACCTGAACATGATATTCACCAGAAGGAATATTTTTTATTTGAAATGACCCATCTAATCCTGCAGCAGCACCTAAATTGGTATTTTTAAGTAAAATAGTTGCCCCAATCAAAGGTTCTCCAGTTTTAGCATCTTTTATTTGACCCTTAATTGATAAAGCAAATGATT
>JAIPAJ010000221.1 GCA_021740125.1 Leadbetterella sp. | reverse complement strand
GTCACCGAAACTGGCCTTGAAGGTGACCGAGCCACCAAAAATAGCCCAACCAATAAAAGACAGGTGACGCTTATTCAACATGAACATTTGGCAGCGGCCGCTTCGTTTTTGGGCAAAGAAAACATTGACCCCAACCTTACCCGAAGAAATATTGTAGTAAAAGGCATTAACCTCAACGCTTTGAAAGGCCGAAAGTTTAGTATCGGCACTGCCGTATTAGAAATGACTGGATTTTGTTACCCATGCAGTAGAATGGAGGAAAACTTAGGTAAAGGAGGTTTTAATGCCATGCGTGGGCACGGTGGTATTACCTGCAGGGTGATAAAAGTTGGAAAAATCGCTTTTGGCGATAAAATTAATGTTATAGAAAATGAAGCTTGAAAATAAAACACAAAAAGTAGCCTCGATGAGTCATTTTGCCAAAAGAATGGGCAAATACGGCTTTTTTGCATTTCTGCTTATAGGGTTTTCAATGGGCATGGGCACCTTAGGCTATCATTATTTCGATCATATTTCATGGCTAGACAGCTTCTACATGGCCGCTATGATACTTACCGGCATGGGTCCAGTGTCAGACATGACCAACGATGCAGCCAAATGGTTTTCTTCTTTTTATGCCTTATACAGCGGTGTGGCTTTTTTGAGTATCACAGCTGTATTTTTTGCTCCCATCATTCATCGATTGCTACACATTTTGCATGTGGAAGATGATGAAAATGAGTGAATTATGGCCAAATATTTTCTGAATATTTTTTCAAATCCTCTGTATTTAGCTATTAAACTTTGTGTCTTTTGTGGATTCTTTGCGACTTTTGTATAAAAGCTTGTATACAAACTAAAAGAGTTTATTATCACTCATTCATATAAAACAAATGACATATTATTTAAGTTAATCACTAAAATACTGATCATTTGGAACAAGAAATACAAGACAGAATCATACAAATGGCTTGGGAAGACCGCACGCCTTTCGAAGCCATCGAGAGCCAGTTTGGTCTTAAAGAAAAAGATGTGATTGCATTTATGAGAACGCACATGAAACGAAAAAGCTTCGAAATGTGGAGAAAACGCATGAAAGGACGTACTACCAAACACCTGAAACTGCGAGAAACCGAAATGTCTAGATTCAAATGTAACCTTCAAAGAAGTATTACACACAATAAAATATCAAAACGCTAAATTTAACCTTTTAACAAAAAAAATGGGGGCACAAGTCCCCCAACAATCGATTTTATTCAAAGTTTAGGTTAATACACAATCTTAGAAATCAATATCATAACTACCTTAAAACATTCAATACGTAGAAATCCCAATACGCGTTGCAAAACTATTAGAACATAACTTAAGTGTTTAAACTCAAAACCATCAAAAAAGTTTTATACTTCTCATTTCCTTAGTCAATTCGTAATTTTAGCTAACTTTGCGGCTTTATTTTTAACAAATCAAAAAGCATGATTTCTGTAGATAGCGTAGCAGTAGAGTTTAGCGGCACAACTCTTTTTTCGGATATTACTTTTAATATCAATGAGAAAGATAGAATAGCCCTCATGGGTAAAAATGGAGCAGGAAAATCAACTCTTTTGAAGATAATTGCAGGAGTAGATAAACCTACTAGAGGCAAAATATCAGCTCCTGGTGATGCCGTAATTGCTTATTTGCCTCAACATTTGCTGACAGAAGACCACTCCACCGTTTTTGAAGAAACAGCCAAGGCTTTTGATACGGTTCTGAAAATGAAAGCCGAAATAGATGAGCTAAATCATCAATTAGAAACCAGAACAGATTATGAATCAGATGCTTATATGGATATCATCACCCAAGTTTCTGATCTGAGCGAAAAATACTATTCGATAGAGGAAATAAACTACGACGCTGAAATAGAAAAAATACTAAAAGGACTTGGTTTTGAAAGAGAAGATTTCACCCGACCAACAAGCGAGTTTAGCGGTGGCTGGAGAATGAGAATAGAACTCGCCAAAATATTACTTAAAAACCCTGACCTTATACTTTTAGATGAGCCCACCAATCACTTGGACATAGAATCAGTACAGTGGCTGGAGGATTTTCTGATCAATAGTTCTAAGGCAGTAATCGTGATTTCTCATGATAGAGCATTCGTAGACAACATTACCAACCGCACGATTGAAGTAACCATGGGCCGTATTTATGACTACAAGGTCAACTATACCCACTACCTGCAACTCCGCAAGGAACGTATGGAACAGCAACAGAAGCAGTTCAACGATCAAGCCAAAATGATTGCCGAAACACAAGAATTCATTGATAGGTTTAAAGGTACTTACTCAAAAACTCTCCAGGTACAATCGCGTGTGAAAATGTTGGAAAAAGTAGAAATAGTGGAAGTGGATGAAGTGGATAACTCGGCCATTAGTATAAAATTCCCTGCTGCACCACGTTCGGGCAACTACCCTGTGATAGCTGATCAGGTAAGTAAGAGCTATGGCGATCATTTGGTATTCAAAGACGCCAATATCACTATTGAAAGAGGCCAAAAAGTAGCTTTTGTAGGGAAAAACGGTGAGGGAAAATCCACCATGGTAAAAGCCATCATGGGCGAAATAGAGTTTGAAGGTGACCTTAAAGTAGGCCACAACGGCTTTATTGGTTATTTTGCACAAAATCAAGCCTCACTTTTGGATGAAGAATTATCGATTTTCGACACAGTGGAGCAAATTGCGGTAGGTGATATCCGTACAAAAATCAAAGACCTTTTGGGAGCTTTTTTGTTCAGAGGAGACGATTTAAACAAAAAAGTTAAAATGCTCTCAGGTGGAGAAAAAACCAGATTGGCCATGATAAAACTTTTGCTGCAACCAGTGAACCTTTTGATTCTCGATGAACCAACCAACCATTTGGACTTACGTACAAAAGATATTCTAAAAGACGCACTGAAAGCCTTTGAGGGAACAATTATTCTTATTTCTCACGACAGAGATTTCTTAGACGGCTTGGCAGAAAAAGTGTTTGAATTTGGAAATAAACGTGTCAGAGAGCACTTTGAGGACATCAATGGGTTCCTGAAAAACAAAAAACTAGAGAACCTCAGAGAAATAGAGAGGAAGATTTAATCAAGAATGTAACATACGTCACCTTATTATTATTTGTTTAACCTGAACTTTGTATTAGAAATTA
Source organism: Leadbetterella sp. (assembly GCA_021740125.1). Classification (GTDB taxonomy): domain Bacteria; phylum Bacteroidota; class Bacteroidia; order Cytophagales; family Spirosomataceae; genus Leadbetterella. The sequence continues at coordinate 3,190 of JAIPAJ010000221.1, read as the reverse complement.
AAACAAATAATGATATGAGCTTAGAAGAATTAATCAAAAACAACGAAGGAACTATTGTTGATGTAAGAACTCCAGGCGAGTTTATGGGTGGAAAAGTGGCAGGTTCGATAAACATTCCATTAAACGAAATTCCCTCCAAATTAGCTGAAATAAAATCACTAAAAATGCCGCTGATTCTTTGCTGTGCATCTGGGAACAGAAGTGGCCAAGCAACAGCTTATTTAAAAGCACAAGGCCTAGACTGCCACAATGGCGGATCATGGCTAGACGTGAATTATTACCAAGCTCAAACGGTATGTTAAAATTTAGATAAATAGCTTTTTCATGACAAGATGCTCTAATTGTAGGGCATTTTGTTTTTATTTTATAACTATGAAAGAATTTTGGAACGAAAGGTATGCTGAAACTCAATATGTGTACGGCGAAAAACCAAATGATTATTTAAAGGAACAACTCCTAAAACTTCCAGCAGGAAAAATTCTCTTTCCTTGCGAAGGCGAAGGCAGAAATGCAGTCTTTGCAGCGGCAAATCATTGGGACACTTTTGCCTGTGATTTTAGCGAATCGGGCAGGGAAAAAGCGATGGCGTTGGCCCACAAAAATGAAGTAATTATTACCTATGATATTTGTGATATACTAGAATATCAAACATCAAACAATAGTTTTGACGCAATTGCCCTGGTATTTGCTCATTTCCCAGAAAATATTCGCAGGAAAGTTCATCACAAACTTTTGGATATGTTAAAACCAGGTGGTGTAATTATTCTTATAGGTTTCAACAAAAAACAACTGGGTAAATCTTCAGGTGGACCAAAATTATTAGAAATGCTATTTGATCAAGAAATGCTTCGCGAAGATTTCGAAAGATGCGAAATAGAAGCCTTAGAAGAAAAAAATGTACTTTTATCAGAGGGTCATTATCACCAAGGAGAAGCTGAGATTATTCGAGGAATTTTTAGAAAGAAATTTCAATAATATTCACAATTTAAGGAACACATTGACGTTATTTTTTTGTTATAAATTCATTCAAAATTCTAATTAAAATGGTAGCTAATAAATCAATTTCTTTAGATTTAAACAATCACATTGATGTAGTTGAAAACATCTCCAGAGAAGATTTTCAGAAATACTACATGATTCCTCAACGACCTGTAATCATCAAACATCTTTATGGAAAAGACGCCAAAGTTTATGATTGGACCTTCAACTATTTTTCAAAAGAATTAGGCCATATCGATGTAGGTGTATTTGACGATGAGTCTGAAAAGAAACAAGACGACAGGTCCTATAAAAAAGCACCAAAAACCATGAAGTTTGGTGACTATTTGGAACTCATTCAAGAGAAACCAACCACCAAAAGGCTATTTCTATTCAATGTTTTTAAGCACAAAAAAGAGCTTCATGAACATTTTAAATTTCCAAATATTGCAGATAAAGTATTGACTTTCTTGCCTTTAGCTTTTTTTGGTGGTCAAGGTGCAATAACCCGAATACACCGAGACATGGACAACAGCTGTGTTTTCCTTACAGAACTCGCAGGTTACAAAAGAGTTGTCCTTTTTGATCCAAAATATTCTCAAAAATTGTATCAATATCCCTTCTCAACGCATACTTCTATTGATGTCAACCAACCTGACTTTGTAAAATATCCAGCACTTAAGGATGTAAAAGGTATAGATTGTACTATAGGACCAGGAGATACTATTTTTATGCCAGCAGGCTGGTGGCACCACATTGAATATAATACAGCAGGATTAGGATTCGCTATACGTTCGCTAAGTCCTCATATAAGTGACAGACTATTAGGTTTTTGGCAAGTAGGTATTATGACGCATATGGATGAATTCCTGAATAAGTTATTTGGAGAAAAGTGGTTTGCGTGGAAAATAAGAAATGCTAAGAAGCGAGCTGAAAGGGGAATGTAATCTTTACTGTCATTTTGGAACACGGATTTGACACGGATTTTATTGGGTATTTAACTTTTGAAAATCATAATTTATTCCGGTCCGCCGGTGCGGTCTCATTATTAAAATCTGTGTTCCATAAAATTCAAATTTCTTTCTCCCATTCCATTATAGCGTTGGTCATGGCTTCAAATTCTATCAAAAAACCATCGTGTCCATAAGTGGAATCAATTTCCACATATTTGGCTTTTGGAATAAACTGGGCGATTTTCTCTTGTTCGATAGGAGGAAATAAAATATCAGAAGTAATGCCAATTACCAAAGTTTTGGCCAAAACGGTCTCCAATGCTTTTTGGACACCACCCCTATTTCTACCCACGTCGTGCGAGTCAAACATTTTAGAAAGTGTCCAATAAGAATAAGCGTTGAATCGCTTCAAAAGCTTTTCTCCCTGATAGTTTTGATAAGTATTAGCTCTGAAAAAATCCACTTGACCGGCATCTCGCGATTGGGTACGGTTATAAGTTTCATAATTTCTATAGGAAAGTAAGGCAATTGCTCTGGCGACTTTCATCCCTTCCATACCAGAATCTGGTGTGCTAGATTCCCAAGTTGGGTCGTTAGAAATAGCCATCCTTTGGCTTTCGTTAAAAGCAATTCCCCAAGGAGAATGGAGGGCATTTGTAGAAAAAAGTATTTGTTTTTGAATAACCTCCGGCTCCAAAACTGACCATTCTAATGCCTGCTGGCCTCCGAGCGAACCTCCGAGCAGATAAGCAATAGAATCAATTTCTAGATGTTTACGAAGCAGAATAAGCGAATTCACTACGTCACGAATGCTCACAAATGGAAAGTCATGAAAATATTGCTGTCCAGTTAGCGGGTTGGTACTCAAAGCATTGGTAGAACCATAATGCGAGCCCAAAACATTTACACAAATCACAAAATAGTCCTTCGGATAAAATAGTCGCTTCTCCCCTATTAGACCACTCCACCAGTCAGATGGATTGGCATTTCCTGTAAAGGCATGACAAACCCATACCACATTCGACTTATTGGCATTTAACTCACCATAAGTAGTATAAGCAAGTTCTAATTCTGGCAACCACTCTCCACTTTCTAGATGAAACGGAGCCTGAAACTTAAATAAATGATTTTTGACCATATTTAGCAAAAATTCAAAACGAATATTTTAAAAAATAATCCTCCTATAAAAGGAGGATGCAAACAATATCAACAACTTAATGCATTCAAAATATCAGCCTTTATATCGTCAATATGCTCTA
>JAIPAJ010000220.1 GCA_021740125.1 Leadbetterella sp. | reverse complement strand
TCATAATGATGGTTACTGATAAGTGTTAAAAAACTAATAGAAAGAGCGATTTTATTTGTAAGGGTGTTCTTAAGGCATTTTGAAAGTGTTTAAGTTTATATTCAAAAGTCTTTACGTTAGGCTATTTTTTTTTGTTGCCTGAAATATTTAGGGTGTATATCGATAAATTATTTGTGTAGATTTCTATCTACACTTTTGGCCTGTGTTTATACAAATGATAGACTATTTGTGGTTTTTAATTGAAGTTTGCGTATTGATATAAAAAGGTTTCAAGAATGAAGTTGACAGGCAAATATTCAATACTCATACAAGTAGTCGCATGGATGATGTATTTCATTATTCCATTTTTAATGATGCCAAATTTTGGGCATGTTTCTAGTAATGGTTTCAAGTTCCTGTTACTACATTCTTTACAGCTTAATTTATTTTCTGTTGTTTTGTTTTATGTCAATTTTTTGTATTTGGTGCCGAGGTTATTATTCACTAACCAAATCAAAAAGTATATTTTAGTCCTTTTTGTGCTTTTGTTTTCACAATTTTTGATGAATTATACATTGGACTTGTACTTTTTGCCCAAAATGCAATTTCCTAAAGTTCCATCTAACACTTTCAATGGAATTGCTCCTCCTAAAATGCCAAATGGATTCTTTAAACCTCAATTAATAGGCACGCTATTTTCGTTTTTTTTGATAACGATATTGAGTACTTTAATTGCTCTTTTTTTCGAGCGAATAAAAAATTATGAAGAAAAAAAGCAAATTCAATTTGAGAAAACAGCTGCTGAACTTTCAGCATTAAAACTCCAAATAAGCCCACATTTTTTGTTCAATACCCTCAATAATATTCGCTGGTTGGCCCGTAAAAAGTCAGATTTAACCGAAGATGCAATAGTGAAATTAGCAACCTTGTTACGGTATATCATTTACCAAGCGAATGAGCAGAAGGTTGCCTTGGTCTTGGAAATTAATAATTTAAAGGATTTTATAAGCCTTCAAGAAATGAGAATTGGCAATAATACCAGCGTGAGTTTTGAAATAAGTGGTTTAGTTGAGGATTATGAAATAGAGCCTTTGCTATTTATTCCTTTCGTTGAAAATGCTTTTAAATATGGCGTTAGTGATACTGCAGATTCTGAAATTCAGATAGTTGTAAAATTGGTTGCGAATGTGTTGATATTCAAAGTGAGCAATTCAATATTTGGAAATCAAGATTTTGAAAATTTAGAGAATACGGGCCTTGGAATAGAAAACGTGAGACAAAGACTTTGTCTCTTATATCCGCATGCTCATACGCTCAATATTTCTGAAAATGACCACAAGTTTACAGTAATTTTAAGAATTGAATTGAAAAATGGAGAAAATTAAGTGTATCGCTATTGATGATGAACCCTTCGCTTTGGAAATCCTTGCTGAAGATATTGGAAAAATTCCTTTTTTAGAGCTGAAGGGTAAATTTTCGAGCCCAATTTTGGCTAAGGATAATCTTACTGGAATAGATTTGATTTTTCTCGATATTCAAATGCCGAGTATTTCTGGCATACATTTTTTAAGAAACCTTGAAAATCCGCCAATGGTCATTTTCACCACTGCGTTTCATCAATATGCCATTGATGGTTTCGATTTGAAAGTGATAGATTATCTATTAAAACCTATTCCCTATGAACGTTTTCTTCAGGCGGTAGAACACGCAAAAGATCTTTTTGAACTCAGATTAAAAATACAAAAGAAAGAAAAGCATATTATAATGGTTTATTCTGAATATAAGCAAATTAAGATTTTTTCTGAAGATATTGTTTATATAGAAGGACTCAAAGATTACGTAAAAATGTATCTCCTGAATCAGCCAAAACCAATACTTACAAGACTTAATTTGAAAGGTATTTTGGAAAAATTGCCTCAAAACCAATTCTCTAGGGTGCACAATTCATTTATTGTTTCTTTGGCTCAAATTCAATCCTTCCAGAAAAACTTTATTTTTTTACAAAATGGGCAGCAAATACCTGTCGGAGCCAAGTTTTTGAAAGGTTTTTTTGAAAAAATCAATCAAATATAGAATTATGCCTTTGCCAAAATTTCCACTGCTGCCACAAAGGCATCCAGCTCAGCAATTGAAGTATATATATTTGGCGTAATTCTACAACCAAACACACTTTGGCCTTCTATTCCAACCGTCCATATTTTATGATTGGACAATAGTTTTTCTGCCATTTCAGTGGGTTTCATATTTTTTAGTCCAACATTTCCGATTCCGCAGGCTCTATCTGTATCAAATGGCGTGTTGATGACTACATTTGGCACATCTTTTAGCCTTTCCATCCAATAGTTTCTAATATATTTAAGTCTTGCTTCTTTGCGTTTTATGCCGATTTTTTTCAAATATTCTAGCGAATTCATTATACTTATATCGGTATGAACAGCTGGCGTACCAGTGTGGTTAAGCCTTCTAATGTCATCTTGAGCCAAACCACTTTCACCAAAAATTGGCCAGAGGTTTTTGATTTTATCTTTTCTTACATATAAAAAACCAACACCAAGAGGTGAACTGAGCCATTTGTGAAGACTCGTGCCATAGTAGTCGCAGCCTAGGTCAGATATTTTGTAATCAAAATGTGCAAATGCATGGGCTCCATCTACCAAAACATCTACTCCATGGCTATGAGCCATGTCTGATATTTTTTTGATGGGCAAAATTTGCCCCGTAATGTTTATGATATGGCTGACCATCAAAAGCCTAGTTTTAGAGGTAATGGCGGTCTCATACATTTTTACTATTTCTTCATCATTTTTGGGGTGCAGCGGTACTGATAGAATCCTATTTTTCATGCCATACCTTTCAGCCATCAATTCAAAGTGCTGAATCATAGAGCCATAGTCTTGTTCTGCCATAATGGCTTCGTCTCCAGGTTTCCAGTCATAACCAGATATTACAGAATCTAACGATTCTGTAGCGTTCCTTGTTACCACTATTTCATCTGATTCACAGCCTGCTACTTCGGCCAGTTGTTTTCTTACTTTTTCATTATCGGCAAACCTGGTTTTCCTCATGTAGTAAGATCCTAAAAGGTTTACTTCTTCTATATTTTTAAGAAATGCCTTGTGGATTGGACTCGGAGTAATGCAATAATATCCGTTTTCAAGGTTGATATATGCTGGATTTAGTTTGTATTCTGCTCTTATTTGTTTCCAAAATTTTTCGTCTTCAGCGAGTATTTCTGGACTTATGTTTTGTGCATCTTTTAAAGTTGTTAGAAATGTTTTGCTAAAAACGGGAGTTGATAGAGCCGAAAGTCCAATAGTTTTCAAGAATTGCCTTTTGTTCATAAGAGAAGTTTTTATAAGGCAATTTAATGAAAAAAGCTAAATACACTTTAAAAATTCGTCAAACAAATAAAGCTTTAGTTAAGAATGAAAAGCTATTTGACTTTTTAGTGATTATTATTTAAGGCTTTAGAGAATACTTGGAAGTGAGGTAAAGTTAGGATGGATATTCCAATAAAAATTAAACTAACGATTTGGGCAACATTTTGCCCATTATATCCTATAAATATCATTAAGGACAATCCAATCAACGAAATAGATGAAAAAGGTAAAGCCTTCAAAATTAACTTCTTCCAGCCGTATCTGTCGTTTTCGAGTTTCAGACTTTGTAAAATTGCTTCAAATGACAAAAGGGAGTGCCATACTCCAAAGTAAAAAGCAAAGGCTAAATAGAACGGCAAGAATTTTATAATCAGTAAAATACAGATAGTTTGATTAACAAAAGTGAGGAATAATTTAGCATCATATTTTTTTAATATTACAGTAATGTGGATTACTAAGACGGAAAAAAGACCTAAAATTAATAACCAATTTATAGCTGAATTGATTATTTGCATGTAGTGTGCCGACATTTTGAAGTCTGGTAATAAATATGATAAAATTTGAAGGGAGTTTTCTAAATGTGAGCCTATTATATACATGATAATAAACAATCCATAACCTGAAGTAAAATACCATTTAGCCTGAGCTTTGCCTTTGTTTACAAAATCTATTTCACCAAAATGGAAAGCTGAAATTAGCAGAAATATTAACACTGAAAAATACGGAAACAAGTACCAAAATATGGCAAATGTTATCATATTCAATAAATAATTTATGTAGAATTTTTTCTGTGAAAAGATCCGATTATGAAAGGTTTGATTTTCTTTTGCTAAGTAAAGATCGAGCGAACCGTGCGGTATTCCAGTAAGAATAATTGTTATACAAAAAAATATAATCTGGGTTTCTTCGGGGATTGCTATCAAAAAATTGAGAATAGTGAAGATGATTCCAAATGTCAAGATTTTTATTCTCACTCTACAATAGTTTTTTGAATTTCACCAACTTTTCCTTTATTCAAATAAGCTAAAAAAGTTTGTTTCAAGCCAAGATAAATACTTTTAAGAACATTTATTGATAAAACGTGTTTTGGAAAACTAGAAAATAAAGCATTTATAAAGGTAAACTTTGGAAGCGAATAAAATATTCTCATTTCTTGAAAAATACTCGTTTTTTCATCCAAAAACAGAAGTATATTTCTTATAGAATTGTTCTTAAATAACAGGTTGAATATTATTTTAATTTCGTGCTTCTCATTTTCTATAATCCAAAGCAAAAGTTTGTCATAAAAATCAAATCGACTATAAGCTACCCCAGGTAATTGGTTATTTCCTTGTAAATATCCGATTATCTTATTTGTATGTTCTAAATTTCTTATGAAAGAATATCCAGTGCTTGCTTTTATACATCCTGCCGCAGTGCCTATGGGTATTAACCTTTCAAAATTCAGTGAATTTTCCATTCGCATCATGGGTACACTTCCTTTCTCTGTCTTAAGTAGCTTATAGTCAGAGCCATATTTTTTATGGAGATAAGTTTTAAGCGAATTCTCAAAAGACGTTAAAGGAAAGGCTTGATTAGAAAATATTGTGCACTCAACTAAAGCCCTATTTTCAGTAAAAGGAAGAATATATATGAATCTGCCATCCATATTATCGTCAACATCAAAATCCATTAATGTAGCCTCTTCATCATTAAAATAATTTTCTGAGGTTATTACTTCCCATCCTAAAAAATGCTGCCAAACTTTAGGCTTAAAGTTTACCTCTTTTGTTAAGTTTGGAATGCTGTAATAGACGTATTCAGCCATATAGCTTCTGTCATAACCGTTTACTAAGCACCCTTCACTTTGATTTTCAAGAGAGAAAACGGTATCGTGAATAAGTGTAATTCTTGGATTATTTTCAAACTCCGTCAAATGATAGTTGATAAAGCTTTGACTATCAATGTGTTGATAAGTTTTGTTTTGTAGAGGGAGACTTTTTTTGTTTTCATAAGCTCCAAAACTTAGTGACGACCATTCTTTTTTAACTAAATGTCGATATGGATGAGAATTATCAGCCCAAAAACACCAAGATTTTGGAGCGTGTTCTTTTGAGGATTCAATGATTAGTACAGATCTTACCGTTGAATTTGGCAAATTTAGCATCGCTTTAGCTAGCTGAAAACCAGCACAGCCGCCACCAATGATGATATGTTGATATTTAAGCTGTTTCATTTTAAAAAAAAATGAGTACCAGTTTTGGTACCCATTTTTCTTAATGTTTTTAGTCTGCCTTTCTGCTCAATACATATATCACTAAACCGAAACCGATTTTGTTAACAGCGTCTCCAATATTGTAAACTATGTCCATAGCATGAGAAGCGGCAGCTGGGTCTGCAACCAACTGCATACCAAATAAACCCCCTTTGGTTCCTAAAATATAACCAAGCGGATAAATCGCCCATCCTACCAAAACAAAGCAACCTAAACTTTTTACCGCACTAGCCACCGCAGCACTACTAGAGGCAGCAAGTTTGGCTACATCTCCATACCAAACTAGGTAAACAATGTAAAAATATGCTGCACCTGAGATAGCACCCCAGAACCAACTTTGTGTTTCGGTCGGGTAAATAGCTTCTCCAACGTATCCAGTTACCAACATAAACACTGAAGCAGCGATTAATTTCCATAATAGGCTTGATTTTGCTCCGGCTTTTTGAGTGATCAAATAAAATTCAACACACATCAAGGGAACTGTTAGCAACCAGTCAACATATCTGAAAAAAGTAGGAGACTCTCCAGTCTCTAAGTTGTAGCCTCTCATGTAGTAGTAATGAACTGCTGCGATAAAAGTAATAATGCCCGAAATAAGAACCGAAGTACGCCATTTGGCAGAAGTATTACCTACCTCCATGAAGAAGAAAACTGCTGCTCCCATCATTGCCATAGTGCCGATGAAAAAAGTGAACGCAACGTAATTGTCAGTTGCAATTGTTAAATGTTCCATAATGATTTTTTTATTA
>JAIPAJ010000219.1 GCA_021740125.1 Leadbetterella sp. | reverse complement strand
AGTTGTGTATGGACTGATAATCAGTGATATATTTTATTTGGCGGTTCATGCTGTAAAAAGGCTTTTCAAATAAAAGTATACCATGATAGTTGTGAAATAAAATTTCCACCTTTTCGATTATTCTTGTAAAAAAACCATGAGAAGAATACATCTTTCGGCTAATTTCTGTTGTTATCTGACCTGTCAGCTTTTAGGTTTTGTTACAATTTGTCTAATGAACAGTAAGATTGGTGATAAATACATCGCTGAATTTATTTTCTCATTTCTATTTAGCTCCTTTTTTGCTGGGAATAAAGAGCTTATCAAACGCTATTATTCAGAGTAGTAGAGAAAATATGCAGAGGGTTTAGAATTTTTGAAACAAAATTTCAAAATCAGAGCTTATCCTTGTGATTAATATTTCAAAATACGAATAAAATGAAATAATAATTTCAATTATAAAAACTAACCCTACATTTGCACACCCTCATAAACCATGCGTTAAACCTTCCGAATGGCTCTCACCAAAAAACCCTTTGCCCGATATAAGTTGATTGATCAGCACCTGAAACGAAATCGTGGGCTATCGATAAGGGATTTGACTGAACTGGTTAATGAAGAATTACGTTTGCTAGAAAGCGATGATAATTCTGGGAAGTCAATCAAGTATCAGGTTTCTGAAAGAATGATCAGGAATGATATTGAGGATATGCAGGATATTTTTCCCGTTGGTATCATTAAACGAAACGGAAAATATTATTATGAGGAGCATACGGACTCAATTGATAATATCAATTTGACAGAGCAGGATAAAACATCCATTTCCTTAGCCCTCAATGTATTTTCGAGATTCAAAGGAACCCCCCTCTTTGATAAATTCTCGGATGCCATCACAAGAATCATTTCAAATTCTGTGTTGAGGAAGATCAATACAACGGACACGGCAAAATACATACAACTCGCAGATGCAAATGCTGCTTCTGGCATAGAATGGGTTGAACAAGTGTATAATGCGATTGTGGAGAAGAGGGCAATTAGTCTTCACTATAAAAACTTTGGAGAAAAAGAGAGTGTCAAAGTTTTAAGTCCTTATATGTTGAAAGAATACCGGAACAAATGGTATATGCTTGCATATTCGGCAGGAAAAGAAAAACCAGGAATTACGTTGCCATATAGGCTTAGCAGGATCATCAATATTGATGAAACTGATGAATCGTTTGTTGAGGATAAAGAATTTGATGGCAATAAATATTTCAAGTACGCCATTGGTGTATTACCTAAACATAATGAAGAGCCAATAAATGTGAAGCTTAAAGTAACAGGAAAGGGCATGATCAAATTGATTTCAGAAGACAAAGTTCACAACACCCAGGAAATCATTCCTATATCCGCCGAAGAAATTCATGTTGAACTTCGCGTCTACAATACATCCGAACTTGAAACTTTTATTCTGAGCTATGGTGAATATATTCAGGTATTGGAGCCGGTTGTTTTGAGGGAGAAGATTTTGGGGAGAATAAGTAAAAGTATTTCGAAATACAGTTTGAAGTGAAATCTAAAAATCATAAATTGAAACAACTATAAATAACTTATTAAATAATAAATAAATGTATAACCAAATTTTTGAAAAATTTATTGATAATATAAAAAATTCGAACAATCAATGTATTATTCCACAGCAACGAGGCGCTAAGCCTTTTAGTATATCAATAACAACTCAGAATAATCAAACTGGCTTGTTAGTCGAAAAAAGAGTAATGCCGCTAGATCCATTTTTTCCAATTGAGATTTTCTATTTTGTAATTAAAAAACTTGTTGAATCGCCCAAGGGTGAATTGAGAAGAGGAGATGCTATGAATTTTGCTATAGGACAACCTGGATTTGAAGATGATACAATTGAGGCAGAGGTTGCTATTCATTTTTATGGTAAACGAAAAGGAGATTTTACATTTCGACGAATATCAGTTATCGCAAATATTTTGGTAAGAAGTGGTGTGTCTAATCTTACTAAGGCATTATTGCGTTTGAAAAATACAACTAAGCCGACTAAAAATACCGAACAATTAAACAAAAGAAATCAAATTTCTGCAATCACAAATTCAAAGATAATAACACCTCAATTAAACTCAACTCTAAAAGTGTCAGAGGGGAAGAATAAACCACTTCCCAATTATTTAATTAATAATGGACTTAGAATACTAAATGCGCCTCCTCAAAATATCAATTTAATTACAAAAAAATACAGTCATGAGAAATTTATGGATTTTCCAGTAATGAAAGAATTCTATAAAACTTTTCCAGATTTAAAATCAAAAACTATTCAAAGAAAAGATGTATCTGAACTATTTAGAAAGAAAAAATATTATTTAGGATTTATTACAGCAATGATCTGGGGAGGAATAAATGCATCAAGACCAAGAAAAAAAAATGAATTTGAAACTATTGATTTTTATAAAGTTTTACGACAAGATGAAAAGAAAGTATTAAAAATTATTAATAAAGCGAAGGCATTATTAGTAGATGGAGAATATGAAAAATGTTTCCAATTCTTAAGTGACAAAGGGAAGATAGAAGGTCTAGGTCATGCATATTTTACAAAACTCATGTATTTTTTAAGTTACACCGAGAAGCGAATAAAATTAAAACCACTAATTTTTGATAAATGGACAAGTAATGCATATTTAGCGCTTTTGATTGATACAGAACAATTTGATAAAATAAAACAATTTTACACAGGAAGAATTGATAAAAAAAATATGACAGTTTCTCTTAGAAGAAATGTCTCAACAACTTATTTATCATTCATAATTGATATGGATAATTGGGCATCTGAACTTGGAATCAACTCCTCGAGATTGGAAGAGTTTATATTCGGAATGAGTTTGAAAGACAATAAAGTGGGCTCAAATCCAAGAAAACAACTATGGAAAATTATATTGAATTATTATCAATAATTCTGTTCCAGTTAAAGGATTTTCTCAAGAACTAAATTTATTTACTTTCTGAAATAAAATTTCACCTCACGCCCCCATATTGCACATCCACCAAACTACTTTACGATGTGCAATACTACCATCTACACCTCGATTCTCTCAGGTATCCAGTCTGCAGTAAAATCAACCGAAGATGTTCCGTTCAACAACGAACTTGTTGAGCATCTGAAGGAAAAGGTTGAACCCATTGCGAGCTTCTATGGTATTACACACCCTGAAGCGATACTTTTGGCGTATTTTCTGAATGCTTACATCAAAGACCAGGTAGCCTCAAAGGATTCAATTGTTTCCCATTTTGGCAAGGATATTGTTGCGATTGCAGAAGTGGATTTGATCATTCGGTCGCTCGCGGATAAGCGGCTTGTCATTATCAAAGGTGTCAACAAGCGGTTTAAGTTTCATTACAAATCAGTTTCTGCCAATCCGAAAGCGGTTATGGCGATGACAGAAGGCGATATTGCGGTTATGGAAATGCAGAAAGTTGAAACATTCTCCGATCTGCTTATGGACTTCAACGACCTGTTGATTCAACGCATCTATGAGAATATCACCACAGATGAACTGATTTTGGAGGCTGAAAAACTGCTCAACTTGAATGACCATTTGGATGAAGTCAAATGGATTATATCTCGTAAAGACCTCAAGGGAATTGATCTGATGATTTTTCTGAACATCTGCGTTGAACAAAATTCAGGTGAGGATGAAGTGGAGTTGGATAAAATGCTGAAGGAAGTGGTTGATTCCAATGCTTTGAAGATGAAGTTCAAGCAGTCTGTTAAACAAGAAAGATGCATGTTAATCAACAACAATTATATCACCATGGTCGGTGATCTTTTTGGCATGTTTACCATGGCTCAGTTGAGCGAAAAATCCTTGGATAAGCTGTTTGGTTATATGAAAGACATCAAGAACAAGAACTTCCAACCACGAATGGGAGTCTTTATCTCTCATGAAGCGATTCATGAAGAAAAACTTTCCTATAATTCTCTGGAGCATCAGAAAATAAAAACGCTGATGCATGCTTTAAACGAGGATAATTATGCTTCCATCACAGCGCAAATGGTAAAAAATAATATGAGGCCTGGGTTTACGGTACTCATGTATGGGCATCCTGGTACAGGAAAAACATCTAGCGTAAAAAGCCTGGCACGGGCAACTGGCAGAAATATATTCATGGTCGACATTCCCAAGATCAACAGCAAATGGGTTGGCGAGAGTGAAAAGAACATTGCCAAGATATTTGAAGAGTATAAACAGGCTAGAAGGCAGTTTGACAAAGCGCCAATTTTGTTGTTCAATGAGGCTGATGCCATTTTTGGAAACCGTTTACAGGTGCAATCGAGTGTGGACAAGATGAAGAATGCCATGCAGAATATCCTCTTGCAAGAGCTTGAAGATTTTGAGGGTATATTTATTGCCACCACTAATCTTGCCGATCAGCTTGATTCGGCATTCGACCGGAGGCTTCTCTATAAATTAGAATTTAAGAAACCTGAAGAGGCTGTGCGCTATGAGATCCTTCGCAACTCATTTCCATCTTTTGATGAAGTTTTGCTGGAAACGGTTAACAAGGACTATCAGTTGACCGGTGGACAAATTGCCAACATAAAAAAGAAACTCCTTGTAAAGGAAATGCTTGAACCAGATTTTGAACTGGAGCCGGAACTGTTTATGTTGTGTGAAGAAGAGTCATCATGGAGAAAGTCTGATAAGAGAAGTCCTATTGGGTTTCAAACGGATAAGGCAGTGCATAAATCCATTTACAAATGAAATTTTGTAACTTTATGATATGAGCCTTTCTGTTATAGATAAAACAACAATTTTTAGCCTATTGGAGGAGCACCAAAACGACATATTGAAGTTTGGTGTTGAAAGAATTGGCCTGTTTGGTTCCTATGTCAGGGGTGAGCAAAACAGCAGTTCTGACATAGACTTCCTGGTTCAGTTTTCTAGAGGTGCGAAAAACATTCACAATTTAGTTGGGTTAGGCGATTTTCTGGAAGAGCTTATGGGAAGGAAAGTGGAATTGATTACCAAAGAATCGCTCAGTCCATATATTGGTCCATATATTTTGAAAGAAGTCCAATATGCAGCCATCCTTAACTGAGTTTCTTAGGCATATAGAAGATGAAATCAACTTTTGTCTGAATCAGACGAAGGGAAAAGATTTTGAAACATTTTCAAATGATGAAATCCTTACTAGAGCGATTGTAAGAAGTTTGGAAATAATTGGTGAGGCATCAAAAAAAATCCCACCTGATTTTAGATCTCTATTTCCTTTAATAGCCTGGAAGGACATATCAGGAATGAGAGACAGATTGATTCATCATTATTTCGGAGTAGATCTTGAAATAGTCTGGAATACCGTATTAGAAGACTTACCTATTTTAGCTGAATGGATGGCCCCATTGATTGCTGCATCAAAGCAGTTTAAATAATGTTCTCTTTTCTATTTAGAGTAATTAATATCTTATCTCTTTATAGAATGAAATAAAATTTCATCTATCTATTTTAATTTGGCAACACCAGACCTACTGTGGTTAAGCTAAATAATTTATTCACCAGCACTTTATTATATGAAAACACTTGTTTTGGGGGATACCCATGGCAGACCATTCTGGAAACAGATTGTGGAAAAGGAGAAAGACTTTGACAGGGTTATTTTTGTTGGAGATTATTTCGATTCAAGAGAATATACTGCACTTGAACAAATCGATAACTTTCGAGAAATCATTCAATATAAACAATCATCAAATTCTGTGGAGGTAATATTGTTGATTGGAAATCACGATTACCATTATTTTAAAGGAATAGGCAATCAGGGTGTTTCGGGATATCAAAAGGATGCTGCAGAAGAGATAGAGGTAATCATTGAAAAATACAAAATGCTATTGCAAATGGCATTTAAAATGGATCATTTTCTTTTTACCCATGCGGGCGTAAGCAAAGTTTTCATGGATGTATTTTTCGGAAAAGATAATTGGACAACCAATAACATTGCAGATGACCTGAATAATTTATTCCTTGTCAGACCGAGAGCCTTTATGTTCAATGGTGTGGAGCCCAGCGGTGATGATATATACCAAACGCCAATCTGGATAAGAGTAGAAAGTCTCTTGTTGGCAAACAAAGGAAGCCTGGAACACGAATTGATTCAGGTCTTTGGGCATACACAATTTCATACCATTTCAACCGTAGGAAAACTTACCAATGGTAGGTACCAGTTGATTGACTGCCTAGGTACAAGTGGGGAATATATGATCATTGAAAATGGATCGATATTTTACAGAAAATACCAGGATTGAAACAAGATTTCCATCAAACCTGACATATTGCATCTATAAATATAAAACTGATAATATGATTACCACCAAAACCCTCATCATTCACCCTCAGGATAAAAGTACCATCT
>JAIPAJ010000218.1 GCA_021740125.1 Leadbetterella sp. | reverse complement strand
GTATTGACCCCAGCACAGGTAGCAACTTTGACCTATGACCCAGCAGGAACGGCCAATGGCACCGATAGTTTTACATTCACAGCGATAGACAACAATGGAGCAGAAGATGCAACGGATGCGACAGTAAGTATTCCAGTGAATAATATTCCCCCTATTGCTTTAGATGATTCGGATCTGTATAATGCATTTGGAACAAATGGAGTAGTAAATATTTTAGCAAATGACACTTTGTCAACGGGTAGTTTAGCTACAATTTTAAATGCAACCGTAGATATAAATCCTGCTACACCGGCTTTGGATAATATTTTGATTGTAGTAGGAGAGGGTACCTATAACTATAATTTGTCAAATGGTCAAGTTACATTTGTTCCAGAAATAGGATTGACAGGTAATCCTGCTCCAATAAATTATGTGTTGATAGACAACAATACAGGACAAAAGGATACAGCAAATATTGTAATAACTTATTCTGGATTCCCGAATGCTGTGAATGATGAGGATTTAAACAATTTACCAGGAATTGCTGGGGTAGTAAATGCTCTCTCAAACGATACTTTGAGCACTGGAGCGATAGCAAACACTACTAACGCTAGTATTGACTTGAATCCTTTAACTCCAACAGTAGATCATATTTTAACTATACCTGGAGAAGGTACTTATCAATATAATCTTACTACTGGAATTGTAACTTTCATTCCTGACAATGGGTTAATAGGAAATCCAACTCCTATCAATTATAACTTAATTGAATTGTCCACAGGTTTTACTGATATGGCTATTATATCAATGACTTATTTATTGCCAGTAGTAGCAGTAAATGATACAAATACTTCCAGTCCAGTAGGTGTTAATGTTACTTTTGAAATTGTATCCAATGACAGATTGTCAAATGGTGCAATTGCAACACCTGCTGAAGTTTTTGTAGATATAAATTTATCAACACCAGGAGATCAAGATTCACTTATTGTCTCTGGAGAAGGTATTTGGTCATACAATTCAACTACTGGAGAAATTACTTTTGATCCTGAGACTGGATTCATTAATGACCCAACTCCAATCAGCTATATAATCACAGAGGCAATGACAGGATTATTAGATACTGCAAAGATAAGTATTATGTATGGAGTACCTCCAATTGCCAACAGTGATGCTGATTTGATTAACCAGCCTCAAACTTCAACTGTAATTAATTTGCTAACCAACGATTTGTTATCTAACCAAAGCACTGCCACGTTCTCTTTGGTAGAGGTAGATTTAGAACCAACTGCATTGGGCATACAAACCTCAGTTTTGGTTCCAGGAGAAGGTAATTATGTATATAACTCATCAAATGGAAATTTAACTTTCACGCCATCGATTGGAAATTACTCCAATCCAACGCCGCTGATTTATAGTTTAATTGAGAAAGCAACTGGATTGAGTGATACTGCAAGAGTAACTATTCAATATCAGTTTAGCCCTTCATTAGAATTAATTAAAACCAATACTTTGATGGGTTCCGGACTAGTTGGAGATTCTGTACAATACGATTTTACAGTGATTAATACTGGTAACGTACCAGTTACAGGAATCACAATTACAGATGCTAAAATATCTACAACACCAATACCTGTAACCCCTTCAGCTTTAGCTCCAGGTGGTACAGCAGTCGCTTCTAGCATATATTATCTCACTGCAGGGGACATCTTAGCTGGTGAGGTTCTAAATTCCGCTTTGGTTAATGGTACTTCATCAAATGCTATTGCTGTTAATGATACATCTGATAACGGAGATCCTGGGATGCCAGGAGGAAGTAACCCTACAAGATTACTTTTACCATTATCCTCTAATGTAGATGTTAAGCTTACCGGAACAATAATCGGAAACTGTGAAAGGGTAGTAGGGGATATCGTGACTTATCAAGTAAAGGTATTTAGAGAAGATTCCAACGCTGGTTTAGTAAATGTGGTAGTAAAAGATAGTTTAGGTGTAAATTTTGAATTGGTTTCACAAATAGCCACAGAAGGGTCATTTAATATAAGTACATCAAGGTGGTCTGGTATTAGTCTGGCTTCTGGCGACACTGCAACTTTAACCTTTCAGTTGAGAATCTTAACAAATATCGGAGGCCTTACTTGCGTGGAGTCATGGGTAGATTCACTTTCTAGAGCTGATTTAGATTCAAACCCTGGGAATAGAATTACTACAGAAGATGATATTGCAAGAGCTTGTGTAAGTGTTCCAATATCTATTTGTACAACCAAAGCCGAAACGGCCGAATTGTCCACCTCTCTTGGTTATTCAAGTTATCAATGGTACAGAAATGGAATGCTAATTTCAGGTGCTATTTCACCTACTTTTATTGCAACACAGGGCGGATCATATACTGTAATCGTCAACGGAAGTTTATGTCCAAACGGTAGCTGTTGTCCAATTGTAGTTCAAGAGAATTGTCCTTGCCCTGTTGAGATTTGTTTGCCAATTGCCATAAGAAAAACACGATAATTTTTTATTTAAATAAAACATTTAAAGGTCACCATTTTAACGATGGCCTTTTTTCATTGCTAAAAAAGGATCTTTTATGACTTATTTTATAATAAATACAAATTTGAACTAAAAACTATCTCATTAAAGTTTTTTTTTGTGCTTTTTTTTTCCAAATTTGAGAAAATATTCCGTGCCAAAATTATAATTCTTACCCCAAAAATACTATCCACGATTAAAACTGAAAAAAAACAACTATGATAACTCACTATTGGTCAGTTAATTGTTGTTTTTTTTCACAAAAAACAAAAAGTTAAAAATTAAGAATTAAAAAGTTTTCTAGCAGGCTAATTGATTGGCATTTCTTTTGCGGCCTAAAAGAAAAAACTAATTATTTTGATGCAACAGCCCAAGGTATTTATTCCAGCCGACGACGTAAGTAAAATTTTGGAAATGAGTAAGGATGTATTTAATAAAGATGAGGAACTTAACTTTATTAAGTCCTGCCTTTATTATTTGACAGAAGGTGTCTCTGCAGAGCATGCCATAGATATGGCCATGATTGATTATTTGATTGATTTATAATAAAAAAAAGCATTCTTTGTAATGCTTTTTTTATATTAAGATATGAATGGTTGGTTTTATGCCTCTAATAAATTCTTCCTTTTAAGAATCGACTCGAAAAGCTTTTGATCATGTTCGGCATTAAAGACCTCGAATCCAAAATGCAAAAATTGACCTCTACCAATATGTAAGAAATATCCTGATTTATCTTTTTCTGCTGACAAAATAGACTCCCATTTAACTATCCCGCCTTCTTTCGCATTTATTTTTACCATTATTTGACGGCTATCAATTTCATAAGCAAACTTTTCAAACATCTGTTTATTTTGATCCATTTCAGTGGCCGCATAAAATTGGATATACCAAAATAAAACATAAAGACCACCTCCGATAATGGCGGTTATTAATATCCACCAGTTTTTATAAACACCTGAAAAATGTAAACCAAGTCCTAAAATTGCTACCGCGGCAGGAATGAGTAACCATTTCCAGCTAGTTTTCATTTGATTTGCAAATGCCTTCTTTATATAGAGTTTTTTATTTAAAGCGAATTTCTTTGTTTTTACAATCATCTAATACGTTTTTTATTTTTTGCAAAAATAAAAAAAAAGGCTCGGATGACATCCGAACCTCTCAATTATATTTGATAATTTGTGCTTTCCGTTTTATTTTTTCAGCTTAATCTTTCTTGAGTTGTAAGGTATTTACTAAAAACCTGTCGTTTTTATCTTTCTTAATTAGCATATACACCAAGTAATCATTGTTTTTGCTTCTATAATTGCCGATGCAATATTTCAAAGCAGAACTGTTGGCTCCTTGATAAACATAACTGAAAGACAATGGTGGGTTTTTTTTAAAGAAAGAACTCAAAATTGGTTTTGCTTGTATTGCAGGGAGATTTTGAAATTCTATCTTGTCGCCATCAATGATCAGTTCTATCTCTTTGTCAAGACAGCTGGTCAGTAAATCTGAGTTACCAACTTTAAACGACTGACTAATGACTTTCGAAATTTCGTTTAGACTAAGATTTTTAGGTTCTGAACTTTTCAAAGTGAAACTTGATAAAAAAGCCACAAAAATTATTCCTAGTAGATTTTTCATAATCCTAAAGTGCATGTTTTGTTTTATATTTGTTTTCAAGACTTATATGCTTGTAATTGCATAAATTATGCCAATGTGTGCAGCAAACAAAAACTAAATTTGAGATGTTAGAGGAACAATATTCACAAATCCTAGACAAAGGCCGTACACTCCAAAAGGTCAAAAGGATTGCTTATGAGATTTTTGAAAATAATTTTGATGAAAAAGAGGTGATTTTGGCAGGCATAGACGGTGAGGGCTATGTTTTTGCTCAATTATTACAGAAAAATTTAAATGAAATTAGTTCGATAAAAATAAGTATTGCAAAAATTATTTTCGATAAGTCTGCCGAATATCAGCCAGAAATTACTTTAGAAAGTGACGTGGATACTTTTAAACATAAAGCGGTAATTATCGTTGACGACGTTTTGAATACTGGAAAAACGTTGGCTTTTTGTTTAAAGCCATTTTTGTCTATCCCGCTTAAAAAATTACAAGTAGCTACTTTGGTTGACAGGAATCATCCTAAGTATCCCATTTCTGCCGATTATGTTGGTTATAGTTTGTCTACAACCTTATCAGAGCATGTAAAAGTGATTTTGAGCAATGAAGCGGAGTTAGGCTTGTACATTTTTTAAATCTCTTTACAGTAAATTTATCTAAAATGTTGCTGCTTTAATTTCTCGCTAATTATATTTACAAAAAATCCCCAAATCTAGTGGATCAGATAGTATCGTTTTTTAATTACATCATGAATTCAGAAGAAATTATTCAGACAGGCGGTCTGTTGGCTATAATTCTGATTGTTTATATCGAAAACGGGCTTTTCTTTGGTTTTTTCCTGCCTGGAGACTATCTTCTTTTTTTATCGGGTGTTTTTGTTTCTACGGGTCTTTTAGAAGTTACTGTTTTTACACTCTTTTTTGGAATTATGGCCGCCGCTATTGCAGGTTCTTTTACGGGCTATGTGTCTGGTAGGTTTTTTGGTGATAAAATTCAGAACAGGAAAGATTCTCTTTTTTTTAAGCAAAAATACATCACCAAAACCCGTAAGTATTTTGAAAAATATGGAAGTCGAACACTAATTATTGCAAGATTTCTACCAATTGTTCGCACTTTTGCACCTATTTTGGCAGGATTAGTGACTATGAATTTTCTAAGTTTTACAATTTATAATATTCTAGGTGGTTTCATTTGGGCATTTACATTGGTTGGGAGTGGATACTATTTGGGTATCAAATATCCTTGGTTGATAGACTACGTTCATTATATCATAATTTTCTTTTTGTCCATTACCACCTTTACTGTAATCAAAGGATATTTCAATGCCCGGAAAGAAATGGATTTGCCTGACGAAGATTAATTCTCTTCATAATCTATCAATTCCAATTTTTCTCCATCAAAACTTGCATAAGAATAAAAATATATCCAATCACCGAGATTGATATATCTGCTATCTGAATTTAATGCCAAGTCAAATTTATAATGTCTATGCCCAAATATATAGAAATTGCGGTGGGTCGTTTTCTCTTCTTCCAAGCAATATTGAAATAGTATTTCCTTGTCTGTTGATTCAAAAAAATCTACGGTTTTTTCTTTGTCGTGTTTGAGCCATGAATGACTTGCCCAAGTATACCCAAGCTTCATGCTGAGGTCAGGATGCAAAAGATTGCCAAATAGCCATCGGCATATTTTGTTTTCAAAAATTTTCTTCAAGATTTTGTATGCATAATCACCTGGTCCGAGTCCATCACCATGCCCTACCAAAAAACGTTTGCCATTTATAAGATATTCTTGAGATTCTCTGAAAGTGGGGGCATTGAAGTTTTGTTTGAAATAATCTCTCATCCACATATCATGGTTACCCGTAAAAACCACCAGTTCTATCCCTAAGTCTGTCAATTCAGCCAGTTTTCCAAAGAAACGAACATAGCCCTTTGGAACTGTTCTGCGGTATTCAAACCAAAAGTCAAACAAATCACCCACCAGAAAGACTACTTGTGCGTCGCGTTTGATTTGGTCTAGCCACCTACAAATTTTCTTTTCTCTAACCAAACTTTTCTCATGATTGGGAGCTCCCAAATGGAAGTCCGAGACGAAGTATATTTTTTTGTTTGGTAGAAGATTTATTTCTTTCAAAAACGGTATTTTTCTTCAAAAATAATATTGAAAAATATTAAAATGCTATTTTTTTGCTTTTTAATGTGAAATGAACAAGGTTTATTTTCAATCATTGTTGTTTTAAATTATATTTACACCTTAACAAAATAACGTTTTCAAATTATGTCTACTCCAAATAGAGTTCTCACAGCAGAGG
>JAIPAJ010000020.1 GCA_021740125.1 Leadbetterella sp. | reverse complement strand
CTCCTCACAAACTGCTTTGTGAAAAATATCAATGGCGTAGTCGGTCGTACCGCCACCTGGCAAAGATTGATAGCCAATAACCCCAGGATAACGCAACGAACGTACATCTAAACCATAACGATTGAAATAATAATTTGCCCAATTTTCGCCTGTTGCTTTGCTGATGCCGTAAACGGTACTTGGGTCTAAGAAAGTTTCCTGTGGACAAATACCTTTAGGAGCCGAATTACCAAAAACGGCGATGGAACTTGGGTAAAATATTTTGTCTAATTTTTCAATTCTGCCTACTTCCAAGACATTGAGTAAGGCTTTCATGTTTATATCCCAAGTGCGAAGCGGGTCTTTTTCTCCATTGGCCGAAAGAATGGCCGCCAAATGATAGATTTGCGTGATCCCATGTCGAACCACAATTTCGTGTAGCTGATTAAAATTTGTGCCGTCTAAAATTTCAAAATAGCCATCAAATTCTGGTTTTTGAAATAAATCTGTGGCGATAACTTGCTCGCTGCCGTATTTAGTTTGAAGAGCTTGTGTCAAAACTGACCCAAGCTGTCCGTTGGCTCCTACTACTAAAACCTTGGTCGTTTTCAAAGTTTGATGAAGTGTAATTTTGAAAAGTAATATTTACTTACAAAAGTATTATATGAAACATTATGTTGGTTGATTGTCTTATAAATCAGTAAAAATAGTTTATTATGCCTACTTTAATAGTGTTTTTTACTAAATAGTACTATATTTATACTTTGTATGAAATAAATTTTAGTGCATTATGGAGCAATTGGACGAAACCGATAAAATTATCCTTAGGATTTTACAAAAAGACGCCAAAAAAACGGCAAAGGAAATAGCAGGCCAACTGAAGCTTACTCCTTCACCGATTTATGATCGCATCAGGCGGTTGGAGGGATTGGGATTTATAAAAAAATACGTGGCTATTTTAGATAAAGACCTAATTAATAAGTCTGTAACGTCCATTTGTCAGGTTTCGATGCGATACCACAATGAGGCTTTTATTGAAAATTTTGAGCAGGAAATTCAGAAATTAGAAGAAGTACAAGAATGTTATCACCTTGCCGGCCAAGTTGATTTTGTGTTGAAAATCCATGTAAATAGCCTCGAAGAATACCACGATTTTATCAAATACAAACTCTCAAAAATAGAAAATATTGGTGTCCTGAATAGCACTTTTGTATTGAAGGAAATTAAGCATAGTTCGGAGTATTATATTTGATGGGGGTAAATGTTATTGAAGGGACCTTTTAAATTAAATGTTAACATAAGAAATTTGATTCTATCTAAAGATTTCAATCCACATTTTTTAGTCAAAAAACTAAGCTTATTGGCTAGAATTGATAAGATTATCCATTTGAGTTGATTCACCTAATCGCCTTAATCCTTGTCACTAACACACTAATCATCAAACCAAAAACTGCAATAAGTAAATAAGAAATACGGAGATTGAAGACTTCGGAAACGTAGCCAATCATGGGTGGGCCTAAAAGAAAACCGAGGTAGCTGATGCTCGATATGGAGGCGAGGGCTGTGCTGGCAGACATGTTTTTATGCGTTCCGGCTAAACTAAATACAGTTGGGATGTTTGTAGATATACCAAAACCAACCAATAAAAATCCAAAAACTGCGGTAGGAATATAGGGGAAAATAACGGCTATCAATAAACCCACGGCTATCATATACCCATTGATTTGCATCATTTTTTTCTTTCCAAACTGTGCCGTGAGTTTGTTTCCAAAAAATCTACCAGTAGTCATCATCACCATAAAACTTGCATAACCTAAGGTCACCCAGCCGCCTGTTGCTCCTATGATGTCTTTAAAATATACCCCGCTCCAGTCAAACATGGCTCCTTCACAAGACATCGCAAAGAAACCGATTACGCCTAATGAAAGTATAAACCGGTCGGGTTTAGGAAACAATTTCGTCTTTTCATGTCGAACGCTCACTTCTTCTAAAAGATATTGTGAATTAAGAAATGTGGCTCCAATGGATATGGCTGCAACAATAATGAAATGAAATAAAGGTGAAACCAGCAATACGCCCATTAAAAGCCCGATGAGAGCTCCTGCAAATCCTGCCAAGCTCCATGAGCCATGAAATGACGCCATTATTGGGCGGCGATACATTTTCTCGGCCGTTATGGCCTGTGTGTTAATAGAAATGTTGCTTAAGTTTCCTGAAATCCCAAAGAAAAATAATGCAAGAGCCAACTGAAATGGACTGTTGGCCAATGCCAGTGCAATCATGGCCAGAGCGTATAATGGTGGACCAAAATACATGATTTTTTTGCTACCATATTTTCCAGCTAAATAACCCGAAAAAGGCATAGTGAGCATTTGTCCTGCAGGAAGGGCGAAAAGAATTGAACCCATAGCCCCATCGGAGAGTTGCAAGGCAGTTTTGATATCCGGAATTCGGCTTGCCCACGATGCAAAACATAAACCTTGGAAGAAATAAAATGCTGACACCGCCCATCTAATTCTTGACCTAGTGGACTCTATGTTGGTGGCTAAACCTCTGTCTAATTGCTGACTTGCTATGGTCATGGTTTTCAAATGCTAAATTGTACTCAAAATTAATTCTTAGCTATTTGTTTTATGCCAATAATCAGGCCGAATGTTCAGACTTTTGGGTTATATCAAATTGATTATGAGAATGTTTATATTTTGTGTGAATTAAAAATTTGGTTTTAGAAACAAAAAGGGTTTCCAGAAATGAATTCAGAAACCCAATTTGATTTCAGTTTTTAGCTATTGTATTTGAGAAGCGAAGTGAAAGTTTGCTGATGAATATAGGAATGACCGCTATGGCAATCATTAATATTCCCATGTAGATCATAGTGAGGTTGTTGGCAAAGAAAGTCCCGAATGATAAAATTCCAAGTATCAAGCCTGACGAAAATGGCAAAGAAAATGCTAGAATCAGTACTGCAAATTCCATATTGAAGGTTCTTTTTTCTTTTGCTATTTCAAGTCTATCTTCTTTTAAGTTAAATGCTGATATATGTGCAAATGGCCAAAAACTAGCTGAACTTAAGGGTACAACCAAGGCCAGAAGCATAAGGTTGGGGTCATGTATGCCCAAGATTGCCACCAATAATGCACTGAATAGAATACTTATGCCTGCTCTAAAAAATAATAGGGATACTATAATGCGTTTTTTGCTTTGTTTGAGTTGAACGGCTAATCCAATGAATAGTAAAATGAGGGGCGTCATCATGGCACTGGTTTTATCAAAAATATCAGTGACCAACGTTGGGAGGGTTTTGTAACTCACATCAAAGATCAAAAGCAAAATGGCCACAATCATGATAGAGTTGATAGGCTCTTTTACCATGCTCAAAAGCAAGCTTTTTATTTTTGTCCAAGCATTGGCATTTTCGTTTTTATTTAGTTCCAAAAACATGTTGAGGGCTATGATGTAAAGGAAAATAAGGACAAAGAATTTGTTGCCAACATCGGCCATAGCGGCTATGGCGAGGCTTTTTTCACCTAAAAACTCCGCAACAAACGGAAAGCAAGATAGCCCTGGAGCAAGAGAAGGCAAGAGCATTTTGATGGTACGACCCTTAGCCGAGTTTTTGTCGATATTGAAAAAGCCTAAAACTGGCGGTATAATAAAATACAGGAAAAAGTTAAAAACAACCGTAATCAATGGCACCATTGCGAGGGTGGAATCCAGCGGAATTTTCATCAAAGCTATAAAGATGGTAGAAGGTAAGGCCACTGTAAGCACCATTTCTTTGATGCCGCCCACCATGTCATTGTTTTTATATTTTGCTTTTAAGAAAATACCCAGCAAAATAAGTAAAATAAGTGTTAGAGATTTTTGTAATGCCTCATTCATCACTGAAAGTCTTAAGAGTGTTGTTGAAAAATCGAGCTGCAACAAAAGTCACAGCTCGAATATTTATTTTATAAGATAGGGTTAACTCAATTCAGCAAATCCTTTAGTGAACATCTTCATTTCCTCCATAGTACCAATACTAACTCTGCAGTAGGTTTGGTTTTGGATGTCAAATGAACGGACACCTATACCTTTATCAGCCATCTTTTTGAGCATTTCTTTTCCGTTCATTTTTATTGGGAAAAGGATGAAATTGGTATAAGATGGTATGTATGAATAACCCATTTTAGTAAGTTCACCATACACATATTCTTTGGCTTCGGCATTGAGTTTGATACTCATGTCTTGGAATTCTTTGTCCTCAATAGCAGCAGTAGCACCCAAAATAGATGTTAATGAAATACCCATTCCGCCTCTAGTGATTTTGTTGATAGAGTCCAAGAAACTTGGTAAAGCTGCAACGTAACCTACTCTGATACCTGCCATGCCCATAACTTTTGAGAATGTACGAGCGATGATTACATTTTTCTTTTGGCTCAACAATGAAACCATCGATTCTGTCTGACCAGCGGCCAATTCCAAGTAAGCCTCATCAATAAATATCGGCACTTTTTCAGATACTCTTGAACAGAAGTCAATCAATTCTTTTCCTGAAGTCAGACTACCCGTTGGGTTATTTGGGTTACAGATATAAACCAATTTGGTATCTTTGTCTATTGCCGCCTCCATGGCTTTGAGGTCATGTGACCAGTCTTTTTTACATGGTACAGCTTTCCATGTTGCCCCTACCGATTCTGCCACCCTGATGAGTGACATGTAAGTTGGGTCAGCAGAAACGATGTTTCCACCATTCATAAACAGCACAATGGCTACTTTTTCTAATAAATCCGAAGAACCAGGTCCCATCATGATATGATCCACTGGAACACCTTCTTTTTTAGAGATTTTCGAAACCAAGTCTGACATTTCTTTCCATGCATAACGATTGCCTCCCGCTACGGACTCCTTTATGGCATTTTGAGCACTCATAGGAGGTCCGTATGGGTTTTCGTTGGCATTTAGTTTGGCTTTTATTATAGGAGGGGTAAGAGATTCATCAAGAAAATGCTCACGCATAAAAGGGCTATAGATAAGTCTATTTTTGGCGTCAACCTTCAATGTGGTGGCCGCAAATGCCCCCTGCATAAGGTGCGGGGCTATACCCAATCCACCCAAAGTTAACAATCCATTTTTTAATAAATTACGTCTGTTCATCATTGTTTTGATATTTAAAGTTTATTATTTACCGCTGATTATGAAATATTTAGAAAAAGTGATATCCTTATAAATGCCGGTTGCTGTTAGTTTAACTGATGACCCTGCTTTAGGAGCAGTTATGCCTAAAGATGCCCAAGTAGTGCTCAACGTAGCAATTCCTTTGCTGTCAGTTGAAACTTCCTTCAATACAGCTCCTGTACGAAGCTTGAAAGTGATTTTTACTCCTGAAACCGGCAAAGAATCTATGCCAACTTTGTAGTCAAGAATTCCAGTTTTGTCCAATTCTAAAACTTTTAAAGCCACACTTGCATCTCCAGCTATTAAAGAAGGAACTGTTGGTTCGGTGGTCATTCCGTTTGAAAGAACACCATCACTACCTTGTACCAATAAAAGTACTGGTGACACTACCCTAGCTACAAAAGGATCTGCTTTTTCACATGAAGCGAAACCCGCCCCCAAAAGTGCTATTATGTATATATTTATTAATTTCTTCATGATTTTATTTGTTTATTTTTCTGACCACCAAAGTTTTGCTTGCATATCATCTTTACCAATCAAGCTTATGCCTGCGTCCAATTTGGTTTTGTTTAATGAATATTCTGTTGTAGGGTAAGGCAAACGTGTTGGAATAACTCCGTTATTTTCAAAAACCGCTCTTGGATCTTTGGCTGGCAGCACTGGATA
This sequence comes from Leadbetterella sp., assembly GCA_021740125.1. GTDB lineage: Bacteria > Bacteroidota > Bacteroidia > Cytophagales > Spirosomataceae > Leadbetterella. The sequence continues at coordinate 26,744 of JAIPAJ010000020.1, read as the reverse complement.
GCCAGTTCTTCGATATTCTGTCCAAGCTTCTACGCCTTGTCCAAACAATGCGATCCATTTTTGATCTAGTATTTTTTCTTTGCTCACCGCTCCAACCGTCGTGAAATAATCGGTAGGGATCGTAGCTCCAAACTGAGTAAAGGATGCGTTAATACCTTTTTTAAAGTATTCATCAGCATTACCTGTTATGTCTCCATCGATAGCTGCTTCTGCTAAGTCTAATTGAAGTTCGCTGAAAGTCATCAATACACTTGGAGCACTTGCTTTGGTAAAATAGTTGCCCAAAGTAGCTGCAGAACTCAAATAAGTGGTGGCGATAGCATCTGGCAAACCGTTTGGAATTCCTTCGTAAATGCCTTTAACAGGCGTACCGAATACGGCTAATCTGGTGTCTTTTAAAGCCAATAGTTTATCCACAATAGTCTTACTTAAGTTCCAGTCTGTTCTTCCACCTACAATCATTACCTCGTTGAATTCGTTGTTTGAGGGACGAGAATCCGTGTTTTTCAAAACAGCATTGTCATCATTAGAAGTGAAAATTGGGTAAGTAGAGGCATTTCCAAGAATTTCTGCTAAAATTGCTTTAGATTCTGCTGACTTTTTGGCGGCTTGTCTATTGGCCAATCTTACTCTCAATGAATTTGCAAATTTCTTCCATTTCAAAATGTCTCCATTGTAAAGAATATCTCCAGAAACTGCTGGTCCACCTACTTTTAGTTTTTCATTCGCTTCTTTCAAATCTGCCAAAAGGCCAGAATAAACCACATCCATGCTATCAAAAGAAGGATTATAAACAGGCTCAGATGCCGAACCTTTTATGGCTTCTTTATAAGGAATTGGTCCATAAAGGTCTGTCAAAAGTGAAAACGTCCAAGATCGCATTACCAATGCTATACCTTCATAATTGGTGTTTGGAAGATTTCCATCTGCTTTAGACTGCTCAACTATTCTTTGGAAATTTACAAGTCCGTCAGTGTAGAAAGACTTCCAAGTATTGTTGTAAAAAGTTGGAGTAATACCATAATTGTCACCTTCGTTGGAGTAAATATTACGAGATAGCTGTTGTACCCATAGCATAGCTCCGTCAATATTTAATCTTTCAAAACGGGCATTGCCACCCCAGTAGCGGTCCACTGTCCTTTCGATAGCAAAGGGTAATAAATACTGCGGGCTGATGTTTGTTGGGTTGTTGGGGTCGGTGTTCATTTCGTCAAAACCGTCGGTGCAAGAGAAAATACTCAAGCAAAACACGCCCAGGAATATCAAACTTTTATTTTTCATAATTCTGAAATTTTAATTGATTAAAAACCAAGATTTAGATTGAAACCTAAGCTTCTAGAATTCGGCAATTCGCCATAAGCAAAACCTTGTGAGTTACCTCCGAATCTATCTACTTCTGGGTCGATATGCGGTGTGTTTTTGAAAAGAATGGCTAGGTTTCTACCCACTACTGAAAACTTCGCACTTTGGATTTTTAGTTTTTGAGAAAGTTTCTCAGGAATTTTATAGCCAAATGACATCTCTCTCAATTTCACATAAGTACCATCGTAGATAGATGCTTCATGGTACCTTCTTGGGTTGTTGAAACCATACAATTGGTTGGCAGCTACTACAACATCGTTTGCTACATAGTTAGGTTTTTCGGCAGTTCCGATGTTCATCACGCCTGTACCTATTACCCCTTCTTCTCTACCAACGGCTGTTTCTTCGTATTGGCCAGTCCATCTTGCTGTACCTGTTCCTTCGTCAAACAAATCGCCACCTACTTTGGCATCTAGCAATGCACTTAATACAAACCTTTTGTAAGTAAATGAGTTGCTCAAACCTCCCGTCCATTTAGGCTGTACGTTACCCAATATTTTAGGTGTATTGTCTACAACTGGTAGGCCGTTGCTGTAAACAACCTGACCATCGGGAGAATGAACAAATCCGATTCCGAACAAAGTACCATAAGGCTGACCTACTTTAGCAATGGAAATTAGTCCCCTTCTTTCTTGTAAAGTATAAGTGTCTAGGCCTTCAGCAAGTTCTTCTACCAAGTTTCTATTTCTTGCGTAGTTTACGCCAATTTCCCATTTAAGTTTGCTTGAGGCACTCAAAGGAGATCCAGAGAGTGAAATTTCGATACCTTTGTTAGATATTTTACCAGCGTTCAATATACGTTTGTCATATCCACTTGCTTTTGAAATTTCTACACCAAGAATTTGGTTTTTAGTGGTTTGATTGTAGTATGTCGCATCTAGTGATAATCTGTTTTTCAAGAATTTCAAATCTAGACCAAATTCTATACCTGTCGTTATTTCTGGTTTTAGAGTAGCGTTAGATATAGTTAAGTTTTCGAAATACTGAGGTATACTACCGTTCCAAGAACCTGCTGCTCTGAAAGTCTGTGCTAGCTGATAAGGATCGGCGTCGTTACCAACCTGAGCCCACGATGCTCTCACTTTTCCGTAAGACAAAATTGGATTCGAGATAGAAAGCAAATCTGTCAAAACAGCACTTCCTGATACCGAAGGATAAAAATATGATCTGTCAATAGAAGGTAAAGTGCTTGACCAATCGTTACGAGCCGTTACATCGAGGAACAAAGCATTTTTGTATCCAAATTGTGATGAGGCATACAAACTTTGTACTTCAGACTCAGTGATGGTACTTGCTACAGTGTTTTGACTTGGGTTAGAGTTTCCTAAGTTGTAAACGCCATCAACTACTAGTTCTGCTACATTTGTGAAGTTTCTTTTGTAGAAATTGGTTCTCTGTGCTCCACCTGCCGATGCTACCAAAGAGAAGTTTTTACCAAACATTCTATCGTATGTCAAAAGGAAATCATGGTTGGTTTCTTGACTTCTCAACACTTCTTCTGAATATCTTCCTGGCGTTTTGTTTCCGTTTCTAACTCTTTCAAAGTTCACTATGTTCGTTCTGGTGTCTGTCCACATGTCAGTACCGGTTCTTACCAAAGCCTTGAGGTGTTCATTGATTTTTATGCTCAATGAAATATTACCTAAAATTCTATCTTTGTCATTGATGTTAGGTAGTAACTCGTTCAAATATAATGGGTTAGTAAAGAATGTATGTTGCCAGTTTGGTGGATCATTGTCAGGTAATTTTCCTGCCACAGCTCTCTGAATATGTACACCAGTGTAATCTCTCCAGTTTGCCAATTGATCCCACGAAACGTGTCTGTGTGACCAAATAAATTGATCTCCACCAGTAAATGTTCTATTTCCACCTGATTTGATATACTCTCCAGAAGTGTTAACTGATAAAAATTTATTGATAGTATAGGCCGAATTCAATTTGAAGTTATTCCTGTTGAAACCATTGAATGCCGCTATACCTTTTTGAGTAAGGTTTGAATAACTCATTCGGAAACTTCCTTTATCGTTTCCACCTGACAGGGCTATCGAATTGGTAGCCGAGGTACCTGTATCCCAGAACTCCTCCCAGTTGTTGGGTTGTGGTGTCAGTGGAGCAACATCTTTTCCTGTCCACCATTGTCTAACCATTCGTCCGTCCATTGGGGCTCCCCAGCTTTCATCCGTTCCATCTGTTCCGGTTGTTCTACCCGGAGAAACAGAACCATAAGCTGATGCATATTGGTCGTAGGCATCAGGTGCTATTACGCCACTCCAACCGTCTGAGTACCAAGTCCTATATCCATTACCACCACCGTAAATATCCTGAAAATCAGGCTTTACCAGCGGTCTTTCCATGGTATAGTTTGTGTTGAATTCTATACCTAGGCCTTTAGTACCTGCACCGTTTTTGGTAGTAATCAAGATTACGCCGTTTGCCGCTCTTGAGCCATATAAGGCAGCTGCATTAGGTCCTTTTAGTACCGATATTTCCTTTATATTGTCAGGGTTAATTTCTGAAATTCCGCCACCAAATTGTTTGTCAGCTTGTTGTTGTAACGGAACGCCGTCTACAACTATGAGTGGTTGGTTATTGCCTGAAACAGATGAAGAACCTCTGATTTGTATTGTTGAGCCACTTCCTGGGCCTCCATTTGCACTTATTCTCACACCAGCTACTTTGCCTGATAAGGCATTGGCCACGTTAGTAGATCTCGACTCTGTCAGACTTTCGCCTTTCACTTCTTGTTGTGAAAAGCCCAACGACTTTTTTTCTCTCGAAATACCCAGTGCAGTTACGACTACCTCGTTTAGAAGTTTAGAATCGGTTTCCATCATAATGTCTATGGTAGTTTTAGATTTTACTGCTACTTCCATTGGTGTAAAACCAATAGCACTAAAAACCAAAACAGCATCGGGGTTTGTCAATGTAACAGAGAACCTGCCTTGAGCGTCTGTTACTGTACCTTGGCTGGTGCCTTTCACTAATACGGATACGCCAGGTAAAATGCCATCAGACACTGAGCTGACGATGCCCGTGACCTTTTTTTCTTGTGCCATTAGTAGCACTGGAGCGAAAAGAAGGATAAAACTTAATCGTAGAATTCTCTTCATCTTTTTCATTGGTTAACAGTTTAGATAATAAATGCCACCATCGCCATAGCGAATTCAAAACTCCGACCGCTCAGTGTTAGATAAGCTAAGCTTCGGTGGCAAAGTCTTTAATCGGCCAAATCATTTTGATTTCACCATTTTTAAATCTTAATAAATTTATTGTCGTTGTACTGACTCAACTGAGCCTTAGAAAACCGCTTATATGAAGTCGTGTCCAAAAAAGAAAACTTTAAAATATTCACTTTCTGCGGTCGGAAATGAATACTCGAAGAATTATAAATATTGTAATTTTTTAATATTTATGTACCAATATTAATGTGGTGAAATTTATTTAAAAAATTATTTTTAATAAAAAGATTACTAATTTAAAATAATATTGAAATAGGTAAAATAAAAATCAGTTTTGTTCAATATTTTGAGAAAAATTTAAGAAAATAGTAAAATGTATTCAGTTTTCATTTTTTGAAAATGCACTAATTTTAAACCTATTTTATTCAATAGTGATAATTTTTTCATTTAAAAACAGTTTTTTTAAACCTATTTTTGTAATTATTTCATAAATTACAATAAAAATGATAAAAATTTACACTTCGTTATGTTTTGAAGAATCTTGTATTATTTTTATGACTATTTTGTATTTGAATGAATGTGTTTGATTTGAAAATACTAGATATTTGTCATGGGGATACAGACAAATACCAAATTAGTAGTTGTATTTCTATAAATAACAAACTGTGACAAATCTTAGAAACCCTCTTTTTCTTCTTCTTTCTTTGTAGGAGTTTTTGTACCTGGTGCGGTTGGAAGTTTTGCTTTTTCTGTAGGCTTTTTTGCTACCTCTGATTCTTTGATTCCTCTGTATACTTGTAAGAAACGTCTTCTAAACTTTACTGCTTCTGCAGTGTCCATAAACTGAACGTCTGATTTCTTTTCTTTTCCTCCGACCGAAGGGCCGTTGAGAATTTTGTTTATGTCCTCATCAGTAGAAACTATGCCCATACTGCCATTTCTATAAACAAAATAATACCAACTAGCCGGTGATAATTCAAAGAATAAATGGATTTCGTCTCCTGTTTGTGGGCTTTTTGCTATTTCTACATAGCCTTCGGTCATGGCGTTGATATCTACATCTCCGATATTTGAGATTCCTATTTTCCCAATACTATAATATGCATTGCTTATGGGGTTCCATTTGAGATTTACATCTGAAAGCACAATTGTACTTAAGAACTTTGTAGATTCTTTAAACAAAGGAAGATGTTCTTTTAAACTTTTGTTTTTATAGCCATCAGCGTCTTTGAATCCTATATATTGAGCAAGTTTTGAAAGGAAATAAGGCGATTCTGGTTCTATTGCAGGATCACTATTTCCTGCGTCAAGATTGGCTTTTACGATATTTCCACCCAATTTTTGTGTAGTCGGTATAGAAAGCGGAAAATCAAATTTCATCATCGTTGAAAACTGATATTTCATAGAATCCATAGAAACATTGGCTATACCCACTGTTTCAAATATTTTCGAAGGTAACCCCAAAAGGTTAAATTTACCTTCCAAAGCTATTATGCCTTTTTCATCATAGAACTCATATTTATTGCCAATTGCATTTTCATCCGCCAAACTTACCACAAATTTCTTGTTAGGTTCGTCCCTTTTGAAAATCCCTGTAACGGCCATTACGTCAAGGTCATCTTCCGATTTTTTAGAAGATAAAAATGTGGGATAAATTGCGTCCATTTGGACGTTGCTTTTTAGGTGTAACCCTACATGAAGTGGTTTTCCGCCGTCTTTAAGTGTTTCGTCTACATTGATGCTAATCGCCTCTGATTTATTGCCGCTATAGTTAATCCAAGATCCACCCAGCATAGGGTATTTTTTCAAGTCGGGTAATACTTGGCCGTTCAATGATAAATTTTTAAATGGAGCCAACATCGTTATTTCTCCTTTGTATAGCATTTTTGGAGATAAATAGACCCCATCTTTTTCAGAAACTTTGGCTCTGGCTATTGTTGAGAGCTTATTTGAGGCTTTTGAACTCAATAATGAGCCGTCGGCAGCGAGTTCAGCAAATTCAAAATTGCCCAATTTGATATTAAAAGTATCGGCACTTACATTGACAAATTGGTAATCTGCATTTCCAGCAAATGAAATTCTTGAATTTATTTTTACCGTGGCTTTTGTCAAATTATGATATCTATTGAGTGTATCAGCAATGATTTTTGCATTGGTGAAATCTTCTAACATTCCGTCTTTTTTAACCGCAACAAGACCTTTATTGGGTATGATCGCCGCATCTGCGGAATGTATTTCGTTGACTCCAGAGATTTTGAGATTGAGATTTGCTATGTCATAAACTGCGGCCGTTCCATTAAACTTCAGGCCATATTGTGAGGTGAGTGTAGAGGTGAATATTGAGTTCTCCAATAAACCCTCCATGGTGATCTTTTTGTCTTTTATATTCCAGATAGCTTTATCAATCGTGGTATTGTAAGACGAATAGGGGAATTCTAAAACTGAAGCTTGGGCATCACTGAAATCGCTGTTTTGCGAAGCAATATTGACTATTGATTTTACAACATTGAAGTCTAAGCCCACTTTTTTGCCTGAGAATACAGGCTTTCCACCCGTTTCAGCTGATTTGACATTGAAAGTAGCTTTGTTGGCCAAATAGCCAGATTTGTTGAATTTGAAATTTTCAGATTTAGTATCAGAATCTATTCTATCCAAAACTCCATTTCCAAAAAGTCCATTTTTCTTTAAAATAATGTCTCCTTTGAGTATTGACGAACCTGAGTAAAAGTTGAAACCTTTTGCTGAATTTACAATCATACTATCCAGTGACGGGCTCCAAAACATTTGAAATTCTGAAATAGCTACTTCAGGAAAATAAGAGGTCGCAATGGTAGTTTCTATGATTTTTCCTGCTTCGCCTTTGGCGGAGAGATAGTCACCAAAAAACTTCACCTCTGTGGCTTTAAGTTTGCCTGCAAGGTGCGTGATTTCACCTGAGGTTTTCATGCCTCTTTTGTTTAGGACTATCTCTGTTTCTGCTTTTATTGTGCTTTCTGTACCATATAATTTGTAGGGAATCTTAGCTTTATGAACTATCCCCATTGTACTATCGGGTAATACCACCAAGTTTTCAGGGATAGCTTTGAATATATTTCCAGGTGTAAATATGCCAGCAAAAACTGGATTGACGGCATTTAAGCTATCAATATTTATGCTGCTGGCCTTGAAAACTACATTATCTTCATATTTCTGTAATCTTCCGTTTTCGGTAAAAGTTACGGTCAGTCCTCCGGGAATATTTAGTTTAGGATATTCAGCTAGTTTTTTTCTTCCCGATTTATTGTCTGGGCTATTGAGATACAATGTGCCTGTTTGTCCAAAAGCAAAATGTGCCCCTATTTCGTTTTTACCGCCTTTTTTGAAACTTTCCAAGGGTATAAAAGTAATTGAGTCAATTCTTTTGAGTTTCACTAGAAAGTTTTCATACTCCACCTCAAAGTCGCCATAAAATTTGAAGTTTTTAACAATAATTTTCCCATTAAATCGAAACACTTTATTGCCTACGATTTTCATGCTTTGATCCGTGGGAACAAAACTTATACCAAGTGAATCGCTTAATTTGAAGTCTTGTGCCCCTTTAATATCTAAAGCTTTTGATTCTAAATTTATGGAAGCATTGCCTGAGCCATTGCCAGATGCCAACGAAGAAAGTACCAAATCGTCAAAGTCAGTTTTGCCGTTGAACGATAAGAAATAATGCTGACCTTTTCTGCTCAAAGAATATATATTTTTGTATGGATCATAATCAAAAAAGCCCATTTGGTGGCCTATCAACATGCCATTGCTGACTTGAAAACGCTCCTTTTTGGTGATGTTCATCATTTCTTCAATGGTGAAAGCGTTTACTTTTTTTCTTGCAAATAGATTTCCTGCAGCTATTAAAGGATTAAAGCCTGAGGCAGTACTCAAGGCTCTGACACGTTCGGGGTTATAATAATTGAAGGATTCGAAAAGGGCAGGTATTTCAGTTTTTCCTGAAACTATGTAAAAGTCCATTTTTCCTCCAGTCAAATCCCACGACATGGCATCACATCGTATATCCACCTGGTGGAAAGTATCGGAATACATGCTAGTCCGAAAACCGCTTTTCTGTAATTTGTTGAGCTGTAAATGGTTATTTTTCAAATCGTACTCCATTCTCAATGCAGGATGAGAAACCGAGTCGTTTCCAAATTTTGTAACAAAACTGACTTTATCGGAAGTAATTAATGAATCAGTAATAATTAAGCTCCTGCCGTTTACTACAAAAGTGTTTTTCTGATTTTTGTTTGCTATAAGTTTGGTATAGTTATCAAAAGCAGATGAAGTAGTTATTCTTGATCCTACCAGTGTATACCCTCCTTTATATTCATAACTAGGAATTTTCAAGACCAAATCTGCGTCATTGTGATATGACTTAAATCTTGGGTAAGTGGAAATTTCATTTTTCTGTCTTTTTTCTAGCTTTATTTCCAATACTCCTTCGATTTGTTTTTTTAGAACATTTTGGTGTTCCATTTTTACTTTGTCTGCTAGGAGTTTACCATTTTGTGACTTCAAGTAGAATTTATCCAAAATAGCTTTGGCGTTTTCGTTTGCAGCTTGCCAACTAATTTCGCCACTCTGTCCCACAAATACTCCATTTGTGAAATCATAAGCTCCTGACGTTTTGTTAATTACAATTGAATCGGAAGGGCTTAGCAAAACCAAATCTGAATTCTCAAAAACTATGTGGATTCCTTCTATTTTGGGAATTTTAACAAGCACTTCGTTTTCTAAAGTTATTTCAGGATTGACATTTAGTTTTGGGTCGTTCCATGGGTCATATTCTTCTACTTTTTCGTTTTCACCCCATCCAATATCTTCTTCTTTGGCTTCTTTAGGGTTAGGGTCAGCAGCAACAGCAAGTGTAGGATTAAAGTAATCTTGTTTTTTGTCAAAAAAAGCAAATTTATATTGTCCGTTGACTAATCTCACTTTATTAAAAGCCGAGGTATAGACATTTCCATTTTTAAAGAAGTTATTTAACTGAAGTATTACCTCATTTATGTTTTTTTGACTCTGAGGCTCAAAAGTCTTTCTCAAATAGCTGGTAAAAGTGCCTAAAGTATTCACGTCGATTCCGGATTTGTGATAGGCTTGTAGAATATTGACCGCAGTCAATAGTTCAAGAGGTTTTATGCCTTTTTTTGTCAAAAACTGTATTAGACTTAGAGTTTCTGTTCTGGACTTCGCATCTAGCGTGTTTTTATAAAAAACCGAAAAATCGCTTATGGGAGCCTTGGAATAAGATCCAAGCTGCTTTTCCATTTGTTTTTGAAAATCTACTATAAACTGTTCAGGCTCATTGGCCAAAGTTAGAACTTGGGCTTGAACTTTCGAAAAGAATACAGATATAGTAATGATTAAAACAAATAATGACTTAAACTGCATAGTATTTACGCTCAATGTTTTTTAAAAACGACCGCTGCCCAGTTATTCTTACTTATATGTTTTATTTTTTTCAATCCATTGTCTTCAGCCTTTTGCTGAATGTCGGTTATGTCGTGCTCATAGAAGCCACTTAAAAGTAGATAGTCTCTTGTGAAGGTTGCATATTTGGGAATTTCTTCCAAAAGAATATTTCTATTGATGTTAGCCAAAACGATATCGTAAATTTCAGTTTTTTGACTATCAATGGTGCCAAGTTCTATGGTTATCAAATCAGTGTCATTGAGTTGAATATTTTCTATAGTGTTTTCTACCGACCATTCATCTATGTCAAAGGAATGGATTTTGGTAGCCCCAAGTTTAGCGGCTAGAATGGCTAAAATACCTGTTCCTGTTCCTACATCAAGTACCGATTTTTGATTATGATCAATTTCTAGCTGTAACTCCATCATCTGCGAAGTGGTCTCGTGGTGGCCAGTTCCAAATGACATTTTGGGTGTTATAATTATCTCATGTTCAAATTTCTTGGCTGCAGGTTCGTGAAATGTAGCTCTGATATAAACTTTGTTTAAAACCTCAATCGGCGAAAAATTAGACTCCCATTCTTTGTTCCAGTTTTGCTTTTCTATTTTTTTGAGACTGTAGCTTAGCGGAGTTTTGTAAGCATAATTTTCCATCAGTCCTTTTAGGCTGCGTTCCTGAAATTCACTTTCTAAGACATATGCCTGAAGTCCTTCGTTGGTTTCTATGAATGAGTCAAAACCGATTTCGGCAAGTTCTGCCATTAGAATTTCTGAAAAATCAGGTTCAACACTTAGTGAAAGTTCAAAATAGTCCATTTACTTTGGTTTTTTATAAATACAAAAAGCCCGATTTCGGGCTTTCTTAACAATTTTTTATAGCATTTTATTCTTCTTCGTCTCCTTTAATCTCTTGAGATTTTAAATTCTTGGTCGGAATGCCTATGTTTAATGAAATCCTCCAAGTGTTGGCCAATGGATTTCCAGATTTGGTTGGGATAAGATACGCCATGTCTAATTTGTAAATATCTTTCAAAGTTATTCCAAATCCTGTAGTAAAATATTGTCTTGCTCCCTTACTTCCAGATTCATAAAAATAACCAGTTCTTAAGGCTATTAAATCTGCATAAGAATATTCTGCTCCTAATGAACCCATTACTTCACGAATTTCCTCTTGAAAACCACCAGGAGCATCGCTCCATGACGAAAACATCGTAGAGAAAATACTTTTGCTGCTGATAGGTGTATTGGATATTGGGGTTGGTACCAACAATTTGTTCAAGTCAATCAAAAACGTGAATGTATTTAAATCATCTGGTTTGTGTGATATTTTAGTGCCAAATTTTATGTTTGCAGGAATAAAATATTCACCAAAACCGTAATTCACCTTTCCACCGAGGTTTTGAAGGACTAAGCCATAATCTACATCCGTTTTTTTAGGCTTATCAGAATTTTTGTCAGTTGGTCGAGTTTTGTTGTAATAAAAACCCAGATCTATTGCACCAGTTCTGCCAGGCTTTCCTGCCTGACCATTTATAACGGTATTTCCTACCAAATTGGAATTGATAAACTTAAGATTGAGACCCATAGAAAAGTCTGAGTTTAATTTCTGAGCAATTCCTAATGCTAAACTGAATTCTTTTGAATGGAATTTTTCAAGATTATCACCAAAGGTGTTGGTAAACTGAATATCTCCTTGATCAAAATAAGTAATTCCTGCTCCTATTGTTTGCTTATCACTTACTTTGTAGTAACCATTCGCACTTATCAAGCCCATGTCTTGTACGATATCTCTGAGCCATGGTGCATAAGAAAAACTAGCACCAAACTTATTTTCAATGAAAGCCAGCTTTGAGGTATTCCAATACATGGCGTTGGCATCAGGAGCCGAAGCTACTCCTGCATCGCCCATTGAAGCCGATTTTGAGTCGGGAGTTAGTGTAAGAAAAGGTACAGCGGTGGTAACAACTTGGTAATTTTTAGGTTGTGATTGGGCATGGATAGCAGTAGAAATCATCATTAAGGAGAAGATTCCTAAAAGCGAATGTTTGTTCATATATGAGTTATTCAAGAATTTTATATTCCTAATTTTCATTAAAAAAGTGTTCAAAATAATGAATTATTATTGTCATTTCCAAAAGATTAATCTGCCAGAGTTCTGTGTAGTTTCATTTTCTGAGACAGACAACAGATTTATTTTATAATATAGTTGGTTTGGTATATCAGATTTACCCTCAAAATCCAGTCCAAATTCAATTTTTTCTTCACAATTTTTACAAGATTTTTGATAATCAACAATAGTTTTCCCAAAAATATCATAAACCATCAAGTGTGCTAAAATATCATTACCCAGTCTATTGTGTTTAAAAATGAGATTGGTGTAGTTGGAAAACGGATTGGGATAGTTTAGGTAATTTACTATAGCAAACGCTGGTTTTTCAATGTTAAATTCAAACGATTTTTCTGTCTTATTATTATAGCTGTCGTAAACAATAAATTTCAGTTTGTGCTTCCCAGAAGTTAGATTCCCTACGTAGAAATTCACAAAACCTTGATATGCACTTTGAGAAGGAGTATAAAGTTCATTTGCGTCTATAATGAGCGTATCATCCAACACAATCTGCATTTTGTGGTTGGCATCAAAGTCTGATATATTTATTCCATTTTCATCAAAAATTTCAAAATTTATATGTTCGTTTGAGTTTTGACTTATTTTAATTTCAGGGCCAGTATGGTCTTCACTTTCTGATTTGGTTTGGTGAGAAAGTATAAAGTCATCAAAATATCCGTAAATGTTTTCAGTAGAGTCTTCGTTTATGGCATAAAAAGTTATTAGTCCTTTCCCAGATCCAAAAGCCTGGTCTTTGGGTAAAATAATTTCAGCCATAAATTCCCCATTGTTTATAGTATACAAACCCTCGAAAAGTTTTTTCTCTGATGTATAATAGCTGAATTTCGGGCCATCACCAAAAGTTCCTAAAGTAACGTCTTGAGTAGGTTTGTCAAAAACTGTGACTTTTATTTTGCCTGTTATTTTTTTTTCGGTTTTACCCACAACTTGAATTTTTTCTAAGGCTTTCAATACTTGGCCATTGGGCTGTTTGTCATTGATTTTGAGCAGTTCTACATGGTTTTTAAATTCTGGAAGTAGCTGGCTGGGGTCTCCTAAGAGACTAAAGTTTCGATTTATTTCGCCTTCAATAGATTGATTTTTGGTCAAAACAAAAAGCTCACCCAAAGTCTTTGCATTGGATATGTTGTTATAAAAAGCACTGTTTATTCGTTCGTTTGTGCTAGAATACACGGGTCTAGTGGTAGTAAGCAGGGCTATACATCCGCCACTTGGATTTAGTAAAGCAAGCTCAGCACCCGAAACCAAAGCGGGATTGTCAAATTTTCCGAATTGACAAGTTGCTGTAAAAAAGATGGGAAGTTTGGTTGGATTTCTAAAATTTTGAATGTCCGCAATGGTTAGTAATTTTTCGTTTGCCCAGCCATCTTCTGAACCATGTCCGTTATAATTTACTATAAATGAGCCATTCCTCAGCACGTTATCAATAGCTTCGGTGGCTTTTGGAGCTGTATTGTTTGTGCTAATTGGAAATTGATCCAAGTAAATTTTCTCAAGTTGAAAACCACCATAAGCCGATTTTGATAATTGACTAAGGGATTCTGCATCTTGCTGATGAATGTTATAATCTCTGTTGTCGGCCACATAGGCAATCTTAGTTTTCCAATCGCCGTTTGTTATTTCAGCATTTTGATAATTGATTATTTTGCTAATGAGGCCTTTGGCTTCAAATAATGTTTTAGCTGGAAGTCTACCCACCGCTATATCCAAGGTATGGTCGTTGTCTCGGTTGCTGATCCAAATATTTTTCTGACTAAATCCCTCCGACCAATCTCCTTCATGATCTTCAAGAAACCCAAAGTAGTCATCAGAAGAAAAACTGTAAATGGGTTCTAAAGACTCTCTGGATTGGTAAGTTGGCACAAAGTTTTTAGTGTCCACATAGTCAATCTCGTTGTTATTTTTATAGTCGAAAGTAGCGTCGCCTATCAATAGTAAGTGCTTAAGCTTTGTCTTGTCTTTTAACCAAAAATGCCTGCAAAAATCACGAATAGCAGCAGGGTCTAATTTGCCAGAACTGAATTCATTGTAGATCTCTTTGGTGCTAAATCCCAACACATCAATATTTTGTGTTTGTTTTTTAAAAATAATTAACCGTTCTGCCTCTGCTCTAAACTTTTCGGGGTAGACAACCAGTAAATTTGGCGTATTGTGGTCAATAATACTTTGGTTAGCGACTTTCTCTATAAATGTTGGTGTTTCAACACTTTCTTTATCAAATACAATTATCTGTTTTGTTTCACTATCATTTAAATCCTCTCCAAACGTTCCGTCATTTTTTAGGCTAAATCTGGAAGGTAGATAAGGATTGTCCACCAACCAAACCTCCGTGTTTTTATCAGATTGATTTAAACGAAATGTGGCTTCTCTTGATTTTTTTAAATACCAATATTTTATTGCTGCACTGGGAGTGTAGGTGATATTTCGTTCATATTGGATTTCATAAAAATCCACATAAGCCCCTGCATTAGCAGAGCCAACCGTGCTTAAACTTAGTTCTAGATTAGAGTTGGCTTTTGATTTTGGAATGTTTAGTTCGAAATCTGTAAGGTTCGATATTCTGTTGTATCTCGCATAATTATCTGCAGAATTGTAAAAGGACTTTGGCAATGTGAGATTTGTTATACTCTCACCTCCAATTTTCAGATTCAGTGTTTGGTCACTTCTTCCCATGCCCAATATGCTCATATTCAGTCGTATGTCTGATTGAGGATCTGGATTCGTTAAATTTAACGAGTAATTGTTATAGAAAAAGTCACCGAACCAATTTCTGCCTGATGAAAGTAGGTTTTTACGCTCTTTTTCTTCGTAGGTAAAATAGGTTAGAACTTGAATAGGAGCAGAATTTGATTGTGTTGTAGGTAGCGTTTCTATTTTTTTAGCATCTTCGTTTCCTATGTTTATAAAATAGAAGTTCTCATCTGAGTAGGCATTTAGTTTATGTCTGATTCTTGAAGACAATGAATCAAAGAATTCTTCATGTGGAGATTCTGCGTAAAAAAGTATTTGATCATTTATGTCTAACTTTCTATTTAGGTCATTTGCCAAAACCGGAATTTGCCTCAAATCTTTGGTTCTTTCACTGGCGTTATTTTGAGGTAAACTTTTAATATTCCCAGCAAATACCCTTATTTTTTGTGGGTCTATGGTTTTAAAGTTCGAAGCGTTCTTTTTAAGGAATGCGTAGTCTATCTTGTATATTCCTGATTTTCTGACACTTACTTTTATCCATTCGCCTTCTGATAGTACAGATTTTTGGCCATGAAGCCCAATGCTGATAATCAAGAATAAGCAAAATAATAATCTCATAAAAGGTTTGTAAAACGGCAAGAATAGAACGTAATCAAGGTGAAATTGGTATTAGAATCATTCGATTATTTGGATAGGAGCATAAGAAGCAATGGTGTATTTTTTTTTGGATGAAGTACACTCAACAAGCGTTCTGGTTCTCCTATTTTCTATCTTACGATATTTTTTATTATTGAAAACAAAAATTTTGCCAGTTGGAATTTCTGACAATATTGGGCCATCAGAGCTCTCTTTTTCATTGAAAATGCCCAAAGCTTTTACCAGTAACGGATCTCTTGTAGAGGAGGCCGCTGGATTTACCATATGTTTTTTAAGCACTTTAAGGATTTCTTCAGGAAATACAGCTTCTGTGAGCAATGGTTGCATTAGGTTAGAAAAAGTAGTTTTCCATTCCACTCCATGTGGTGCTGGTTTTCTTCTAAATATACGCATTTTTAGGGCAACGTGCTGATGGGCTATTTCATGAACCAAGGTCACTAAAAATGAATAAGTGTTGGAATCACCATTGACAGTAATGAAGTGCTGGCCGTCCTTTAAACGGTAATTGCCCAAACAAGATTTTCTTGATTTCGTGATAGAAAAGTTGAACGGGTGGTCTTTCCATAAGCTCATAACATAGGAAACAGCAACAATAGGAATCTTGTCAGAAAGCAAGTTTTCAAGCTTTTCTGAGGAAGTTTTTACAACATACGTTGGTTTTTTCTTTAGAAATCCGAACAATGACATTCTATTTTAATATTAAGCACAAATATAACCTAATCAGAGCTTAGAATTTTTTTCTAACCCAAAACCACAAAATAAAATTCTACTAAATAATATGATTTTTATCCTATTTTAATAGTCACCAAGAACTAAATTTGAAAAAAAACCAAAATCATGAAAAAAGTACTAAGCTTGTTATCAATAACCGTTTTAATTACTTCTTGCGGTTCAAAACTAGTTGATCCATTGGCGGGTTGTGAGAAATCAGCCGAAAAATTTACAGCAGCTACAACCGCCTTTTTTACTGATTTTACCAGTAAAAGTAAATGCGAAGCTTTTAAAAGTGCTGCTTCTAATTATCTCAAAGATTGCCCTTCACTCACTGTTGCTGAGGTGAAAGAAGCAAATGATGCGATTAAAGACTTGAATTGTAACAATTTGTAAATAAGTATTCTCTGTGGAGCATTTATTATTTTGTTTGGTACTTAAGATTTATTAAAATTCTACATAGCATTGGAAATGATAAAAACGGTTTGCCCTGAACGCAATATATATGAAGGTGTTATTTTATTGCCACTGTATTTGCTATTGTGTTTAGCTAAAATATATTTTCAAATTTTTTTTGATTCAAAGTTACAATTATCATTTTTAATTGTTGCAAATACTTTACTTCCTTATCCCTTTTTTAAGGCAGATTACTTTCAGTATCGTGTTAATGTTCTTTCCTACTTTGTACTAATCACCATTGGCGAGTTCTTAATCATATTTTACGAGGATCTTACTTTTCTTAAACAAGGTATTGCTTTTTATCTTTTTTCTAAGATTGCATTGATCCTAATATTTCGAAATTCCGTAAAGGAATATATGTTCAATAATCCCTTGGATTTCTTTAAAATTCTGGGCCCTCAACTATTGTCATTTACTATTGGATACTTTGTATATAATGATACAAATTTGGACATTTCAAGTTCATTCTTAATAATTATTGTTTCAGTTGTGCAAGCATTGTTTTTTAGCTATATTTTTTATTTCAAAAAACACAGCGGTGTTAATTTTATTCGTTTTGGAATAGTGTTTTTGTCAATACATGATATTTTTGGAGGTTTTAATATTTTTAATCATAATGTTGACAAAAACTTTGTTGTTTCTTTTTTGCTGATTTCAATTGGAAACTTTATATTAGGCTTTGGGCTTTGGAAATCTCGAGTAGTAATACATTAGCCCTTCAACCAGTTTTTTACCATTTTTACGCCATGCTCTGTCAAATAAGCCTCTGGATGAAATTGTACTCCACGAATGTCATATTTTTCGTGAGCTTCGCCCAAAACGTATCCTTTTTCGTCGACAGCCGTAATTTTTAGGTCGTCTGGCATGGTTTCGGGGACAACAGTCCAAGAATGATAACGGCAAACTTCAAACGACTTGGGTAAGCCTCTGAAAAGTAGCTCGTTTTCGTCTTTTAAGATACATTGGGTGGTTACACCATGTAAAACATCATCCATGTTATGCAGTTTTGACCCAAATGCCTCTCCAATGGCTTGATGACCAAGGCACACACCAAATATGCTTTTGGTGGTTTTATATTCGGCCAACAATTCCATCATTATTCCAGCTTCCTCAGGAATTCCCGGACCAGGAGAAAGTAAGATTTTGTCATATTTTTTTATGTCTTCTAAAGCTATTTTGTCATTTCTGATTACATCCACATCTCCACCCAAATCTTTGAGGATATAAACCAAGTTGTACACAAAAGAATCGTAATTGTCCAATACTAATATTTTCATTGTTTTCATTTTTATTTCTTCTTTCCCTCTTCAGACATTCTCCATTCTACACCTCTTGTCATGGTTTTTATGTTTTCTGCTTTTTTAAATCTCAAGGCACTCCAATCTTCGTCCAAAGCCACCATTCTTACGGGTTCGTAGCCCAAGCCACCCATTGCTTGCCACCCATTATCTCTATTAAACTCGCATTTATATTTCTTGGAGCTGCCTTTGGGATAAACAAACCAGAAAAGACCATTATCTTCCATTTTGGCATCAACCAATGTACCAAATTTAATGACTTCATCTAGTTTGGTACAGAAAATTAAGGCAAAATCCACTTTGGTTTCACCGAGTGATTTTTTCACATCAATGTACGTTTTAAACTCTTCCCATATAGCGTCTAGATCAAGTGGAGCATTCAGAACTACCATACTTTTATGCTCTTTAAAATTTAGTTTTTTGAGTAAAGGGTTCATATTATTATGTTTTTTGTCAAAATTAATAGGGTACCTTAATTTAACACGCCAATATTATCTCTAATTTATTATCAAATTTCGCCTGCCATTTCTATCGCTTTTCTCAAGGCTCCAAGCTTCAAGTGAATTTCAGCCATTTCTGTTTCTATGACTGATTTTGCTACCACCCCCATGCCTGCCTGAAAATATAAAGTGTTGTTTTTGCTCAGAAAAGTACGAATGGCTATGGCGTGATTAAAATTACCTTTGAAATCCATAAAACCAATTGCACCTCCGTAAATACTGCGGTTGGTAGGTTCCATTTGGTTTATTAAACTCATAGCCATGTGTTTGGGCGAACCAGACAGCGTTCCTGCAGGGAAAGTATCGGCCACCAATTGCAGTGGATTTGTTCCTTGAGTCATGTGTCCAGTTACTTTCGAAACCAAATGTATCACATGACTATAGAATTGTACTTCCTTGAAAATATCTACCTGCACATGGTCTGAGCTACGTGAAAGGTCGTTTCTAGCAAGATCTACCAACATCACATGTTCTGCAGATTCTTTGGGATCAGCATGTAATTGTCGGGCCAATTCGGCATCTTTGGCATCGTCCCCGGTTCGTCTGAAAGTACCCGCAATTGGATGGATTTCAGCTTGTCCATCTTTTATAAATATCTGTTTTTCAGGGCTTGATCCAAAAATATGATAGTCGCCGCCATCAAAATAAAAAAGGTATGGTGAAGGATTTATGCTACGCAATGCCCGGTAAACATTGAAGTCGTCACCCGTGTATTCTTGTGAAAACCTTCGAGAAGGAACAATCTGAAACACATCGCCACGCAAACAGTGTTTAATACATTTTTCAATTATTTTAACCATATCGGCATCGTTGATATTGGTTTGTTCTTCGCCTTTTTTGGAGAAACTACTTGAGGTTCTTTTTGGGTTTTTTACATAAAACTCTAATGTATCTAGACCATCTTCCTTAAATTTCAATTCTTCGCCCTCTTTAGCATAAGCATGCTCAAACATAAAAAGTTCGTCTTTGAAATGGTTGACTGCTATCACATATCTGTAGACTCTATAAAGTATCTGAGGAATGGCTGTTTCAGAGCTTTTTTCTTGAATTTCGATGTCTTCAAAATATTCAACTGAGTCGTAAGTAATGTGCCCAAAAAGTCCGTTGGATATAAAAGAATGTTCGTTTTCTGAGGGGGTAAATTGACTCGCGAACGCTTGGAGGGCATTCACAGCATCTTTTCTTGAGGCCAGTTTAAATTTTTCGGAACATCCATCAGGAAAGTTTTGAATAACTTCATCGTTATCCAGGATAAATGAGGCAATCGGGTCGCAAGCGATATAGCTGAAACTATTGTGCATGGCATGATAATCAGCACTTTCCAAAATAACTGAAAGTGGAAACTGCTCTCTAATTCTTAGAAAAATACTAACCGGTGTTAGTGTGTCTGCCAATAGTCTTTTGCTTCTTGTGGTAATATTAAATTTCATAATGCTCTTTTTCTTATTGTTAACCTTTGACTTCACTTAGCCATCGGAGGTAATTCTTTTTTTATTTTATAATTCATTAAAATATTAGTCATTTTGTTGGGCCTTTATGATTGAGCCGACACTTTGGTGGCCGAGCGAAGCCGAAGCCACAAAAAAAACGGCTTGCCGTTTTGAACAGCAAGCCGTAATTATGTAAAAAACCACATAGCGGAATGTTGCTCAACTCAAAAGAGAAGAACGCCACCAACCTTTGTATGCTATGCTGATTGATAATTTCATGTCGCAAATGTAGCTATGAAATTTATAATTCAAAATTTTTTAGATTTATTTTTAAAAAAGGCAAACACAAAAAAAGGGCAGACAATCGTCCACCCTCCTTCAAACTTTAAACATCTAAATTTTATTTTTTTGCTGCTGCATATCTCTCTTCAACGGCGTTCCAGTTTACCAATGTCCAAAAAGTATCTACATAATCAGGACGTTTGTTTTGGAACTTCAAATAGTATGCGTGCTCCCAAACATCAAGACCCAACAATGGCGTACCTTTTACTTCAGCCAAGTCCATCAATGGATTGTCTTGGTTTGGCGTAGAACATACTGCAACTGAACCATCCTCTTTGGCTATTAACCATGCCCAACCTGAGCCAAATCTCGTTGTTGCTGCTGTTTTAAATGCCGCTTTAAACTCATCAACTCCACCGAAAGCCGCAATGATAGCTTCTTTTAACGGACCTGAAAGATTACCACCCACGCCTTGAGGGGCAAGTATATTCCAGAATAAATCGTGGTTATAATGCCCACCTCCGTTATTTCTAACAGCTGGTGATGCTTTACTTATATTTGCCAAAATTTCCTCGATTGTTTTGTTTTCCAAATCCGTACCAGCTATAGCTGCATTAAGATTTGTAACATAAGCATTGTGGTGACGGTCATGGTGAATTTCCATTGTCATGGCGTCAAAATGTGGTTCCAATGCATCATTGGCGTAAGGAAGGGGTGCTAATGTAAAAGCCATAATTGTATTTCTTTAAACTTATTTTTCGATCTATAAATGATAAACATCAGTTTTTTAAAATGTGTTCGAAAGGGAAGAAAAAAAAGTGAAGAGCTGGGTTGTTTTTTACTTTCGTGATCTGATTAGTTTCAAAAAATCTATTTGATTTTGAGAAAGTAAATTTTGGTACGACCCGAAATGGGGAGGTTTATCGCTAATTTTTATAATAAAATTCCCTGATATCGCTCAAAATTGAAACCTCAATATGAGAAATAAGATGAAATCTACTAGATTTCGGATAGTATTTTATTTAATCTCTTCTTTCAAATTTTCATTCGGTTTTGCGGAATTGATTTTATAAATCAAATAGACTATTCCGACCACAAAATGAAGAATGACCACTGCGGCAATAATATAGGCTAAAGTCATTTGTTTTTTTTATAAAAATCAATGAAAAATGAGCTTATTCAAATGATAAATGTCACAAAGGCTCAGTTTCTTAGTTTTTTAAAAAAACTTTTTAACATTGCCTCAGACTCAGATTGAAGAATACCCCCTTGAACATCGGTTTTGGGATGTAAAATGGGCTGTTGAATGAGTGTAAAACCTTTTTTCTTGTCATAAGCCCCAAAAATCACTCGGTCAATTTGTGACCAAGCCAATGCCCCAGCACACATTACACAGGGCTCAAGAGTTACATAGAGTGTGCAGTTTTTGAGATATTTTGCACCTAAAAAGTTAGAGGCTGCGGTTATCGCTAATATTTCAGCGTGGGCTGTTACATCGTGCAGTTGTTCTGTTTGGTTTACTCCTTTTCCAATTATTGTCTTGCCTTCGGCTACTACTATTGCACCCACAGGTACTTCGTCGTTCTCATACGCATCCATGGCCAAGTCCAAGGCTTTTGCCATGAAAAATTCATGCGAATAAATGGGATGGGGGTTTCGTGCCAAGGTCTTCGATTATGAGAAATGAAATTAATAAAAAAACGCCTCAAATGTTTAAAAATGAGGCGTTTTGAGAATATACTATTATTTAGAAACACAAACTGGCAGCTCCTAATAAACCAGCATCGTTGGCCAAAGTGGCTCTTTTTATGTCTAATGTTTTCATATAATACGGTGTTAACCAATATTGTAATTGACGGTTTACGGCTGGTATAATATATTCAAATGAAGCCGAAAGTCCACCACCAATAAGAATAGTGGTGATGTCGAGGATTCTTATCATGGATACTAAACCGTCGCCTAATAATGTGCCTACTACATCGAATATTTGAAGAGCAAGAACGTCACCATCTGAAGCAGCAGCTACCAATCCAGTTGTAGAGATAGAACCATCGCTTGGTAGTCTTGTCTCTCCTTTGAACTCGCCTCTCATTTTGTTTGCCAAGTCCAAAAGCTCGTTTTTGCCTATGTTTCTTTCTAAAACTTTGCCATTGGCTGATGGCATGTGGCCGGGTTCCATGGCGTTTCCACCACCACCTTTAAATACCAATTTGTCTATAATGGCTGCACCGCCTACACCCGTACCAAGTGTTACAAATATATAATCTTCCGGTAGTTTTTCTTCTCCAAAATAGTATTCGCCAAGGGCCGCTGCATTGGCGTCATTTTCTAAGAAAAAATCATGCTCTGGGAATCTTTTTTTCAATAGAGGAATGATCGGCGTTCCGTCAGTTTCCGGTATAGCAGTGATTTCCATCAAAGTAGACCGATCTCTTGAGATAAGGCCAGGTACACCAATACCTATTTTTCTAACTTCGGGATTTTCTTTAAGTTGAACGGCAATAGCATCACCTAAGTTGTCAACAAAATGACCTGTCGCTCTCCAAGAGCCAGTATCATGGCTATAAAAGTTCGTTATATTGCCTGAATCGGCATTTACAATGCCCATTTTAACATTTGTCCCACCAACGTCAATTCCCAAATATTCTGTTGCCATCCCGATGATTTATAAAATTTTATGCAAATATAAATTAAAATAAATTAATAATTAGGGAAGATTATCTCTTCTATTAATCCCAATATCTCTGTTTTACCTGTTTTTCTTTCCGCTGAACTTATAAAATACTCTGGCAATATTTGCCAAGTTTCCGAAAGAGCCCCCATAAAATCCGTTATGTTCTTTTGCCCTTCCATAGTTTTCACTTTATCAGCTTTTGTAAAAACCAATTTTAGAGGAACTCCGTTTTCACCCAATTTTTGTATAAATTCTAAATCTTTTTTTTGTGGCGAAAGTCGGATGTCGAGAAGTACAAAGACATAAAGCAAGTTGGTTCTTTGTAGTAAATAGTCCCATGTCATTTTCTCCCATTTAGCTTTTTCAGAAACAGGTACTTTTGCATAACCATATCCTGGTAAATCTACCAAATGCCATTTATTGTCTATCAAAAAATGATTAATTAACTGAGTTTTGCCAGGCGTTGAAGACGTTTTAGCAAGATTTTTTACGCCCGTGAGCATATTGAGCAAAGAAGATTTTCCTACATTTGACCTACCGATAAATGCTATTTCGGGTAGGTCGTCTTGTGGACAATGCTCTACTTTCGCAGCACTTTTATTAAACTTCGCTTCTTTTATTTGATACATTTTGTTTTTTTAATTGCATTTTGGGCAAGTTCCTTGCACCAAAACATTGATATCTTTTCTTTGGTAACCTTCGGGAAGAATGATTTCTGGAATAAGAAATTTTTCTAAACAGAAGGTTTCGTTACATTCCGAACATTTGAAATGCACGTGGTCGTGGTGGTGATGGCCAGAGGCACATTGGTCTTTGCAAAGTGCGTATTTTACACCGCCATTATCATCCAAAATTTTGTGGATGATGCCTTTGTCCAAGAAAGTCTTTAGTGTTCTATAGATGGTTACTCTGTCAAATCCATCGTTTAGATAAACTTCTATGTCGCTGTGAGATAGTGCAGTTGTTTTTTGTAGAAAACCATTCAGGATGTTTTCTCGCGTATCGGTATGTCTGAGGTCGTATTGGCGTAAGATGCCTAGTGCGTTTCTATCCATTTTATACCATTTCGTATGAAACTATGTCAAACTGCATTTTTACCAAATTTGCATAAATTCCTTCGTTTTTCAAAATCAAACTTTCGTGCGTGCCAGATTCTGCTATTTCTCCATCTTTTAGAACGTATATTTGGTCAGCATTTCTGATTGTAGCTAATCTATGTGCAATGATAATCGATGTACGACCTTTCATGAGTTCATTTAAGGCATCCTGTACCAATTTCTCCGATTCCGAGTCTAATGCACTCGTTGCTTCGTCGAGCAAAAGTATTGCTGGGTCTTTTAAAATTGCCCTAGCTATGGCAATTCTTTGTCTTTGACCACCAGAGAGTTTGATGCCTCTGTCGCCGACTATAGTCTCGAATTTATCCGGAAATTTCTCTATAAACTCCAAGGCGTTGGCTTTTTGTGCTGCTTCTTCTACCTCTTTTTGGTTTGCTCCAGGATTTCCATAAGCTATGTTTTCGAAAATTGTGCCACCGAACAAAATTACTTCCTGAGGTACTATGGCTATATTTTGACGCAAGAATGTGACGTCTTGATTTTTGATATTTTGTCCGTCGATGAGTATTTCGCCTTGAAAATCAGGGTAGAATTTCATGAGCAATTGTACTATAGTTGATTTTCCTGCACCAGAATGTCCAACTAGGGCTATTTTTTTGCCTGCCTCGATTTCAAAATTTATACCTTTCAGTACTTCTACGTCTTTTCTAGAAGGATAGCTGAATTTAACGTTTTTGAATGAAATATTCCCTTGAATAGGATTCAAAACTTTTTCTTTTTCAATGTCTACTTCAGATTTTTCTTCCAATATTTCCAATATTCTCTCGGAAGCTCCTACGGTTCTTTGTAGTTGGGCATATAAATCACCTAGGCCACTCATAGAGCGTCCGATGAATATTGTTAAGGTAAGAAATGTAATCAGGTCGGCTATCAAAATTTCTTTTTCTATGACCAAATTTCCACCAAACCATATGACCAAAACTATGCCTCCAAAAAGCCCGATAATAAAGAACGTAATGAAACCTCCTCTAAGCGTAGCGGCTTTGAGTGCTAATGTAACAGATTCTGCAACGGATTTGGAGAATCTTCTAGACTCTAGTTTTTCGTTGGTAAATGCCTTAACTATAGAAACGGATTGCAATGATTCTTCCACTATGACATTTGCTTCAGCAAGTTTTTCTTGTACTTTTTTGGAGATGGTTCTGATGTATTTCCCAAAAACCAAAGCAGCAATTACAATAATAGGGAAGGTAGCCAGCATGAACAAAGTAAGTTTCCATGAGATATAAACCAGCATGGCTATGCCTATTACCAAAGTAGCCACTTGTCTGAAAAACTCCGCCAAAGTGGTAGAAAGCACACTCTGAATGGCTGAAACGTCAGATGTAATGCGACTCATAAGGTCACCTACACGGTTGTTTTCAAAAAAAGAAATAGGCGAAGTGATAAATTTGTCATAAACTACCTTGCGAATATCTGCCGCGGTTTTCTCGCTGACAATAGAGAAAAAATAAACCCTGAAGAATGAAAAAATACCTTGGGCAACCAATATCATTGCAAAGAATATAGCCACTTGGTTGATATTATAAAGCGATTTTCCTTCCATTACCTTGGTCATTTCGCCTATCAATAGCGGAAAAACCATAGTGGTAACCGTAGAAAATACCAGAAACAACATACCTATGATGTAGGTGTTTTTGTAGGGTAGTGTAAATTTGAAAAGAGCAATCGCTTTTTTCAATCCGTCTTTACTTAGTTTTTTTTTATCTTCGGGTGCCAAATCTACTCCAGCACCATGTCTGCCCTTTGCCATTATTCTTTTTCTATCTGTCCTCTGTATTTCGACTCCCTAAGGATGTCCCCGGGCGTGTCATTTGCCATTAATTCTTGAAACGTTACTTTGGGGTTTTCGGTTCGGTAACGCTGGATTATCCTCCAGCCAAGCCATTGGCCTATTCTTCCGGGGCATTTTGGTCCTATTTCTGGTACGGAAGGTCTTTCGCCAAAATATTTTTCTTTTAGATGTGGATTGGGATTATACAGCAAATTTTTGTCAACCACATGAGCCCATACCAAGTCTTGTGCCTCCCAGGTTTCAGTTAATTCTAACGCTGAATATCCAATAATTAATGAATCTGGAGTATTTGGGAGCATTTCTTTTGTAAACTCTAAGGATTTTCCAAAAAACAACATGTCCGCCAAAAAAGACTGGTCTTTTGGGTCAAGTTTGTTATAAGAATTGGATAAATATCTGATAACAGTTGGCACAATATATTCTTTTGAATATCGCTTTAGTATGTAGTTAGGTTGGTCGGGTCTATAGGGGGCTTTTGGGCCAAGAAACGACTCCAAGGCTATGATTATCAAAGTGTCAGAAACAAAAAGATCGTTTTCTAAACCTGAAAAAGTAGTAACTATTTTGGGTTCCTTAAAATCTGGAAAATTTGATTTTATGTTAACAAAAGCTTCTTCTAGTTCTTTTTGTATATTGGCCAATTCTCCGAATTCCGCTTGTGTTTGGTCATGGAGTTTGCGTGTTTCGGGATGTGAAGCCAAATAATACATGTGTGATACAAATGCTGTATCATCGGGAAATGTTCGGTAAAGTGACTTTACGATGTTCTCGTTTTTTTGCAGAAGAGTTGCCATTTCAGGCTGACTTTTTACAGCCATCAGCTCTCTTTCAAATCGTCTGATTTTTACTTCAACATTTGGTTTTCTTTCTCCACACGAAGTCAATACAATCGAAAAAACAGCAATTATATAAAGAAATTTAAAACACATTCAATTAGATTTTTTGTAATCAAAACGCAAATTTAGCTATTTATTGTCTCAAAACCATCAGTAAAAATGGTTTAAAGCGGTCATATTAATTAATATTTT
>JAIPAJ010000217.1 GCA_021740125.1 Leadbetterella sp. | reverse complement strand
ATCTGATAACATATATGCTTATCATTCGGGGCATTTTTTTTATCTTTTTTTTCAAAAGCCAAATAACGCTTCTTTAAAAGCCCATTACTTCATTATGTTAATTTGTGATAATACCCTATATTTGAAATCCATTTAAATACAACCTCACTCTGATGAAAAACCGTTTTTTGCCTATTTTCTTAACGTTATTTTGTGTCATAAATTTCCATTTATTTGCTCAACAAAGTTTACCTAAGCTTTTAAAAAAAGGAACTACCACACAGTTAATCGTTGATGATAAGCCATTTATTATTTTAGGAGGTGAACTTGGCAATTCTACGGCTACTACAGTAGAAAATATGAAATTGGTTTGGCCAAAACTGAAAACTATGAACTTGAATACCGTTTTGGTGCCTGTTTATTGGGAATTGATAGAGCCAGTAGAAGGCAAGTTTGATTTTAAGCTGTATCAAGATTTGATACTAGAAGCTCGACAATACGATATCAAATTGGTATTTCTGTGGTTTGGTTCATGGAAAAACAGCATGAGCAGTCATGCTCCAGCTTGGGTAAAACTCAACCAAGACCGATATCCGCGTGTAAAAGACCAAACTGGCCGAAGCCAAGAGATACTGAGTTCGTTTAGCGAAAATGTATTGGAGGCCGACAAAAACGCTTTTGAAAAGCTCATGCTGTTTATCAAGGATTTCGACGGAAAAGAGCGAACCGTTATCATGATGCAAGTCGAGAACGAAATCGGGATGTTGCCTTCGGCCCGAGACCACCAAACTCTTGCCAATGAGGCATTTAAGAAGCCTGTGCCGACTGAATTGATGCGTTACTTGCAACAGAACAGAGATAGTTTGGTGCCAGAATTTCGAGAGATTTGGAAAAAGAATGGATACAAAACCTCTGGAAATTGGGAAGAAGTATTCGGCAAGGGTTTACTCACCGACGAGATTTTTATGGCTTATTACTATGCCGATTTTACAGATAAAATCACCGAAGCAGGTAAAAAAATATATCCCTTACCTATGTTTGTCAATGCCGCTCTCAATAAAACAGGGCGTGAGCCAGGCAATTACCCAAGTGCAGGGCCATTGCCACATTTGATTGACGTTTGGAAATCGGCAGGAAAGGCCATCGATTTTCTTTCACCCGATTTTTATAATCCCGATTTCAAACATTGGTGTGATTTGTACACCCGCCAAGGTGATGTGCTTTTTGTGCCGGAGCATGTATTTGACAACACCGTTGCCGCCAAAGCACTCTATACCATCGGGCATTTTGAGGGCATGGGTTTTTCGCCTTTTTCTATTGAATCTACCCAAAAGCCAGAAGATGAGCCGCTTGGTAAAATGTATGGCCTCATAAAAGAACTCAGCCCGCTCATTAGCAGTAATCAAGGGACAGGGAAAATAAAAGGCATTATGCTGAGCAAAAGCGACCCTGAAACCATTGTTCGTTTGGGCAAATACGAGTTCACTTGCAAACACGACTACACACTCAGCTGGACATCGGGAGCTAGAACCGAAATTTGGCCATTGGGCAGTGCCATCATCATCCAAACGGCTGAAAATGAATTTTATATTGCCGGTTCGGGTGTAGTGATTACCACCAAATCAGTTGAAAATAAAGACCTTAACATCGGCCTGCTAAAAGTGGATGAGGGTAATTTTGTAAACAACCATTGGACCGTAAAACGCCACCTCAACGGCGACCAAACCCACCAAGGCCGACATATCAACATCGGCACCAATCAGTTTGCTATTCAGCGGGTGGAGTTTTATGGGTATAGGTGAAGGGTAAATTCCAAAAAAGTAATTTGATTTATTTTAAAGACTTCTTAGGGCTCAAAATATCTTTAATCGGTAAGTTTGTTGAGAATAAAAAAAGATTTTTTTAGTAATGAAAATGAAATCTATTTAAATTTAATTGTGGAATTAATTCAAATTTTCTGTCTTGAAAATTCACTTGCTTTTATAGTTTAATTATGTTTAAATACACATCTTTTTTATTGGTTGTTTTAACCATTTCTTGTAGACCACAAAACGAGGTTGAAAAGCAAGATTCTTGCTTAATTTCAAAAATTTTCGACATTCAAACTAATAAACTAACAAATGATTTTAAATATGATTCTCAGAATAGATTAATTGAGTACACGAGTTTTAATACCAATTGCTCCTTTATATATAATCTTGACTATTCTATACCGAACCAATTAAAAGTTAGTTATAAGGGTGACTGCTTGAAGGAGATTGCTGCATTTTATCCGGGAATAATTTTTTTGGATAAAGAAGGAAATGCTTCGAAAATAATTAACAATGAAAAGAATTCAAATATTAGCCTGAAATATGAGAACGGTAAGTTAAGATCTCATACTTCCATTGTTGCTCCAAACAGTTCTATAAATGCGATTTATACACATACTTTCGAATACCTAGGTAATAATATTTCAAAAGTAAAATTATCGTTCGAAGATAAGGTTTCGACACTGAAATATGAATACATTCCTTATGAAACAAAAAAGTTTGATGATAAACCCAATTATTATCCAAAAGAGTTCAAATATTTGGTTATGTATTCACTATCTAATATAAGAGGAGGAAGCCTTGATGCCTTTAATGAAAGTATTTGTTTAGATCAAACTATTTATCCCAGCCAGTTTGGGATTCCTAACAGATCTGTTACTTTTTATGAATATAATGCACAAGGATATCCATTAAAAAGTGGTTCTAGTTTTTTTTCTAATGGGGTTTTGCAATTTGGTGACAGTAAAACTTTTAGGCATAGATATGAATTTGAATGTGAATAATTGTACTAGTTTTATGATTTGATTATTCTGTATAGTTTCTTCTTTATGAACATCTACCGCCGAAATTTCCTCAAAAAAACCTTGCATGGTCTGGCTACCAGCTCAAGTTTGTTTGCTTTAGCTTGTCAGGATAAACGTATTCCGGGTGCATTGCATAAGACAGTGGTGGTAGTAGGAGCTGGTATTTCAGGCTTAGCAGCGGCTAAATGCTTACAAGACACTGGTTTTGAGGTGATAGTATTGGAAGCTCAGGATAAAGTTGGTGGTAGACTCAGAACTAATCGAAGTCTCGGCGTAGCATTTGATGAAGGGGCAAGTTGGATTCATGGTATACGCAGAAATCCAATTACAGATCTGGCTAAAGATGCTGGCATGGCCACTTTCGAAACTTTGGACGAAAGTCAAAAATCATTTGATATCGGTGGTGTCCTTAGAAATTCAGAACTTTATCAAAATACTGAAGATGAGTTTTATAGGATTATGAAAAATATGATGAAAAATGGTAAAGCTAACGAAAGTTTCGAAACTGTTTTCAATCAATTATATCCTGAAAAATCAAAGGACATACTTTGGAAATTTCTTATTTCTGCCTTTTTAACTTTTGATACGGGTGATTTGGATAAACTTTCGTCTTTACTTTATTATGAAGGTGAAGAATATGGTGGGGTGGAGGTAATAGCCACCAACGGGTATGATAATATTCCAAATTACTTGGCTAAAGGCTTGGATGTCAGACTCAACCAAAAGGTTTCTAAAATAGATTATACTTCCGAAAAAGTTAAAGTTCAGCATAGCAATGGAGTTTTGTCTGCCGATTTTGTGCTTGTAACCGTACCATTAGGTGTTTTGAAAGCTCAAGTCATTAACTTTGAACCAGCTTTGCCTAATTTCAAACAAACAGCCATACAAAAAGTAGGTATGAGCTGCGTAAACAAGTTTTTTCTGTTATGGGAAACAGCTTTTTGGGACGATGTGCAGTATATCACTTATACCCCCGAAATTCCCGATAAATTTAACTATTTCGTGAATATTAAGAAATTTAATCCGAACCATAACGCCCTCATGACTTTTGCCTATGCAGATTATGCCCGACAAACGGAAACAATGTCTGATTCTCAGGTTATTGCCGAAATTATGAATCACCTGCGTGACATTTATGGGAAAAATATACCGAATCCTATCAAAATGTTAAGGACCAAGTGGCAGAGTAATGAAAACGCTTTCGGAGCATATTCTTATACAGCTGTTGGTACTGAAATGCAGCATTTTGAAGATTTGGCAGCCGAAGTAAACAATAGGTTGTTCTTCGCTGGTGAGCATACCGAAAAAGACTATTTTTCAACCGCTCATGGTGGCTATTTGAGTGGTGTTAGAGAGGCCGAGAAAATTGTAGCTTTGGTTTGATAACCTGTTTTACAACTTAAAAGATATTTAGATCGCTAAATACTATTAGTTTGAAGTCAAAACTGTTTTTAAGCCTTCAAACATTTTTTTCAGTCTTTTGTAAGCAGTTTGACTGTTTCTTTTGCGTTCCATCTCAATTTTTAAGCGTCCTTCGGCCAGTTTCATATAGAAGTATGAACCATCATTTAGCCCAATTTCACCATCAATAGTGCTATTTTCAAATGACAGGTCATTTGAATCACCCAATTCTTCAGTCAAGAAACTTTGAACCTTCGGGGTTTTGTCATTAGGGAATTTTGCTGAAATACTTATCTTGTTTTTGTCCTCCGAAAGTTTAAGATCCACATCGTTTTTCTGTGAATAACGAAAACTAACATAGGCTATACATGAAATTGTGGCAAAGATCAATAATACATTTTTCATAATTTTGATGATAACATTTTTGAATGATGATGCAAATATAATGTATAAACTAATACATTGCAATACATAGTACCTTGTTTGTGTATTTTTTTATTTATTGGATATTTCTTTATTAGAAACGCTCTAATAAATAAGTACATTCGATGTTTTTTTTGCAAATAAAGTAAAGCAAAGGATTAATAGAGCCGTTTTAATCAATAAGTCTATATCCCACCGACTTCAGCGTGATGATTTCAATTTTCGGATCAGATTTGAAATAGCTGCGGAGTTTGGTGATGTAAACATCCAAATTTCGTGAATTGAAGAAGTGGTCATCTCCCCAAACAGTATCCAAAATAACCTTTCGGGTAACGATTTCTCCCATTGACTTGGTGAGTAGATCCAGCAATTGACATTCTCTGAATGAAATTTTGCGGACTTCCTTCCCAAATCTAAGCTCTTGTTTGGTGGTGGAAAAAACATACTTTCCAATTTTTACACCGCTTGAACTGTCGGCTATTCCCGACTTATTCTGACTTAAGAAATAGAGGTTATTTATTCTAACGATCAGTTCTTCAAGGCTAAATGGCTTCTTGATTTAGTCGTTTCCACCCGCATCAAATCCCATCAATAGGTCTGTGGTTTGGTTTTTTGCGGTTAAGAAAATTATCGGCGTTAGGGTATTATGGGCTCGGATTTCCTTGGCCACTTCAAATCCATCTTTTTCAGGAAGCATCACATCAAATACACATACATCGGGCTTAAATTCGTTAAAAAATTTTACTGCATTTTTGCCGCTTTCGAGATGCATCACCTCAAAAGACCTACTTGCTAATGATTCTTTTACTATTTTGGCCAATGATACCTCATCTTCCAGATACAATATTTTAAGCATTTGTTTGGATGTTTTTTATGATAAAACTGTTTCCATTGGGCAAGGCATTGTATTCGATAACGCATCCCATGCTTTTTGCCAAGCTTTCAACAATATATAGTCCCAGACCATGGCCCTTAACATTAT
The DNA here is from genome assembly GCA_021740125.1 of Leadbetterella sp. Taxonomy (GTDB): domain Bacteria; phylum Bacteroidota; class Bacteroidia; order Cytophagales; family Spirosomataceae; genus Leadbetterella. Next base: position 882 of record JAIPAJ010000217.1, on the reverse strand, counting down.
GTATTTGGCCGTCTTGTGGCACCCTATAAAACTTCTCAAATATTTTGTCTCTAAAATCAGCTGGAATAGTTTGGCCGTTGTCGTTAACTTCCAATTCTACACAGTTTCCGTTTCTTTTTGATGATATTTTTATTCGAGGATTTGCGGTTTGGTTATACTTTATGGCATTGTCTAACAGGTTATAAACGATCGTGTTAAAGCTTTTTGAGTCGGAAATCACTTCGAGTTGGTATGTTGAATTTTCAAAGAGAATCTCCAGTTTCTTATCCTTAATCCTTGGCTGAAATTCGTCTAATATTGCTCTAACCAAAGCATTTAAATCGAATATTTCTTGCTTAGATTTCAACTCTAAGTCGGTCATTTTAGAGACTTGCATCACTTTATCTACCAAATCTGACAATTTATCGACCTCCAAGCGGGCAATTCCAAGATATTCCATTTTTTTCTCAATACTCTGCAAATCAAACCTTTCTATGGCTTCTAATGCTATACTGATGGTAGCTATTGGCGTTTTGAGTTCGTGTGTCATGTTGCTGATAAAATCGGTCTTTATTTGAAACATCTCTTGTCTTTTTTTGTCCGCCTGGATGATCAAGAAAAACGAAAGAGCTACAAAACCAAACAATAAAAAGGTCGTTAAAACTTGCGGGAAGATATTTCTGATGATTATTCCGAATTTATGTTGGGCGGTTACCCAAAGTTTCTGATTAGAGGGTATGTCGTTGTATTTGGCAACATAATTTTGCAAAGGTTTTGCAGAGTCGACTATAATTATGTAAGGTGTGCTTAACTTCCCTTTTGCGAGATTCTTGGCAAATTGAGTTTTTATTTCAGGTAATATCGTCTTTAAATTCGAGGTTTGTTGAAGTTTCAAAATGCCAT
>JAIPAJ010000216.1 GCA_021740125.1 Leadbetterella sp. | reverse complement strand
CTTTTTGCAGGAAATATCTTAAAATCTGAGAAGGCTAACCAAGAAAAATTAAAGGAGTTTTTAATTTATGGTATTTCGCTTTTGGTAATAGGTTTCTTGCTTAATCTTTCTGGGATCTGTCCAAACGTAAAGCGTATTTGGACACCTACTTGGGTGCTATTCAGCGGAGGATGGTGTTTTTTGCTGCTTTCTTTGTTTTATTTTTTGGTCGAAATTAAAGGTAAAAATTCGTGGTTTGAATTTCTGAACATAATAGGAGTAAACTCCATAGCGGCTTATGTTATAGCTCATACATTGGTTTATTTCATTTCTGATAATCTGCCTGTTCATTTGGGGAAACACTACGCTCAGATTTTTGGTGAACATTACGAGCATCTAGTAAGTGGGGCCTTGGTCTTGTTTTTAGAGTGGTTGGTGCTTTGGTGGATGTTTAAAAAGAAGATTTTTATCAAGATTTAGAATTATTTGAACACGGATTTTAAGGATTTGACACGGATGTATTGTTTTTAATTTGATATTCCAGTGTATTAAATTTTTGGTCTCCATAATTTGCCCCCAACAATAAAAATCCGTGTCCAATCTGTGCTAATCCGTGTGCTATAGGTGTAACTTAGATTAGAAAATCATTTCTCAAAACTATACAAAAACGGAGCCTTATGTGCCGCTCCTGAGAATTGTTTTTCGTGGCGTTTTAAGAGGTTCATTCCAAGTATTTTACGTTGAAAAGCACCTCTGTGAAGTTTTTCTCCTAAAATGGCCTCGTAAACTTTTTGGAGATCTTTCATCGTAAACATGGTCGATAACAGATTTACACCCATCAGTTTAGTTTCTAGATTGCTCCTGAGAGTTGCCAAGGCCTTTTCTAGTATTTCATTATGGTCAAAAATCAGTTCGGGGAGATTGTCCAAATCATACCAATCGCAAGATTCAGAAATGGCATCTGGCGTTAGTTCTACATCGTCATAGTTAATGAGAGCATAGTACGCAATTGAGATAAACCTGTCCAACATCCAGCTAGACTCGTTTATTCCTCCATTTGCCTCCATGATGGCTCTCATAAATTCTGGTTTCGACCTATCGACATTACCAAAAGTATAAAACTGCTCCAAAAAAATATTGTCGAGACCAGTTCTTTCTTTCAAACCACGCCTCACAGCAGAGTTTAAATCTTCCTCCAATCCTACAAATCCTCCAGGAAGGGCATAATAATCTGTATTCTTGTATTTCATGACCAATATTTTGAGTTTTTCGCCAGAAAAACCAAATACTACAGAGTCATAAGCAATATGTTTTAAAAATTCGTTAGGGTTCAAAATGTGTTTTGGGCATTATATTTTCCAAAAATAAATAGGAAAATATTATAAAACTAATTAATATTGTCACAGTTTGAGACAATAAATAACCTTTTTATAAAAATGAAAAAAATAATTGGCTTTTTCGCCATTGTAACCATGGCTGGTTTTGCTCTCCAGGCTCAGAACAAGAATGCCTTCAGTGTTCAAATAAAAATCGAAAACGGCACAATAGAAGGGAATTACGACACTAAAACGGGTATTCAAACCTATTTTGGCGTACCATTTGCTACGCCTCCAGTGGGTGAATTACGTTGGAAAGCCCCTCAACCCGTTAAAAATTGGGTAGGCGTAAAAGAGACCAAAGTTTTTGGGCCAAGACCGATGCAAACGGTGGTTTTTGGTGATATGAATTCTCGCTCGAATGGAGTAAGTGAGGATTGTCTTTACTTGAATGTTTGGACTCCAGCTAAACGTAATACCAAAGATTTGCCAGTTTTATTGTATTTCTATGGGGGTGGTAATGTGGCTGGCGATGCCTCTGAGCCTCGCTATGATGGTGAAAGTATGGCCAAAAAAGGAATAGTGGTGATCACTTGTAACTACAGATTGAATGTTTTCGGGAATTTTGCTCACCCCGAATTAAGTGCTGAAACTTCTTACAAAGGCTCTGGCAATTATGGTTTATTAGACCAAGTGGCCGCTATGAAATGGGTGCAAAAAAACATTGCGGCATTTGGCGGTGATCCTAAAAAAGTGACCATTGCTGGCGAATCAGCGGGTTCTATTTCTGTGAGCTATCAGATGGCATCTCCATTGTCTAAGGGCTTGATAGCTGGAGCAATAGGGGAGAGTGGAGCGGGGATAAATCCTACTTTGTCTCCCGTAACACTGGCCGAGGCCGAGAAACAAGGTACTGAATTTGCCAAAAATGCAGGTGTTCCGAGTTTAAAGCAACTGAGAGCATTGAGTACAAGGGAGGTTTATGAAATCTATAATGAGTCTAAAAGATTTGGTTTTCCAGTAGTTTTGGATGGGTATTTTTTGCCTAAAACTTTGCCAGAAATTTTCAATGCGAAGCAACAAGCCCAAGTGCCATTGTTGTTGGGTTGGAATTCTGCCGAAATACCAGCTGGAGCGTTTATGTTTGGTTTGCCAAATACCCCTGAGAATTTTATAACAAGAGTAAAAAAAGAATATCCAGCTGATTTTGAGGAGGTTTTAAAATTGTATCCGCACAGCAATGAGCGTGAAGTAGAGCTTTCAGCTACCGCTTTGGCTTCTGATAGGTTTATTTCATACAGTACTTGGAAATGGTTTGATTTGCACAGAAACAACAGTTCTGCTGCTGTTTATAGATACATGTTTAGCAAAATTCGCCCTGCATTTGTGGATAAATCTTTGGTGGCTGGCTTGGCTGGCGGTACATTGAAAAAAGATGGAGCTGCACCAAAAGCACCAGAACCAGTAGGTGCTTCTCACGCCAGCGAGATTGAATATTGCATGGGTAATTTGCACCTCGCAAAAGAATTCGACTGGACGGCTGATGACTACAAAACTTCAGAAACGATGTTGAATTATTTTGCAAATTTTGTAAAAACAGGAAATCCAAATGGAGAGAAATTGCCAGAATGGCAAGCTGCAAAGGCAGGGGATAAAACTCCTCCAGTGATGAACATCAACACCGATTCAAAACTTGAAAAAGCGTTGGATGATGCTCGTTATGAGTTTTTGGACAGGGCTTATAAAAATAAGTGATTGAGTAAATTATAATATGCAAAAGGGCTTCGATTTTTAGATTGAGGCCTTTTTTTTTAGACTTATCAACCTATAACCAGACAACCATTACCCATCTCCTAAATATCCTTAACACACCTAAAGCCCACATGCATCAGAGAAGTTTCTTGGGTGGAAGATGAAATACCTCCAACTTTGAAACCATGGCATACCTTTGGGTCGCAAAGGTAGGAACCACCTCTTTGAAACCATTCGGTAGGTTTGGCTGGATTTTCGTCACTGCACCATTGCCAGACGTTACCGCCTAGGTCTCCTAGACCAATCTTGTTAAGTCCAAAATATCCTACAGGCGAAGTGGTCAGAAAACCATCTTCTACGGTATTGTTAAAAGGAAAGTTTCCTTGCCAAAAATTGGCTTTGAACTTGCCATTTTCAAAGAAATCGTCTCCCCAAGTATATGTTTTTTCATAATCGGACTGACCATTTTTCTCTATGAATAGAAATTCTTCACTGCTGGGCAGTCGTTTTTTTGACCATTTGCAGTAGGCAACGGCATCGTTCCATGATACTTGTGTAACGGGATGATCTAAGGGTGCAGGAGCAGTATCTTTTCCAAGTGGATATTGCCAGTTGGCACCTTTTTTTAATGTCCATCCTCCGGTTTGGAAGTCAAAATATCCAGCATCACCAAATTCTTCTGCTTGGGTTTTGAATCCTGTTGTTTTTATGAATTCCGCAAACTGAGCCACCGTCACTGGATATTTATCTACCCAAAAATCTTTGATATTTCCATCACCTTTTACCAAAACCATTCCGTCTTTTTCAACAATTACTGGTTCTGATTTGCAAGAAACAACTAAATTTAAAAGGCAGACTATTGTAAAAAATCTGATCATTTTTAAGTAAAATCTGGTTTGAATAGACAAATGTAAAAAATAAATAAGCTAAAAAATATAGATGATTGTGATGTAAAATGAATCGCACTAAATAAAATTTACTTTCATTTTGAGGAGAATTCGGTATTTTTGGGAAATTATAACAAAAACTTGATGAAACGTATTATTTTGGCTGCTTTAGTAGCTCTTTCTATAAATTTTGTAAACGCACAAACTAAAAAACCAGTCACCAAAACGCCAGCAAAATCCACTTCAGTGAAAGTTGGAACTGGCCCCAAAATAGGGTACATTTTCGAGGATTATATTTTTGAAAACTACAAAGAGGTAAAGAAACTTGACGAAGACATAAAAAAGAAACAAGATACCTATCAAGAGACTTATAACAAGATGGCTATTGAGTATCAAACGCTTTATTTGGATTATCAAAACAGCATGAAAAACCTTGATTCCTTGACAACAGAGAGGTTAAACGAGAAGTTAAGAAAAGTTCAAGAAATAAAGTCAGCATCAGAGAATTTCCAGAGAGAGGCTGAAAAGGAATTACAGCAGTTTACGGGAGATGGAGTTGTGCGAATAAAAACTAGCATAAAGACAACAGCAGAGACTATTGCCAAGGAAAAGGGTTTCAAATATATTTTTACGAGAAATAAAGCGGATGGCCCAATGACTTCTAACCGCGTGGTACTTTATGCGGGAGATAAGGGAGCAGGCAATATCTCAGATGCAGTTTTGGCTAGAATGGGAAGTCCAGTGGTTGTAAAAAAATAGATTTTTTTACGAATCATTTTTCAGTATACGATTTCTTAAACTAGATTTTAATGACATAATTAAGAAATTAGTAATCAAAAATCCACAAAAAAATATTTTGTAGAGGCAAATTTTAATAGGATTTGTAAACTGCCATGAACTTCTTTTTCATTTTTTGGATTTCAACGCTAAACTAAATCTTTGACATAAATACAAAATCATAACAATGAAATTTAAACTCTTAGCAGTTTTTCTGGTAGCATCTCTTTCAAGTTTTGCAAATATTACTCTTCCTACATTTTTTAACTCTGGTATGGTTCTGCAACAGAAATCTAAAGTAAAGGTTTGGGGTTGGGGAAAAACTGGCGAGCCAATTCAAGTAGTAACATCTTGGGATAATAATCAAGTGGTTTCAAAAACAGACACTTATGGAAAATGGTCTGTGGAGGTGGAAACGCCTATTTATGGTGGTCCATATGAAATAAAGATAAAAGGCTACAATGAAATAATTTTAAAGAATATTCTGATTGGAGAAGTATGGCTGGTATCAGGGCAAAGCAACATGGAGTGGAGTGCGGCATCGGGAATTGAAAATGCTGAAAGTGAGGTGCAAAAAGCTAATTTTCCAGAAATTCGTTTTTTTGGAGTAAATCATGCCACTGCTCCACATCCTCAACAAAATTTATCGGGCGAATGGCAAGTCTGTTCACCCGAATCTATGAAAAATTTTAGTGCCATAGGCTATTATTTTGCCAAACACATTTTTGAAAATATTCAAGTTCCTGTAGGGATTATTAACACTTCTTGGGGTGGAACTCCAGCTGAATCTTGGACACCTGAAGAAAGCATAAAAGCAGATCCTGTACTTTATAAAGATGCATTAAGTTTAAAAGAAGTATCTTGGGGGCCAGTAAAAACGGCTTCAATTTATAATGCCATGGTTGCTCCGTTGGCTGGACTAAAAATAAAGGGATTTCTTTGGTATCAGGGAGAATCTAATGTGATGAATGCGGCCAACTATGATAAATTATTGGGTACTTTAATCGGTAGCTGGAGGAAAGCATGGGCTGAGGAATTACCTTTCTATTTTGTTCAAATTGCTCCCTACAAATATGGAAGTCCTGAGGAAGGAGTCATCTTGAGAAACGCACAAAGAATGACAGAGATTGTGCCTAATACCGCTATGGTTACGATTTCGGACATTGGAAATATAGATGACATTCACCCAAAAAATAAAAAGGACGTAGGCATAAGGTTGGCAAATGTAGCATTAAAGAATCTTTACAGTGCCTACAAAGGAGGTATTTCTGGCCCCAAATTATTGCTTTATGAGTCCAAAAAAGGGCAGATTATCTTGTTTTTTGATACACAAGAACTCAAATGTGACAAGAATTGCATGAACAACTTCGAAATTGCTGATACTTCAGGAGAATTCAAAAAGGCCAATGTCAGAATAAAAAGCAATACAATTGTCCTAACTAATTCTAAAGTAGCTTATCCAGTTTTCGCAAGGTTTGAATGGAGCAACATAGCAGAAGCCAGTCTTAAAAATAAACAAGGTCTTCCAGCATCCGCATTTATCACGGATAATTGGTGGGAGTTTAAGAATTATTAAAAAAAATTTCAAACAAAAAACTTGATAGCCGAAATTGCCACAATCACTATCAATAATCTGTAAATCCAAAGGTTAGCATTGGGTATTTTTACGATGTATTTTACGCCAATCCAGGCTCCAAGTGCTTGAAAAACACCCATGAGTAAGCCATAGCCATAATGTACTTTGCCATAATACATAAACAATGCCAATGCGGGAGCAGTAAATGCCAGCACCAAAGCCAATTTAAGTCCATTGCTTTGTGTTAAACTGTATTTAGAAAT
>JAIPAJ010000215.1 GCA_021740125.1 Leadbetterella sp. | reverse complement strand
ATTAGCCATAAAGTCTGCAACTTTGCCCTTCACAGTACCACTCAGAACAAAATCTTTGGGGATATTTATGTTTTCGGGCAAAACGCCAGAAGGGACAATTCGTTCAATGTCTTCCTTTGATGAAGCCAATTTAGAGATATTTAAATCAAAAAAGGGATCACTAAAGTTCTTTATGGTTCCAGAAAAAGCCAAGCTCGAATTTTGAATTCCTCGAAGAAAAATTTTATCCAACTTTACCGAAGAAATATCACCAGCAATACGCCCACTTAGAATAATATTATCTTTTGAAATATTCTTTAAATAGGCATTTTGTGAAATATTTGTATTAAAAAACAAAACATCAGATGCAGATAAACTACTAGAAATCAAATTGAAAGCAAAAACGCTTTTAGCTAAATTAGCCTTATTGAGTACAACTTCACCCCTAGCCTCCAAAGCTGAATTATTCGTTTTTAAATTAAGATCAGATAAAACCAGCCTTTGGTTTCTGTAAACCGATTTAGCTGTTAATTCCTTTATTTCAAAACCTGATTTTTCTTTGGCCATTAGTTTAGAAATCTCCCCCTCGAGATTTGCTTTATCATATTTGATTTTTGAGGCTTTAAAGACCAAATCAGTCAAATTTATATCTTGGAAATTAATTTGACCAACCACACTTTTGGGAGATTTTGTATCTAAAAACATTATTCTATTGGCATTTACAGCCAAAGAGTTAACCGAAACTTCACTTTTAGGTAAATCTATTTTATCTAACACCACTGCCAAATTAAATTTACTCCCTTTGGTCTTGGAACTCCCAAAAGTCAAATCCCAGTTGAAATTTTCAGTGCTAAATTCCTTAATCTGAATATCGGGAAAAACACTTGATCCGTTGGACTTAGAAGGCTCCGATTCTGATTTACCAAAATTGGCAGTCAGAAATACATTTTTAACTGAAGTATTTTTAAGAAAAAACTGATTTTTATGGAGTTCAATATTAGAAAAGCCCGTATTCAAATCCCCAAAAACAGCTTCTAATTTTTGATTGGCCTTTTTGTCTGAATACTTTACTCTTAGGTTTTTTGCCAATAAAGTCTCTAGAGCATACTTAACAGGAATTGCAGTCGTGTCCTTAGGTCCATTTGAGGAAAAAGCAATCAGTGCATATTCATAATTAAAGACAGTGTCGCGTTTATAAATATTTAAAAACGAGCCTTCCAGTTCTAATTTATTAATTTTCAGATTATTATCCAGATAAGCTAACATATCAACATTGATATAGGCACGCTTGGCCGACAATAAAGTATCTAGACTTTGATCTCTTATGAGCAGGTTTTCAATATTTACCCAGTCAGGAAAACCATAAGATATATTTCCTGTAACAGGCGTTTGAAGTCTTTCGGAAAGAAAATTTGTAACAAAATCACTTAACCTTTTTTGTCCAGGTTTTGAATTGAAATATAAAATCAAACCCACAGCCAATGCCAACAATATAAATATTAATATTGCAAGAGTTTTTAAAGTACGTTTTAAAACCACTTGGGCCATATGTGAATCGGGAATCTTGATACAAAAATAAGCTAAAATGCCTATTTATAACGTTACAAACAGGCATTTAGCTGAATCTAATTTTATATTTTCGTCGTCAATTTGCTACTGTCAGAAAATCGCAAAATATATTATTATGATTTTTCAACTTAAGCACATAGAAATAAGTACCCGATTTTAAATTATTGATGTTATCAAAAACAATATTCATTTTACCTAGATTCACAGCATTTTGAATCCTATGCGGTTTTTCGAGGCCATTTTTATCAAATATTTTTAGATATTCCAGCTCTGCATTTTCCAACAATCGCAATTCAAAGTTTTCATTTTTCAAATCATCGTTGGGCGAAATCCCTCTAGAAATTTCAAAAAAACGTATTTGATTGTTTCACCATCATCATCAAGGCTAAAATTTAAATGTCTAGGCCCAGCAGCAGCATTGCCACTTGCAATGAGCAACAAAAACCCTTTTGCTGGTATTTTTAGACCTGTATTTGGGAATAAATACTTAATAGAATTATCGTCAGATATACCCATTCCTGCAATGTCTACTTCTTGGTCGCTTGTATTATAGAGTTCAATCCAATCCTCGAACTGAAATGCGGGGTTATTGGGTACGCCCTGATTATTGGCTAAAATTTCGTTTATCTTAATTTGCCCAAAAGACAATGTAACGGCAAAAAGAGCAAACAGTACTGTCTGGAATATTTTTTTTGTCCCAATCATTGTAAATATTTTTTCGAATTTTTAGAAAATTTTAATTACGAAATATATTTCAAGATGGTAGTATAAGGTTATTTTGTAGAATTACGATGTAAAGGTAAAAAATGCATCATAAACATTTGCGAGAAATTCTAAAATTTTGTTTCATGCAAATTAATATACGAATGAATAACAAAAAAACAGCCAACCCATAATGAGCTGACTGTCTACATTTTATGCTGAATAAACAATTAAAAAGACTTATATATACTGATTGATAATCATTTCCATAAGTTCTTGCTTACCTGATATTTGAGCTGGCTCACCTACCTCTTTGGCTATTTTTGCCAAGTCTTCAAGACTCAATTCTCCTTTCTCAAATCTAGCCCCATTGCCAGAGTTAAAAGATGCGTAGCGGTCGTCACGCAACTTTTTATAAGGTGATTTGGTAAGGATGTCGTTGGCAACCAAAAGAGCACGAGCAAACACGTCCATACCACCTATGTGGGCTATAAATATATCTTCGAGATCCGTAGAATTTCTTCTTGTTTTAGCATCGAAATTTATACCACCATGTTTAAAACCATCTGTTTCTAATATAATCAGCATAGCTTCAGTCAATTCGAAAACATCAACTGGAAACTGATCTGTATCCCATCCATTTTGGTAGTCACCACGGTTGGCATCTATTGAAGACAACATACCCGCATCAGCAGCCATTTGTAGCTCATGAGCAAAAGTATGCCCAGCCAAGGTAGCATGGTTTACTTCAATATTTAAACCGAAATCTTTTTCTAATCCTTGAGCTCTCAAGAAACCAATAACTGTTTGAGCATCAAAATCATACTGATGTTTAGATGGCTCAGCTGGCTTAGGTTCTATGTAGAAAGTGCCTGTAAATCCATTTTTGCGACCATAATCTCTAGCTGTTCTTAAAAACTGTCCTAAATGATCCAGTTCTTTCTTGGTTTTGGTATTCAAAAGCGACATATAGCCTTCTCTTCCTCCCCAAAAAGTATAACCCATTCCGCCCAATGCAATGGTTGCGTCGATACAACTTTTAACTTGAAAACCCGCATGAGCCACTACATCAAAGTTAGGATTGGTAGAAGCCCCATTCATATATCTCGGATTCGAAAACAAATTGGCAGTTCCCCATAGCAATTGAGCTCCTGATGCCTTTTGCTTAGCTTTTGCGTATTCTACGATTTTGGCCAAATTACTTTCGTATTCTGCCAAAGAGTTTCCTTCTGGAGACATATCGACATCGTGAAAACACCAAAATTCAGTTCCTAGTTTTGTAAAAAATTCGAATGCAGCATCCATTTTGTCGTGTGCGGCTTGAAGTGCATTGGCATTGGCATCCCATGGAAATACTTTGGTACCTGGACCAAACGGATCACCACCTGTACCACAGAATGTATGCCAGTAAGAAACCGCAAAACGTAAATGCTCACGCATAGTTTTACCTCCTACAAGTCTGTTTTCATCATAAAATTTGAAAGCTAGTGGATTGTCAGACTCTCTCCCCTCAAATTTTATAGGTTCTTTTACAAATGGAAAATATTCCTTCTCGCCTAAAGTAACGGTTAATTTTGACATAGGTTTTATTGCGTTTTGAAGTAAAAATATAAATTTTTCTTATTAAGTGTCAAAAATACAATTAAAAATAATTGTTTCAAAATATTATTAATTAATTTTTTTAAAAAATAAATACTAAAAAATTTAGCCACTTAAAATCATAGAAAGGTATCAAATAGTTTTAATTTTGAACAGATATTATCGTAAAATCTAATATGAATCGCTTCGACCGATTGACAGCAATTTTAATTCAACTTCAATCTAAAAGAATTGTTAAAGCTCAAGAAATAGCAGAGCGATTTAAGATAAGCTTGAGAACTGTTTATAGAGATATTCGTGCCTTAGAATTTGCGGGAGTACCTATTATGAGCGAAGCTGGAATTGGATATTCTTTAATGAAAGAATACAGACTGCCACCGGTTCAGTTTACTACAGATGAGGCAGTTGCTTTCTTTACAGCAGATAAAATTTTGGCTAAAATTGGCAATACACAAACCAGAAAAAACTTTGAATCAGGCCTATACAAAATAAAGTCGGTGTTGGGTCATCAAGAAAAAGAACTCTTAGATGATGCCAATCAATACATAAGTGTAGTAGAAAACCAATATGTTCCGAATACTTCGGATGTTAAAATCGGTGAAATATTACATGCCATTATAGATAAAAATATACTAAAAATTAGATATTTCAGTGCTCAACAATACGAGGAAAACTCAAGAAATATTGAGCCCATTGGACTTTACAATCAGTCTCAATATTGGTATTTGATAGCTTGGTGCCAGATGCGGAAAGATTACAGGAATTTTAGACTGGATAGAATAAGGGAAATAGAAAAACTTTCAACCCGATTTGATAAAAAACATCCAACTTTTGCCTCATTTCTCACTCAGACTGCTAAAGAACACCTTCTGTCCAAAATCGTTATAAGGATAGACAAAGACGCCTACAGATATATAGGCAATCAGCATTTTTATATGGGATTTGTGTCTGAGAAGCAAGTTGGAAATCAAATAGAAATGACTTTTCTTTCTTCAAGTTTACAGGGATTTTCGCATTGGTTTATGTTAATTGGCGGAGAGTCTGATATTCTGGAGCCAGCAATACTCAAAGAAATGGTACTCGAAAAAGTAGAAAATGTAAAAACCAGACTGCATGGAAAAGCCCATCATTAATAAAAAGGTAAAAGTGCAGAAATTCCCAGGAAAGGGAGGCTGGACTTACGTGATTTTGGAATACACTCCGTCTGAGAAAGGAAATTCGCTTTGGGTGAAAGTCAAAGGTAATATAAAGGGAGCTGAAATTGAACAATACAAATTGGCCTCCATGAAAAACGGACTTTACATGCTGCCTTTGAAATCCGAGATAAGAAAAAAATACAATATCCATGAAGGAGATGTTGTAGATATTCGTCTCTACTTGGACAAAAGTGATTTAATTGTCCCAGAGGAAATATTGGAATGCATAGAAGATTTCCCAAAAGCTCTAGAATTCTTTAACAATATGACTGAAAGCAATAAAAAATATTACATTGAATGGATAGCCGAAGCTAAAAACCTCGACACCAAAGTTAATAGAATAAATAAAATGATAGATAGATTGCTTGAAGGAAAACGGATGTATGATATTTAGTTATTGGTTATTGGGAAAATTGATTCTAAAGGAATATTTCCCTATCCAAATTTCAATTCTCTAGAATTAAAAAATAACAAACACTCCTGACATAGGGCTGTCATTACACCTACCTACATTTGCTTCATAACAATTTCAAATCGAACCTCTCGATAACTATCGGGACTTAAATCGAAAATAAAACTATGATCTCATTTATTGAAGCTTTTAAAAAAGAATTAGAGGCAGAAGCCATTCAGACCCGTAGAATGTTGGAAATAGTACCAACAGATAAAATGGATTGGAGACCACATCCAAAAAGTATGGACCTCAAAACTTTATCAACGCACTTAGCAGAAATCCCACTCATGATAGTAATGGGGCTAAAACATGATAAGTGGGATTTTGGAAACTCACCTTACCAACCTGCTGATTGCAACAAAAGAGAGGAATTGGTGACCTGTTTTAACAACAGTTTGGCTGAAGCAAGAATAGCTCTCGACGAATCAACAGACGATATTTTGCAAAATCCTTGGGTGATGTGTTCTGGAGATCAAGTTTGGCTTACGTTAGAAAAATGGGAAACTTTCCGCCACGCCATGGGACAAAATGCCCATCACCGTGCACAGCTGCAAGTATGTTTACGTTTGTTAGGCGTTCCAGTTCCTGGCCCTTATGGCCCAAGTGCTGACGAGATGTAGAATATTTATAATAACTTTCTCTTTCTAACCAGGCTTGAACTAGATGAAATCTAAAATTCAAGCCTGGTTTTTTGATTATAATCAGAAATTTAGGCGTATTTTATTGAACTCAATGTAAATGAGGGTTCCCTAATCGAATTCGAAATAAAATGAATCCCCAAAACGTACGAATTCCGAAATCAATTCTTGAAGCTTAGCCCATTAATATCTATGAAGTTTTGAAAATAAAAACTAGATAAGTTTCTTGATTCTGAAATTTTTTGTAAATTTTATTTGCTATTAAGTAAAGAATATTTTACATTTGGTAAATTATTCTTTACAATAACAAAATTACAAAAAAAATGAAATCAAGATTTTTGTTTCCGCATCGATTCAAACTCATGGGTTGGATCATCGCTATTCCTGCTTTGATATTAGGTGGCTTGGTACTTTTTAATGATTTGAGTT
>JAIPAJ010000019.1 GCA_021740125.1 Leadbetterella sp. | reverse complement strand
CCGGGGTTTTCTTTATAGAAATGGTGAATATTGTGCGTCACCAGCTCTGAGTGGAGCTTTCTGTTTTGTTCTATTAATACATCATTTGATCCACAATCGAAGCGGAAAGGCGGGAGCTTTGCATTATTTTTTATCATCCAATCTATTACCCCATCTTGTTCGGTGGCTTGATTTTTAATCGTTTCAAAATCAGTTACAAATTGTTCCAATTGTTCAAAATGCGTAATGGAAGATAATCCTGAAAAAGCTTTGAAAAGATGTGGGTATTTTGCTCCCAATCGCATTGCACCATAGCCGCCCATGGAGAGACCCGAAATGAAAATTGGTGATTCTTCGGTTATTTGTGGGTATTGCTCTTTCATTACATCTATAACATCTTCCACAATCCATTTTTCATAATTTTCGGTTTTGTGGGGTACATATCCACTTCCATCACCAAAAAGTCCATCGGAGGGCATCGCCAATATCATAGGCTTTATTTTTCCTTCTGTAACCAACCTTTGAGCAGTTTCATGTACTTTGCCTTTCATTGTCCAAGCCCAATGGCTACCATAAACCCCGTGAAGCAAAATTACCAAAGGCAAAGATTTGTCAGAAATATCATTTTTGACGGGATTGAAAATCGTAATGTCGGCACGTTTTTTTAGAGCATTACTTTTTACAGTAATAAAGTCAAGGACTTCTGTATTAGATATCTCGGTCGTGAAAAATTGGGACATAGTTTTTTTTATAAATATTGCCAAAGATAAACATTACCTACTTTAGCATAATTGTAACAGTACTAATTTCAGGCTCTCGATCTTTTCCAATTTTTAGTACTTTTCCGGTTTTATCTACTGCCACACTTTGACCACCGTATATTTGGCCTTTCCATGGGCCATGAGACACTTGCCCTACTAAATCTGTACCAATAACTGGGCACTTCAAAGTTTTTGCAACATTGATAACGACATTTTCTAGTTCCTTTCCATGTTGAGGCCATTCATTTTCGGGTGCAGCCCAGCCGTAAGGAATTAACATAATATCGGGCTTTTGAACTAAAACTTTTTGCAAAATATCATCTTTAAATGAATCTGCACAAATGATCACACCTATTTTCCCAAATTTTGTTTCCACGGCATTTACTTCATTACCAATTGCATAGGGAGGCGACATCAAATCTGGCAAAACGTTTATTTTTCTATGTTTTAAAATTATTTTTCCATTGTCATCAATTAAAATGGCACTATCAAATAATTCATTACCATCTTTTTCATCTAATCCAATGCAAATGAATATTTTATGTTTTTTTGCCAATTTGCACAAATAATCTGAATCAAAACCTGGAATCGTACTAGCATTCTTGTGAGCTTCGGGGTTTATCCAACCCAATATGGCCGACTCAGGAAATACAATTATGTCGCTTTTAGATTCTTTTGCCAAAATAATGGCATTTTCTATTCTCAATAAATTACCAGCTCTATCACTATTTATGCAGAGAATTTGGGCAAGGGTAATTTTAACCTGATGTTTCATTGTTTGAGCAATCACTACATTTGAAAATAGAATAATGCATAAGATTTTAAGTTTCTTCATGGAATATTTAGAAGGGAAATTAATTCATAGTCTATTAAATTTAATAAATAATTAAAAAACAATTACTCCCTTGGCGTTCTTTCCTTCATGCATATCCTTGAAGGCAAGTTCTAAGTCTTCCAGAGCATAAGTTCGTGTAATCATTTCATCCAATAGTAGGTCACCCTTCACATATAAATCTTGGAGAATAGGATAATCAATTTGCGGACGAGTTTTGCCATAAAGCGGATTGATATAAATTTTATCCCATTCAAAAAGGTTCATATCAATTTTGATTTCTTGCTCAATTCCACTGACTTGAATAGCCATTCCAGCATTTCGAACCATGGCCAATGGAGCAGCACCTAGCTCTGGAATGGCAGTACATTCGAAAGCATAATCTGCTCCTCTTCCACCACATAATTCTTTTACGGCTTTGGCTGCTTTTAACAAACCGATATCTTCTTTTTCTGCCAAAAGCGTGTGTGTAGCCCCATATTCTAAGGCCATTTCAAGTCTTAATGGATTTATATCAACGGCAATTATTTTTCCTGCTCCTGCTATTCTAGCTCCTTGAATCACATTAAGGCCAACTCCACCGGTACCTAAAACCACAACGTTGGTTCCGGGTTTAACTTTGGCCGCATTCACTACAGAACCGTAGCCAGTCATTACGCCGCAACCAACTATAGCAGCTGAAGGAAAAGGAATATCAACATGGATTTTAACGCAAGCTGCCTGTCTTACCAAAGTATATTCCGACATGGTTCCTAAACTGAAAGCCTTTTCAATGGGGCTTCCGTTTAAAATAGTTGATTCAAAAGCAGCATGGCCTCCACTTACTTTATTGCCTGCAGTTACTGCCGAATTTCGTTCGCAAATATGCTGGTTTCCTTCTTGACACTGAAAACATTCATAACAGGGAATCGCCCAATTGAGCATGACTTTGTCGCCAATAGAAAAGTGCTTTACGGCTTCGCCGATGGCTACAACTTCGCCTGCACCTTCATGACCCATTACCAAAGTTTTGCCCCACGATTGCGAATCCCAATCGGTATGACAAATACCTGCTGCCTTTATTCTTACTAATATTTCATCATTTTTAGGTTCAGAAATTTCGATGATCTGAATTGAAAATTTGCTATCTCCTGATGCTATTGCTGCTTTTGAATGTATCATAATGTTAAGTTAGTCAAAAAACCACAGGATTCAGTTCAGTATTTATAATTTCTCCAACTTTGGCCCCAGGGCACCAAACCTCCCAATCTTTCTTTTGATTTTCGTTTTCAGGTTCCTTCAAATTCATGTTTTTGTCCATGTAAATTACCGTCATCACTTTTCGCATTTGATCAGTTTTATTGGCACCAGCACGGTGAAAAACCCAACCAGAGTGAAAACTTACTTCCCCTAAGTCAAATGGCTCTATAACATGTTTGAAATCAGTAACTCTTAACTTTTGAGCAATCATATTTTCACTGTCGTCGCTGATGGCCAATTCTCGGCCTTCCACTATTGCATGACTGCCCGCACTAAACTCCAACGGCCCCATTTCTAAAGGTATTTCTTGTAAAGGAATCCATGCAGTTACAGTTTTATCTGTTTCTAAAGGCCAATAATATTGGTCGGCATGCCATGGGGTGATGCCACCACCCCCCTCTTTGAAAAGTGCCTGATCATGATAAATTCTTGCTCCTTCAGCCTGCATCAATTCAGCGGCTATTTGACCCAAACGACGACTCATCACAAATTCTTTAATGGTCTCATCTTCACGCCAAAGGTTAAAAATCTGTAAAAAAGCTTTTCCATAAGTATCTCGGGCATCAAGCGGTTTTTCTTGATTGTTGAGTTCGTTTACTTTTTCGGAGATTTTTTCGCCATAATACGCAAGTGTTTCGGCATCAAATACATTTTTTAGTTTGATATATCTGTTTTTTTGATAGAAGTCAATTTGTTCTTGGGTGAGTTCGTAGGTTTGGTCGAGTTTCATAAAAGGTTTAAATTTTGATAATGCAATTTGGAGAGAATTTTGAAAAATGTATTTGACAAAATTTTCAAAATTTTGTCTGATATTATCATTATTGTAAATCATTATTGATATTTTTGGTAAAAAAAGACAAATGAAGGCTGTTCTTGAGAAGTTAGACCAAGATCTTACGAGCTCATTTCTTTATCGAAAATTTGAGCTTTTTGCTTTTGACGCCCCTTTTCATTTTCACCCCGAATTCGAACTGACGCTTATAAAAAAAGGTGAAGGCCAACGGTATGTAGGCACTCAAGTTGAAGATTTTCAGGCGGACGATTTGGTTTTTCTAGGTTCAAATCTTCCCCATTGCTGGATTTCGAAGCCAGTTCCAGAAAACCAAACCGTTGAAGCAACTGTTGTTCAATTCAAACGAGATTTTCTAGGAGAAAGCTTTTTGGAATTGCCAGAAATACAAAAAATAAAAGACCTTTTTACTTTTTCTAATGCTGGATTAAAGATTTCAGGTAAGGGGAAAATAGAAATAATAACTGAAATGGAGCTTTTGGAAGAAAAAGATGAATACTCAAAGCTATTATCTCTAATGAAAATTTTGGGAATTTTAGCAAGTTCACTCGAATTAGTGCCCATTGATCGTTCTTTTTCAAGTTTAAAACATTCTAATAATGAAACTATTAGGTTTCAGCGTGTTTTTGCATATTTAATTGAACATTATCGAGAAGAAATTACGCTTAAGAAAATTGCAGAAGTTGCCCATCTTTCACCCACTTCTTTTTGTAGATATTTTAAATCTATAACTGGTAAGACCTTCTTGGAGATAATAAATGAATATAGAATCCAGTATGCATGTCAAATTTTAAAGAAAAACGAAATGCCAATTAACCAAATAGCTTTTGAAAGCGGCTTTAATGATGTTCCATATTTTAATAAACTGTTTAAAAAAATGAAAGGGGTGAGTCCGATGAAATTTTGAAGTAAATGCCAATGATATTTTTTTTCGCGGTTTCTGAAAAAGGCAACAATTTTTAAATCTTGATATGAAAAATTCTAACTTTTTTATTCCGAAATTTCAGAAAAATTCAATCAAGATAACAAATGGACTCTCGTAGAGATTTTATAAAGAAAGCTTCGATGTTGGCCGCTGGAATGGCTTTGCCAAGTTCTATCTTAAAGGCCATGGCCATCAATCCAGCTGAAGGCAGTACGTTTTGGGATGCTGAACATGTGGTGATTTTGATGCAAGAAAATCGATCTTTTGATCACAGTTATGGCATGCTAAAGGGCGTAAGAGGTTTTAATGACCCACGGGCAATTAGGTTGCCAAACAACAACAAAGTCTTTTTACAAACCAATCCTAAAGGAGAGACTTTTGCACCTTTTCGGTTAGATTTAAAAGAGACTAACGCTACTTGGATGAGTTCTTTGCCACATTCTTGGGAGAATCAGGTGGATGCCAGAAATGACGGAAAATACGACCAGTGGCTACAAGCAAAACCCTCAGGCCATGAAGAATACAAAGAAATGCCACTGACATTGGGGTATTATGACCGTGAAGATATTCCTTTTTATTATGCTTTGGCGGATGCATTTACGGTTTGTGATCAGAATTTTTGCTCATCTCTTACTGGCACTACGCCCAATAGATTATACATGTGGTCGGGCACAATCAGAGAAAAAGCGAGTTTTGAATCTAAAGCCAATGTGAAAAATGAGGATGTAGATTATGAACGTTGGGCTTACTGGAAATCTTTTCCTGAAAGGCTAGAAGAGGCTGGAATTTCATGGAGAATTTATCAGAACGAAATCAGTTTGAGGTCGGGTTTGGAAGGAGAAAGCGATGCTTGGTTGTCGAATTTTACCGATAATTCTATTGAATGGTTTGACCAATACAAAGTGAAGTTCGCTCCTGAGTATCATGCCTATTTGCATAAAGTGAAGGATGTAATTCCGGTGAGAATTGAAGAGTTGAAGGCCAAAATTTCATCACTTTCTGGTCAGGACCTAGAAAAAGCAAAACGTGAATTGTCCAATCTACAATCCTTTTTGGAGATTTTGAAAGTAGATATAATTGAATACACTCCTGAGAATTTTGAAAAACTAAGTTCTTTTCAGAAAAATCTGCATAACAAAGCTTTTACGAATAATAGGGCAGACGCAGATTACAGAGAACTTGTAGCGATAGAATATGACGATAACGGCACAAAAAGGAGCTTGGAAGTACCGAAAGGTGATGTTTTGTATCAGTTTAGAAAAGATGTAAGTGAAGATAAACTTCCTGCGGTTTCGTGGTTGGTGGCTCCTGAAAACTTCTCAGATCATCCTGGAGCACCTTGGTATGGAGCTTGGTATGTGTCTGAGGTAATGGAGATTCTGACCAAAAATCCTGAGATATGGAAGAAGACGATTTTCATTCTCGCTTATGACGAAAATGATGGGTATTTTGATCATGTTCCGCCGTTTGTTCCGCCTCATCACCTCAAACCAGATACTGGAAAGGTTTCGTCAGGAATAGACACTTCAGTTGAGCATGTAAATATTGAACACGAAAAACAACGCAAATATAAAAACCCAGAAAAGGACGCCCGTGAAAGTCCGATAGGTTTGGGATTTAGAGTGCCTTTAGTTATTGCTTCGCCATGGAGTAGGGGTGGACAAGTTTGTTCTGAAGTTTTTGGAAAAATTTGTCTCTAAAAAATTCAACAAAAATGTAAAAGAAGAAAACATAAGCGATTGGAGAAGAACAGTTTGTGGGGATTTGACTTCTGTTTTTAAACCCTATAATGGTGAGAAAATAGACACTTTGGAGTATGTCAAAAAAGAGCCTTTTTTAGAAACCATTCATGCGGCCAAGTTTAAAAAATTGCCAAATAATTATAAAGCTCTGACATCAGTGGAGGTGATGGAAGCCAATAAATTTCCTGAGAAATCGGCCTGGATGCCCAAGCAAGAAAAAGGAATAAAGCGAGCATGTGCTTTGCCATACGAACTTTATGTAGAGGGGAAAGAAAGAGATGATGAGTTTGAAATAATTTTCAAAGTGGGCAAACAGATGTTCGGAGAGGAAACTGTTGGTTGTCCATTTGTGGTGTATTACAGAGAAAATGGTGAGGTGAAAACTAGGAATTATGCATTGAAAGCTGGCGATATCATAACAGATACTTGGATGCTCGATAGTGAAAAATTTAAGTTTGAGGTTTATGGCCCAAACGGTTTTTATAGGGCTTTTAAAGTTAATGTGGAAACCAATGGCTTTGAATCTAAACTTTGGTATCAAGAAGGCAAGGATAGGAAGTATAATGGAAACATAGATTTACAAATCAAAAACATCAGTGATAAATCTCTTCAGGTAGAAGTGGTTGATTTGGCCTATGAAACTGGGATAAAGACCATTATGCTTTCAAAAAACGAATACAAAAAGGTTTCGTTGGATTTGACACAAAGCCATTCATGGTATGATTTTTTGGTCAGAACCAAAGGCAGCAAAGAGGCAGGTTGGCATTATGCAGGTCATGTAGAAACTGGAAAAGAGAGCTTTACTGATCCACAAATGGGTGGATTGGTGTAAAATTTGAAATTTTTGAGATAAATATAAAATTATGAAAATTCAATATTTGGGACACTCGTGTTTTATTGTAGAAATTGGTGACAAACGCTTAATTTTTGATCCTTTTATTTCAGGAAATCCAATTGCTGGAAATGTCGTTTTAAAAGATATTCAGGTAGATTATGTTCTACTCACACACGGCCATGGTGACCATGTCGCTGATGCTGAAATTATTTCCAAACAATGTAATGCCCCGATTATCTCTAATTATGAAATAGCGGAATGGTATCAGAAAAAAGGCTTAGCCGCCCACGGAATGAACATTGGAGGTAAGTTTACCTTTGATTTTGGAACCGTCAAACTTGTTACGGCCATTCATTCAAGTGTATTGCCAGATGGCACATATGGCGGCAATCCATTCGGTTTTGTAATTTGGAAAGATAAAAACTGTTTTTATCATGCAGGAGATACAGCACTGACATTGGACATGCAGTTGATTCCTAAAATCTGTCCTCCATTAGATTTCGCCATTCTCCCTGTCGGAGATTATTTCACAATGGGTTACGAGGATGCCATCATTGCGGCCGATTTTATCGAATGTTCAAAGATATTCGGTTGTCATTTTGATTCTTTCCCGCCAATTACGATAGATCATCATGTGGCTAATACTGCTTTTGCAGAAGCCAATAAAGAGTTGATACTTTTGGAGGTGGGACAAGTTGTTACCGTTTGATTTTTTCCTTTTCGGAATTTTGTTTAATTAATTTTATTATTAATGTTGTCTTATAGCAACATTATTATGCTAAAAGTAATTTATTGTTGTCTTTTAGCGACATATTTGTTTATTTCATATTTATTTGGTATATTTGTTGTGTAAAGAAAACATTAATATTAAAAATAAAGCATAATGTCGTATTTATACAACAATATAAACTGGTATAGCATGAGTGATGCTGCCATAATAACAGAGCTTGGTAAGCAGCTCAAGCGAATGCGTATCAAGGCCAATATTACACAGCAAGAGTTGGCTGACAAAAGTGGTATTTTTCGTAGTACCATTAGCGAAATTGAGAATGGGCGTGTAAGTAATATGCTTAGTTTTATTCAAATATTAAGAGGCTTGCAGCAGTTAGAAGTACTTGGGGCTTTCGTGGTTCCAGATAGCATCAGCCCACTTATGGTGGCCGAGCAACAAGCCAAATATCGTAAAAGAGCTACTGGAAACAAAAAAACTAAGCCCGCAAGCGAATGGTAAATCTAGCAAATGTGATATTGTGGGATAAGCTAGTGGGTGCCGTTTTGTGGGACGAGGCTCGTGAGGTAGCGTCTTTTGAGATGGATGCTGCCTTTGTCCGCCTAGGACTTGATATTGCCCCACTAACTATGCCACTTCAAAGTGTATCAAAGGGAACGATTTTTCAGTTTGCAGCTATACCAAAAGAAACATACCAAGGTTTACCCGGTTTATTGGCCGACGCACTTCCAGATAGATTTGGTGGGCAGTTGATAGATATTTGGCTGGCATCACAGGGTAGGGCTCGAAATAGTATGAACCCCGTAGAGCGACTCTGCTATCAGGGCAGCAGAGGTATGGGTGCATTGGAATTTGCCCCAGCCATAAAGCAAGAAAAAGACACAACCAAAAATCTGGAAATTGGTGATTTGGTGGCTTTGTCAAAAAAAGCTTTGGAACTAAAGACCGAATTGAATACCGCTATAAGTCAAACAGAAGCTGAAGCTTTGATGGATATCGTAAAAGTTGGGACATCGGCAGGTGGTGCAAGAGCAAAAGCCGTAATAGCCTATAATCCACTCACTAAAGAGGTACGAAGCGGCCAGGTCGTTGCCCCCGAGGGCTTTGAGCATTGGTTAATAAAGTTTGATGGTGTAACAAACGAACAATTAAGCGACCCCAAGGGTTATGGACGAATAGAATTTGCCTACTACAAAATGGCGATAGCCTGCGGTATAAACATGACCGAGAGCAAACTGCTGGAAGAAGGCGGAAGAGCCCATTTTATGACGAAGCGGTTTGATAGATTACCCAAAAACCAAAAACTACACATGCAGACACTCTGCGGTCTGTGTCATTATGACTACAACAATCCGAATGCCTACGCATACGAGCAGGCGTTTCAGGCGATGCGTGAGTTAAGGCTTCCTTATACCGATGCCGAGCAATTGTACCTCAGAATGGTGTTTAACGTAATTGCCCGTAACCAAGACGACCACACCAAAAATATTTCGTTTCTGATGGACAACTCTGGCAAATGGAAGCTTTCGCCAGCTTATGATGTCACCTACGCCTATAATCCCGAAAACAAATGGATAGCTCGCCATCAAATGTCAGTCAATGGAAAACGTGAGGGCATTGATCAAAGTGATTTGCTGAACGTAGCAAAACAAATGAACATCAAGAAACCCAAAGACATCATAGCCCAAGTAAAAGAAACAGTGAGTAATTGGAAGCACTTCGCCCAGGAAGCCCAAATGCCTGAAAGGCAAGCCTTGGATTTGGAAAAGACTTTTTTGTTGGGGTTGTGAAATCCAAAAAAGCTTATCTGAAATTTGAGTGTTCATCTATTAGATTTTTATTATCCTAAAACAACAAAAAGCCACCCCAAACGAGGTGGCTTTCGTATAAAACCTAATTTCTAAATCACTTCGGATCCAAAGCCATATCGATTCTGGCAATTAAATCTTGTAAATGATATTTGCTTAATTTGTCTGTCATTCTTGCTGAGGCTGCTTTCATTTCGTTTTTCAAGTCGATCAATTGGCCTCTGGCTATTGAGGGAAGGTCTGTTTGAGCTAGGTTTACCATTCTGGTATTGAAACCGTAAGTTACTCCTACTGGTATTGATCTCACCATGGTATTGCCTGGTTTCAATAGTGCAGTTATCTTATCCACAAACACCTTCTGGATATTTCTTCTGTAAATATCGATGCTTGTTTTGGTTTTTAGTTCAGAGAAAATACCACTTCTAAGGTCGGTCATCATTTCGTCTAAGGTGTAATTTCCAGCACCTACAGCACCGCTTTCCATTAATCTAACGGCACGGTCGCCCATCAATAAGCTAGAAAGTGTAGCATCTTGCATGCCTTTTATAGCTTCTACGCCATTTTCAGGCTTGATTTTTGACAAAATGTTTTGATCCATCATCCAAAGTGGCGTGGTAAACAATTGCGTGTTCAAGAATGCCACAGCGTCTTTTTGGATTGCTTTCGGTACTATTTCAAATTGGTTGCCTTCCATGTCGTAGGTTTTTGGGGTGTCGTAGATACCACCCACGTTTTTGGTTACGTGGCCCATGTATCTTCTAAATTGGCCCACCAAATTCATATACATTTCTTCCAATTCTTGGTAGCTTTCACCATTTTCTTTGCTGTATTCCATTAAGTTCGGCAAAATTCGCTTCAGGTTTTTGATACCATACTCAGATGCTCTCATGGCATTGTCTCCGATGTCTTCTGTCTGATAGCGTGGGTCATAAGGGCTGATTTCTGTTCCGAACCAAAGACGACGGTTTTTGTAAGCCTCCTTGGTCATATCGTTCAAGATTTTCTTTTCTTCGTCTTCATCTTTTGCATCAGCAAAGTAGCTATAACCCCATTTGATGGCCCATTTGTCGTAGTCACCAATACGAGGGAAAAAATGCTTCACGCCGTCTTCAGGCTGAGCTACGTAGTTGAATCTCGCATAATCCATAATAGAAGAGGTGTGTCCGTTTTTCTCTTGGAAAGCCGGGTCTCTAAGTTTTTCTACAGGTGTTGCTGATGAAGCACCCATGTTGTGACGTAAGCCCAATGTATGTCCAACTTCATGCGATGACACAAAACGAATTAATTCTCCCATCAAATGGTCGTCAAATTTCTTCATTCTGGCAGCTGGATCAGCGGCAGCAGTTTGTATCAAATACCAGTTTCTTAAAAGACTCATGATGTTGTGGTACCAACCAATATGACTTTCCAATATTTCTCCTGAACGGGGATCATGTACATTTGGTCCGTAAGCATTCTGAATATCAGCCGCAAAATATCTCACTACAGAGAATCTTGCATCTTCTAAGCTAATAGTAGTATCGTTTTCTGGCCAGTATTCACCTCTGATGGCGTTTTTCCATCCAGCTGCTTCATAGGCTGGTTGCCAGTCGTCTATACCCGCTTTTATGTATTTTCTCCATTTTTCTGGTGTAGCTGGGTCTATGTAGTACACAATAGGCTTTTTAGGCTCTATTAGCTCACCTCTTTTTTGTTTTTCGGCATCTTCTTTAGACTTTGGCTCCAATTTCCATCTTACAGCAAACACATCTTCGTCTGCCTTTTGTGATTCTTCCTCAAAAACACCGAAACTATTGGCAAAATAACCCACACGTGCATCAAAAATCCTTTTACGCATCGGTACTTTAGGAAGCAAAATCATGGAAGTGTTGAATTCCATAGTTATCACACCAGCATCTAAGGCCGCCGGAAGATTTACTCCTATTTGTGGCATAGGCGTGAGAGAAATACGAGGAGGTGTAGTAGAGAAAGTTTTTACTGTTCTGATTTCAGTATTTATTGGATAAGACTTAATTTTTTGTATGTACGATCTGTCCTTTTGGAAAGCAACGATATTCAAAATTTGTTTGTCAATAGATCCCAATGAGAATGTTTGAATGTCAGAATCGAAAGTACTGGTCACATCTATTACATAACCCATTGCAACTTTTCCAGTAGAATCCTTCTTGATGGCTTTAATTTCAAAATTACCGATAATAGGGTCTGCACTAGAGTTTTTTACAGCTTGAGCCATAGGTTTTGAGCTATCTGGCGACATAATCACTTTGGTAATTGATCTCAAAAGCAAATTGTTGTTTATGCCTTTTTCCCATTTTACCACTTGGCGATTCACTTCTTCACCACCAAATATTCCACCACCAGCAGGCGTTTTAGAGAATCGGGTGATAGACATAATCTCTCTTTCAAGTAGTGAATCTGGAATTTCAAAAAGGTACTTATCATCCATTTTATGCACCGTCATCATTCCTTTCTGAGTAACCGCTGTGCTGTCTACAACTTCTTTGTAAGGTTTTGGGCCTTTTTTGGGAGTTTCAGGTTTTTTAGGTGCTTCAGGTTTTTTAGGAACCTCGGCCACTACGGGTTTTGCTTCTTCAGCTTTCTTTTTCTTTTGAGCATTGGCTCCAAAACCTATGCTCACTATTAGAGCCACAAGCAATGTAAAGACCTTTTTTGTCATAATTTTAGAGTTTGTTTTAATAATTAATAGTTTATAAAATTTATAAGGTGTTTCAATGAATTACACCAAAGGTAAAAAAATATTGTAATTACTGAATTGAAAAATGGTATTGTTGGACGAAAAGCTTGATTGAATGGTTAAGAATGTTTAAAACAACGACTATTGTTTTGTATGAATTACTACATAAAGTGACGATAGATTTTATTTTCACTAGCCTCGTTGTACTTTTGGTAGATTATTGAAAAGATTCATTTTAATGCCCGATTATAAGAATATCAAACATTTTGAAGGCCTCAATGCACTTCGGTTTTTTGCGGCCTTTTTGGTGGTAATCCACCATGCGGAGGCGGTCAGAAAGAAAAATGGGCTTTTTAATCTCGATTGGCTGAGTTTTTTTAAAAACGGAGGCAATGCAGTTACCTTTTTCTTTGTGCTGAGTGGCTTCTTGATTACGTATCTTTTATTAAAAGAAGATAACCAAACTGGAAAAACTAGTATAAAGACCTTCTATCTTAAACGTACATTGCGAATCTGGCCATTGTATTTTTTGATGTTTTTTGTTGGGGCTTTAGTTTTACCATTTACATTTAAGTTTCTTCATATCGGCTATGAAATGCCCTATACTTTCTCTCAGGTTTGGTATTACTTTGTTTTCTTTTTTCCTGGCTTAGTCACTTTCTATTTTGGACATCATATATTAGAACCACTCTGGTCAATCGGTGTGGAGGAGGTATTTTACTTGATTTGGGCACCACTGTTCAAAATTTTCAAAAAGTATATTTTAGAATTGTTATTGGGAGTCCTCCTGACGAAAATGCTCATTGATTTAGTTTCGATTTATATCTACAAGAATGAGCTTTTTAGATATATCTCCAGCATTCTGAGCTTTGACGCCATGGCGGTTGGCGGCTTAGGAGCTTATTTTGTTTTTAACAGAAAAAAAGACTTTTCAAATCTTTTTATATACAAACCACTCATTCAAATCCTAATTTATGGCTTATTGGCAGTCTTTTTGATTTATAATATCAACTTTCAAAATCAACTCTGGAAAACCTTTTTCAATATGCCAGTTTTTTCTAAACTTTTTCTAGATTTCCTTTTCCTATATATAATCATCGGAGTTTCACTGATTCCTCAAAATTTGTTTAGAATCAAGAGCAAGTTTTTATCCTATTTAGGAGAAATCTCTTACGGAATTTACATGTACCACATGTTTGTTATTTATGCTATTGTATTGGTTCTAAAACCATTTTTGAGTCTAATGGCACCGCTATTCTCCACTGTTGTCTTTTATACTATCTTGTTTTTATTGGTGGTTTTAGTTTCTTATTTATCGAAAAAATACTTTGAAGATTATTTTTTGAAGATAAAGGCAAGATTGGAAAAAGGTTAGTACTTTTTGAAATTAAATTAGAATATCATTTTTTCCAAAGAGTACAAATTTCCATTCAACGATAAAAACAACTCATTTATCGGTAAAAGTTTGAACACTCACCGAATTCCTGTTTTCTTTGGGTAATAAACCCTGTAATTTTGAAGCATTAAAACAAACAAATTATGAACAACAATAACAAAAATGCTGTATTCTTCTGGTCAATTTTGTTGGTATCGATTGGAGGCCTTTTTCTATTTAGAAATTTCGGAATGCTAAATTTTAATTTTCCAGTTAAAATCTTTAGCTGGAGGCTCATTCCGCTTATTATTGGCATCAATGCTTTCTTGAAAGGCAAAAACATGGAAGGTATAATTGCTACTACCATCGCTGTGGTGTTTTTTATTCCTGACTTCTTGACTTCTGCCGAACGTCAAACTTATTACAAGCTTTGGCCGCTGCTTTTAGTTGGTTTGGGAGGTCTAATACTTTACAAATATTTCAATCCAAAGTTTGACATGCCCAAGAGACAATTGAAGGCAGACGGAACTGATTTTGAATATTTAAACGAATCAAATATTATGGCTGGAACTAACAAAAAGGTGTTTTCAAAAAACTTTGAAGGTGGACAAGTAAATTGTGTAATGGGAGGTGCACAAATAGACCTTACTGAGGCAGATCTGGCTGCTAAATCAGGCTTGAATATCTTTATACTAATGGGAGGGTTGGAACTTAGAGTACCAAAAGAGTGGAATGTTCAAATAGATGTTTTGCCAATAATGGGCGGAGTAGAAGACCAAATCACGAAGTTTCCTGATTCGGTCGTAAACAAGGAAAAGAAATTTTACCTGACAGGCAATGTCGTGATGGGTGGCGTAGAAATAAAAAGATATTAATTGTTTTTTAATAGATTATAAATCAATATTTTACGATAAACCTAAAATATATTCAAATCATGGAAAATAAAAAAACTTTCATAAAATACTTTGTCATTGTCTTGGTAATAATCGGTGGCTTGGGTGTTTTGGGAAAACTCCAAGACCGAGTAACGAATCAAGAAGCCACTGATGATGGTAAAAACAGGAATGATTTTTTCGAAGTTACCAACTTCATGGGGGGGAGTAAAAAAGAGTATAACTATACTGAGTTAAAAGGAGGGATCATCAATTGTGTAATGGGTGGTACGGAAATATATTTAACACCCACTAATATCAAAAAAGGGGCCACTATTGATGTGTTTTTGATGATGGGAGGAGCAAAAATAATAGTACCAAAGGATTGGAATATAGTTTTAGATACTGCCAATATTATGGGAGATTCGAAAGATAATAGTACCGAAGACGAAAGCGTGAAGAATGATTCTAAAACCCTCAAAATTAACGGGACGGTTATAATGGGTGGGCTAGAAGTGATTAGATACTAAGCTATTTATTATGCGAAATCCAATAATTAGCGGAAGAAAAAGTCTGTTGAGGTATTTTTCGGTTTGGATTTTTATGGGCACTTCTTTTTTCTTGGTTATGTCTTATTTTGTAACAGCCGAGAGAGATTTCCTTGCAGTGGACATCATCATGCAGAATTTTATCATGGCTTGTTTGATGATTGGTATGTGGTATCCGATCAATTTTATGTCGTGGGAAAGTCAAAAGCTTTCCTACCTCATTTTCAATCACTTACTGATGTTTTTGCTATTTGCTTTTTCATGGGTTTCTCTTACTCATCTTTTTCTTAAACTAATTTTTCCTGGACAACAAATCATTGATTACATTTCAGGCTCGGTGGCATTTAAAATTCCATTTTGTTTTTTTGCCTATATCGTATTTGTTATTTCTATTTATTTGCTAAAATATTATAACTCTTACATAGAAAAAAAAGAAATAGAAAGTCGCTTGAGCGAGTCTATTCAGGAAGCTGAGCTTACTTTGTTGCGAAACCAAATGAATCCGCATTTTATTTTCAACAGCTTAAATAGCATCAGCTCGCTCACCATCATTGATCCTGAAAAGGCCCATGATATGGTGATAAAACTTTCGGATTTTTTGAGATATACTGTTGGTTATGGGCAAATGCAAAAAGTGCCTTTAAAGAAAGAATTGGAAATGTGCGAGGCCTATTTGGATATAGAAAAGATACGTTTTGGTGAAAAAATAAATGTAGAAATGCAGGTGGCTGTGGAAGCCTTAGAAGTAGATGTGCCCAGTATGCTTTTGCAAACGCTTTTTGAAAACGCCATCAAACATGGTATATACAATTCACTTAACCCAGAAAGAATTCTTTTTAAAGCTAGAATTGAAGAAAATAGGTTAGAGCTTATTATGGAGAACACTTTTGACAAAGAAGGTAGTAAAAAAGTAGGCACCAAGACAGGCCTGAAAAACATAAAGGAAAGGCTAAGATTAATGTATAAAAATTTGGCTATTTTCGAAAATCAAGTAATAGATAACAAATTTGTGGTTTGGATAAATATTCCTATAAACACATGAAAATCAAAACATTATTAATAGACGACGAAGCCTTGGCACGTACCTTGGTACAAAATTTCATTAAAGTTGACACTGATTTTGAAGTAGTGGGTGAAGCCGGAGATGGCTTTGAAGCCATGAAAAAAATTACCGAATTACAACCCGATCTCATATTTCTGGATATTCAAATGCCCAAATTAACGGGTTTGGAACTGCTAGAACTTCTGCCCAACCCTCCTATAGTAGTTTTTTCCACAGCTTATGATCAATACGCCATTGAAGCCTTTGAGAAAAATGCAGTGGATTATCTGTTAAAGCCTTTTTCAAGAGATAGATTTCAGAAGGCTTTGCAGAAAGTGAAAGAAAAAATAGAAGCAAAAGTCGATACCAAAGAAGAAATCAAAAATCTGTTGGCCACGCCTCCACATCCCGACAAAGCCTTGGACAGAATTGTGATAAAAGATGGAGCAAAGATAGAAATGATTGCTTTTCAGGATATTACTCATTTAGAAACATATGGCGATTATGTGTGGATATACACCGAAAAAGCCAAGTTTCTGAAACAAAAAACCATGAAAGAGTTTGAAGAACTGCTCCCAAATTCATTTTTAAGGGTTCACCGATCGTTTTTGGTCAATGTGTCATTTATCCAAAAGCTTGAACTATACGAAAAGAATTCCTACCAACTTCTACTAAAAAATGGAGCAAGAGTAAGTGTAAGCAAAAGTGGTTATAAAGAATTGAAAGACACTTTGGGCTGGTGATTTTGTATTCAATGATAAAGGCAGCAAAACAATAAATTTGACTGAAAACCTTTCTGTAAAACTCTCGTACTCGAATTAAAAGTAAAACTCAGTGTGAGATTTTGGTAAAAAGTATAACTATGCCCTCTATGTAACTATGTGTTTTAAAAAAAATTAACCCAAAACTTCCACCGAACCTAAAACGTTTTCAGACAGATTTTTAAGCCATTTGAGTTGTTCTATGATTACTTTGGCTTCTTGCAGTTTGCTCCGCATTTCGGTGGACATAGTCATTATGCCAGATTCTATTTCTTGGTTGCGTTTTAAATTAAGCTCAGCATATTTTTTGTCCAGAAACTCAAAAGCCTCGAAACACTTGTCTGGGTTTTTTGCCACATTTTTTCCTTTCAGAATAGCTATCGCATTTTGCAAATTTACACATATATAATCCATGATAGTCTCAAAACTTTCTGAGGTGTTGGTGGTTTTATGACTTTGAATATAAGCTGAATAAGCCGCTATTCCCGAGAGAAAACTGTGATTTAACAAAACAGCTGCATAAATATTGCTCACCTGATTTTTCTTCGATTTAGGTTCTTCTTGCAGTCTTTGAAAAGCCCCATTTAGGTTACCGTTTTTGATAAAAGCAGCTTTACGAATCAATCGGTAAGCCGTGTCAGCTTCTTGTTTGGTTCGGTAGAGATTATTTACTGCCTTTAGGTAGTTGAGGTTGGCTATTAAGGCTTTTTTTATAGCATCTTTGATATTTTCTTTTTCCCAAACTGGCCAAATAAAATACATGGCAAACAGTGAAATTACAACGCCGAAAAAAGTATAAAGTCCTCTGTTTAGAATGATTTCTATGGAGTCGTGTTCGTTTAAAACATACAAAAGCAATATGCTGATTGTGATTCCTGCTGATGCTATTTTGTAGTTTTTGTTTATAAATGAAAAGCCAACCAATAAGGAAATGGCAGCCGTAGTACCATAAACTATGTTGTTTTTGAATAAATATACCAATGCAAGTGTGAAAATCATCCCCAAAATGGTACCTGCCATTCGGCTTTTCGCTCGACTTTTTGTGAGGCCATAGTTGGGCCTTAGAATCACCATAGTAGTCACTACTATCCAGTTGGCGTAGTCAGGATTAAGAGCATGGCCGATTAAAAAACTCAATAAAAACGCAGTGGTTAATCTGATAGAATGCCTAAAAATAACTGACTCGGTATTGAGATTTATCTTTATGGTATTCAAAGAATAGTTTTGGGTAGTAATAAACTGGCTGTTTCTACGAGGTACCAATTGCGACTCTTGCAGTAGGTTGTTGTAAATATTGTCTATTAGTTTTAGCTTTTCGAGTTCTCGCTGTTCATGATCAAGAAGATTTCGCATCATCAAGGCTCCTTCGCGGGCTTTTGGGAGTTTTACGGCATCTACATATACTTTGATGCTATTTTCGGCCTCACTTAAAGTTTCATCTAGCTTTGAATCTAAACTAAAGGTAGCGTTAGACCTAAGAGCTTCACTGAGTTTTATAAGATGTTCTGAAACCAATTCAGAAGTTTTTTGATAGGGAAGAAGTAGGTTTGTAAACTTGCCAAGTTCTTCTTCAAACGCTTCAAAATCAGGGTTCCATGCTATCGCCATCTCGTATAAATCTATCATTTCTATGAACAGCAGATAGAGTTTTCGATTTTCTGAAGACGATATGAGGGTAGATTTTTCGCTCATCAACATACTTCTGAGCAGTTCATGATTTTCGTTGATGGCACTTTGGGTTTTTAACAGCCTGTACTGTAAGTCTGGCGTATTGGTAGTGGCATTCCATTTGATGTCATCGCTCATTTTCAGGTAGTTGGCAGTCAACTCCATACATTCTGCCAATAACAACTGAATATGTCTTTTTTGAAAAATGAATTGACTAAAAGCTGAAACAACGATACAAACTATTCCACCAAAACTTACTAATTTCAATATTTCTAATGTTGATAGTGCATATTTGTGTAACATGAAGCCCATAACAACAGCAAAAAGACCTGCAAATCCGATCATGGAGCCACGAAAACCGAAAACAGAAAGCATAGAGGAAGCAAAAACGAGTAAAGCAAGTGTCGGAATACGAATGTAATCAGGAAAATTTACAGACAAAAAGAATCCCGAAAGTACAATCAAGCCTAAAGAAAGGCTATAAAACATGCCAATTATCCTATTTCTATTGGTACCTTCAATATTCGAAAAATAGGCAAACATCACGCCAACCACAATCGACATACCAGCTGGGTAATTATTGGAAGAAAATCCCCAATAAATAGGTAAAACCAACAAGGTGCTGACTATGCTGGCTCTAAAAAAATCGAATGAGTTGATATGTTTATTAAGCTTTTGGTGCAATTCTCTAAATTGTTTTTCTCAAAAATAAAACATAAAGAAACATATTTTCGATTTTTTAGAAAAAGGCTTTGTAATCTTGCATTTTGGTAAGATATATTACAGAAATTCTAAAAGAAATACGCCTAATTTGTGTATAAATTTTAAAATATGGCAAATCGCTCAGCAAAAGATTATTGGTTAGTAGGAACACAATTCTTTTTATTTTTTCTATTTCTTTTTCCTACAAAGTTCCTCTTTAAGGTGGCAGCTTTTTTACAAATTCCGAGTTTGATTTCGTCAATTTTGGGCTTTATAATAGTTTTGATTGCCTTGTTCAACCTAGACAAAAGCTTGACAGCATTTCCAACACCCAAAAACAATTCTGAATTGATTACTTCAGGTCTTTACAAGTATGTACGGCATCCTATATATACTGGCATTTTGCTCACTGTTTTTGCTTACAGTATTTACTCTGCATCCATTCCTAGGCTGATTATTTCTTTAATGCTCTTGATTTTGTTATATTTCAAAACGAATTATGAAGAGTATAAACTCTCACAAAAATATCCCGATTACTACGCTTACAAAGCCAGAACTGGTAGATTTATTCCCAATCTCTAAGAATCCATTTTCACAACTATTTTACCCAAATGTTTGCCTTCGCCAAAATATTGAATTAGTCGAGGGATTTCTTCAAATCTATATGGCCCATCAATTTGGATTTTAATCTTCTTTTCTTCCATTAATCCCATGACCTCAGTCAGGCATTGGTTAGGTTTTAGTGCCAACACTTCCATTTTTTTATCAGAAAAAAGTGAGATTATTTTTCCCAATAAATAAACCCCCAAAAGGCCTTGTATTTTTCCACCAATGGTAATGTATTTCCCACCAGAACTTAAAGATCTAAGATATGAATAGGCAGGTTTGTTTGTTCTACAATCCAATATGATATCATATTTTTCGCCGTTTTGGGTAAAATTTTCTTTTTTGTAATCTATTAATTTATCATAACCTAGATGGTTTAATACCTCAATTTTCTCGGCCGAATCGACTCCAGATGTTTGACATTTAAACCTTTTTGCCAACTGAAATGCGAAATGACCTACTCCTCCTCCTGCACCGTTGATGAGGATTTTTTGTCCATAATTTAGACCCCCTATTTGTGAAAGAGCTTGCCAAGCCAATCCAGCAGCGTGGGGAATTGATGCAGCTTCTTCCATGCTTATATTATCAGGCTTTTTAAGAAGAGCTTTTTCATTTATACAACAGAATTCAGCAAAACTACCTAAACCATAATCTGAAATATCTCCAAAAACCGCTTCTCCTTCCTTAAATAGTTTTACTTGGGAGCCAATTTTAACAATAACACCAGCTATCTCAATGCCAGGTGTAGATTTTTTTGGTTTCCAAAAACCAAACATTAACCTATACAAATAAGGTCTGCCGGTTACCAAGCTCCAGTCATAATCGTTGATGGTAGTTGCATACACTTTAATCAAAACTTCGTTCGGTTTGGGTTCTGGTGTACTTACCTCAACTATTTCAAGAACTTTTTCTGGATTTCCATATTTATTATATGAAAAGGCTCGCATATTGTTAAAATTATATACCTCAAAGCTATAATTTTATTTTTTTTATTTTTTGGTTTTTTTGATAGATGATCATGTAGCCGTTTCAGTGGCTTCTAAAAGTGCCAAACATGCTCCTGCAGGGTCTTGAATAACTGCAAACATGTCTTTGCCCATTTTTCTTGGTCCATCTAAAGTTTTTCCACCAAGTTTTTGACAATTTTCTAAACTTTCTCTGAGGTTTTTAACAATCACATAATTGAGCCATTGAGAGGGGATGTTGGCATTCGATCCTTTTTTGTGGCAAATACCTGCTATACATTCATCACCTGATTCTAGGGCATTGTGAACGTTGTAGTCTATATAATCAGCCACAGGTTGCTCACTGAAAGTCCAGCCAATTACGGAGCCATAAAAATCTTTAATTTCTTCGGCGTTTTCTACCGTTAAATCTGTCCAAAGTATTTTTCCTTTTGCTTGCATTTGGTAGTTTTTTATTAATTTATTTGAGAATTTTAATTTATAATCCATACTTGATAAAGCTGTTTTTTTAAGATTAAATATAGATTAATTTATTAAAAAGTACCTAAAGTAAAATGAATTTTTTATATGAAAATATTGTCATATATTTGAATTAATTATTATTTGCAAATGTTAAATGTATATGTTAGAAATAATAGATTTAGAAAAATTCGAAAAAGCTGCGTTTATTCTAAAAACAGTGGCTCATCCCATGCGTTTGGCGATTGTAGAGTTGCTTACAAACAATGAATCACTTTCGGTAAACGAAATTTGTGAGAAAATAAATGGCGAACAATCATTGGTGTCTCACCATTTAATCAACATGAAACTAAAAGGTATTTTACAGTCGAGTAGGGAAGGCCAGTTTATTCATTATTCTTTGAAACTTAAAGAAATAAACAAACTTCTAGATTGTGTGCAAAGTTGCACTTGCCATTTTTAGTTTTTTTTAAATATAATATGATAAAAACAACATATATTCATAAGTCTATAGTTTTAGTAGATTACTATTTGCAATTTTGATTGGATCAATGGAGATAATAGGATTTTTCGGGGCATTTTTAATGGGGATTTCTCTCGGCTTGATTGGCGGTGGAGGGTCTATTCTTACTGTGCCTATTTTGGTATACTTATTTCATATTGACCCTGTTTTGGCTACGGCCTACTCTCTTTTTATCGTTGGTTTTACCAGTTTATTAGGTTCTACAAGCCACATAAGACAAGGAAATATTCATTGGCGAACTGCATTGGTTTTTGGCATACCTTCCATCATTAGTGTTTACATTACCAGGCAGTTTTTAGTGCCTATTATTCCCCATGATATTTTCAGTCTGGGTGATTATTTGGTTACCAAGCCCATTCTCATGTTATTAGTTTTTGCTATTTTGATGGTAATTGCCTCTTACTCAATGATTAAACCTGTTAGAAATCAAGTAGAAGGAGTCTTAGAAGAGATAGATTATAGATATATGTTGATTTTGCTGGAAGGATTGGGTGTTGGTATGATTACGGGTTTTGTAGGAGCAGGAGGAGGTTTTTTGATCATACCAGCGTTGGTACTATTAGCCAAGCTACCCATGAAAAAAGCTGTTGGTACTTCGTTGGTCATTATAGGTCTTAAGTCTCTGATTGGATTCATGGGCGATGTAAATGGGAGGTCTGTTATTGATTGGAAATTTTTGATGATTTTTACC
Organism: Leadbetterella sp.; assembly: GCA_021740125.1. GTDB lineage: Bacteria > Bacteroidota > Bacteroidia > Cytophagales > Spirosomataceae > Leadbetterella. The sequence goes on along the minus strand of JAIPAJ010000019.1, from coordinate 10,483 downwards.
TCCATTGCGGCAGTTGGGATTTTCTTGGGAAGTCATTTGTCTAAAAAAGTAAAAGACGAAAAACTCAAGCCCATTTTTGGATATTTTGTATTGATAATGGGTATTTATATCCTCCTAAAAGAACTGATTTTTAAATAATTTTTTTTGGATTGCAATTGATTTTAATAATATAAACTATGTTGATAGAGCAAATTTATACGGGATGTCTAGCTCAGGGAGCTTATTACATTGAATCTGACGGAGAATGTGCGATTATTGATCCACTCCGCGAGGTAAACCAATATATTGAAAAAGCAGCTGAAAATGGTGCTACGATCAAGTATATTCTTGAGACACATTTTCATGCTGATTTTGTAAGTGGTCACTTAGAGCTTTCTAAAAAAACTGGAGCAAGTATAGTTTTCGGACCAACAGCCAAGCCAGATTTTGAAGCTATAATTGCTGTTGATGGGCAAATTTTGGAAGTTGGAAAGCTCAAAATAAAAGTTCTTCATACGCCTGGGCATACGATGGAGTCTTCTACTTTTTTGCTTTTCGATGAGAACGGTAAAGAATATTGTATATTTTCTGGTGATACACTGTTTATTGGAGACGTTGGTCGGCCAGACTTGGCCCAAAAATCCGACTTGACTGTTCATGATTTGGCTGGTTTCCTTTTTGATTCATTGAGGAATAAAATCATGACTTTACCAGATACACTTTTGGTTTATCCTGCACATGGTGCGGGTTCGGCTTGTGGCAAAAACATGAGTAAAGAAACCTATGACACATTGGGCAACCAAAAGATGTTTAATTATGCCCTTAGAGCCAACATGACCCGTGAGGCGTTTATTAAAGAAGTTACAGATGGCTTAGAATTGGTACCCCCACCGTATTATTTTCCAAAAAACGTAATGATGAACAAAACGGGAGCCCAAGACGTAGACATCGTGAAATCGCAAGTTCAGGCTCTTTCTCCAGCTGCATTCGAGGCCGCTGCAAATGAAACAGGTGCCATCATGATCGATACAAGGCCACAACATATCTTTAAAGAAGCATTTATTCCTAACGCTATTTTTATTGGCATTAAAGGTGACTTTGCACCTTGGGTTGGAACACTTCTAACAGATATTGAACAGCCCATTTTGATTATTGCTGATGAAGAAAATCTTGAAGAGGTGATTACGAGGTTGTCGAGGGTAGGTTATGACCATATTATTGGTTATTTAGATGGTGGTATGGAGGCTTGGATAAAAACGGGTAAAGAAACTGATAACATTGAATCCATCACTGCCACGGATTTTGCTGAAAAATTTAAGGAAACGGAAGGTAAAATACTTGTAAAAGACGTTAGAAAACCAGCCGAATATTCTGCTGAACATGTAGACGAAGCCATGAATATTCCTTTGGCAAATCTAAGTAAAAACATGGCGGAATTCTCAAAAACGGAGACCAACTACCTACATTGTGCTGGTGGATATAGGTCTATGATAGCTGCTTCCATTTTGAAATCTCGTGGATTTGATAATTTGATTGATATCACTGGCGGTTTTGCGGCAATATCTGCTACGGATATTCCAAAAAGTGATTTTGTTTGCCAATCAAAAATGAAATAAGCATATATTTAAGGGTTAAATAGTAAGTCGATAATTGGGGTGCAGGTTTTGTACCCCAAATTATTTTACTAAATTTAATGCTGTATTTTTTCATTTGAATCCCATCAAAGTGTTTGTTTTGAATTTTAAACAGCTATGAAGTGTTATTTTTAGTAATTAAACCAAAAAAATAAAAACATGTTGGAATTTATAAAACAGCCGTGGCACTGGTCAGTTGCTGGCGTTTTCATCGGTCTTACAGTCCCCGTTCTCTTAATTATTGGAAACAAAAACTTTGGAATTTCCTCTTCACTTAGGCACATCTGTGCGGCTTGCATTCCGGCAAATATTCCATTTTTTAAGTATAATTGGAGAAATGAAATCTGGAATCTATTCTTCGTTTTTGGTGTATTGCTTGGCGGATTTTTAGGAACATTTGGATTGGCAAATGAAGCAGATATCCAAGTAGCTCAAAGTACAATTGACGATTTAAGGGTCTTTGGCGTAAGTGATTTTAAAAACCTGATGCCTACGGATATTTTTAATTTTGACAATTTATTTACCCTTAAGGGCTTGTTTTTCTTTATTATAGGTGGTTTTTTGGTAGGTTTTGGTACGCGTTACGCAGGAGGCTGCACATCTGGGCATTCAATAATGGGTTTGGCTAGTTTGCAATGGCCCTCTTTGGTGGCAACCATATTTTTTATGTTGGGAGGATTTGCCATGACACACCTCGGCTTACCTATTATTTTTAACTTAATCAACAAATAAGCAATGAAAGAGGATATGAACCCAGGGTGTGATGCACCCAACGAACTCATTCAAAAAGAGAGTTTTTTGTCTAATATCAAATACTTGATAGTGGGTACACTTTTCGGTATTGTGTTTGTTAAAGCCGAGATTATTTCTTGGTTTAGAATTCAAGAAATGTTTAGAATGCAGAGTTTTCACATGTATGGTGTTATTGGAACCGCCGTAGTGGTAGGTATGATATCCTTGTTTGTTATCAAAAAACTGAATATCAAAACCTTGAATGGCGAAGAAATAGTGATTGCAAAAAAGTCATTTTCAAAAGGATTAATATACGGAGGATTTATGTTTGGCTTGGGCTGGGCCATTACTGGAGCTTGTCCAGGGCCACTCTTTGCTCAAATTGGCTCTGGGTATTTGGTGGTGATTGTTACCTTTCTTAGTGCCATTTTTGGAACATGGACCTACGGTTTGATACAAAAACACCTTCCTCATTGAAATTGTGAATAATAAACCTATAAACTTCAACATACTAAGTTTTATACTTATAGCTTCATCTATGTTGGCTTTTATACTTGTTTTTTTCTTAATTACAGATTTACCAAGGTTCTTTAACAGTAAAAATCCAGTAGAGGAAATGCAAAGGGATTCGGTCGTTTACCAAAAACCATTGTGGCAAGCCATGAGCATGGATGCTTTGGTACACGAAAAGGATCCTGAACTCATCAAATATGGAAAAGAACTTATTGCTATTACCTCTCATTATCTAGGTCCAAAAGGGAAAGTTAGGTCTATTTCAAACGGGATGAACTGTCAAAATTGCCACTTAGATGCTGGTACTAGGCCTTGGGGGAATAATTACGGGGCGGTTTTGTCGACTTACCCAAAGTTTAGAGGCAGGAGCGGAACAATTGAAAATATTCAGAAACGTATTAATGACTGTTTTGAGAGAAGTTTAAATGGAAAAGGTCTGGATTCGAATAGTAGAGAAATGTTGGCCATGAAAAGCTACATTGAGTTTGTTGGTCAGTTTGTTCCCAAAGATTCCATTCCGGCTGGAAGTGGGATTTGGAAACTCAAATATCTTAAACGAGCCGCAGATCCTATAAAGGGACAGGTAGCCTATGAGCAAAAATGCGTTACATGTCACGGACAAAATGGGGAAGGAGTGGTGAATGCCGATGGTACTGCTTATACTTACCCGCCGCTTTGGGGAGTGCATTCTTATAACATTGGAGCTGGCTTGTATCGTTTGTCAAGATTTGCGGGCTATATCAAAGCCAACATGCCTTATGGTGCTACCTACGACAAGCCTCAGTTGACTGACGAGGAAAGTTGGGATATAGCGGCTTATGTGAATTCTAGGCCTCGTCCCCTTAAAGATTTAAGTAAAGATTGGCCAAAAATATCGGCAAAACCAGCAGACCATCCCTTTGGTCCTTATGACGATGGTTTTTCGGAGGAACAACACAAGTTTGGGCCATTTAAACCCATAGAAGATTTTAAAAAAGCCAAAAACAAAAAATAATCTCCGATAAAATATTACTTTTTTAGACCAATCTTAATTCCGCAATTTGCATGAATTCTTTTATTGCAATTTAATAAATGATATAGTGTCTATTTTTAAGTGTAGGTTAATTGGCCAACCTTGCTTTCTCAAAAATATTGTACGATTTACTTACGAGGAAATATCAAAGAAAACTCAATTAGGATGATAATTCCTAACCGCATTTTTTAATATTTCTTCCTTGTCAAGAGTCATTTTCTTAGGCTGTTTGGCCAAATATGATTCCATTTGGTCGGCAAAATGTGGGCTGTTTTCGGTAGTGGAATTTCCATAATTTAGCATTGTTTCTATTTCTGGTAAACCTGTTTTTGAAAATCTGGCTAGGGCAATGTATGATTCTCCTTGTTCCACTTTCACTTTTCCGTCTTTGTATGGTCTTGCGTGAGAGGCTGTCAACACATCAGGCATTCCCCACATCGGTTTTTCTATGTTTCCTCTCACCAATTTTTGGTAATCGCCTAATTCGATTTCAGTATTTCCAAAGTGCGTTATCATATATTCTTTCGTGGATTTCAGGGCTTCCAAAATACTTTCCTTGCTGATTTTTGGTCTGTTTTCGTAGTCAATGGTTTTTATGTTTTTTCTTAATTCATAATAAAGAATCAGAAATGTAGCCGCACCCTTGCTGCTAACGTCCGTTTTTCTGTCCCATTGTTGAATTCTGTCTATAAGTATTTCTAAATCAGGGTATTCCTTTGAATTGAGTTTAAATAATTCATCTAAATCAACAGCGAATTTTAAATTTTCAGGTAGCTGATTGTCATATTTTATTCTTTTGAAGTCTTGGTAACTAAGCTTTTCGTAAGCACCAATAAGCTCCTCAAAACGCTCACTTCGGTTGTTTTGTAGGGTTTCGTAGCCCATTGTTGGGTCAAAATCTTTGTTTTTTAGATTTTCATTTTTATCAGTGGCGTTAAAAGGTGAGTGGTTGGTGTTGAATAAATATCCGCTTGTAGGATTCAGATATTGTGGTAAGTCTTTAAGTGGATGAAAATTGGTAGTTAGGGTTTTTGATGTGTTTCCTGGCACTGTGTTTTCCCAATCATAACCTTTTTCTCTCATAGGAATTTTCGCATTGCTCACATAAAATATCGTATCGTTTTTGTCGGCATACATGGTGTTGAACATCGGAATGGCTACCATTTCCATGGCCTTACGAAACTCAGAATAGTTTCGGGCTTTGTTCATTCTGTACCATTGTTCCATGCCTCTAATGTCTTGATTGGCACCCATTCTCATCGAAAAAGTGCCTTTGGTGTTGTTTACAGTTGCTCCATATTTACTCCAATAGGCTTTCTTTTTTACGGGTATATTTATACCTTTTATTTTAGCTTTTAGTTTGATGGTTTTTTGTTCTAAATCCAGCCATTGTCCATCATATTTGTATTGATTTTTGTTGTCTGGGTTCATTTCTAGTTGGTAAATGTCTATTCTGTCGGGGTAGTTTACTGTGTGTGCCCAACCCAAATTTTCGTTTACACCCAACGAAATCACTGGAGAGCCAGGGAACATTCCACCCAAAATATTGAGTCCCTCCTCACTAACCAAATGGGCCTCATACCAAGCGACCGGGCCTTCCAAGGGCTGATGAGGGTTGATGTTTAGATAAGTTTTGCCATCTGTAGTTTTTGATGAAGAAATAGCGAAAGCATTTGAACCAGCTGCCTTAAAACTTTCAAGCGTTTTGTTATTGCCTTTAAATAAATTACCCAATTCCCGATCAGCACCAGATATAACACATAGCGAAAACGTTATGGAAGTCATATAATCTTTTGTGGTAATTGGAAATGATTTTTTAACCAATATTTCCTTTGGGTGATTTTTGGCGTAGGCATTTATGCCTTGAACATATCCAGATATCAACTTTTTAAAGTCTTCAGATAAGTCGGAATCATATTTTTCATCCACAATTTCTCTACATCTCAGCAATTGGACAGCATAATCCGCTGCTGCTCCGTCTTTTCCTTTTAGTTTCCCGAGCATACCTTTTCCGATTAGCATCGTCAGCTGCATGGTTTTGAAATCGTCTTCTGCATTGGCGTATGCTAATCCATAAGCAACTTCTGCATCGGTTTTGGCAAAAATATGTGGAACTCCCCATTGGTCTCTTACAATATTTATTTTCTCAGGGTTGATTTGTGCAAAAGAAGTCAGCGAAATTAAAAAACAGAATAAAAAAGTTTTCATTTATTTAAGGTTTGAATTCAGAGATTACTTTCGCAAAATAGCGATAGTTTTTTTAGTCGTAGCACAAATAACCTAACTGATAAGATTTTGTTTATATTTGTTAGGGCTAATTTAGTTAAAACTTAAACGCTAGGTTTATGAAACATTTGTTTTTTTTATTTTTATTACCGACAATTCTACTCGCTCAAAAGTCCACTTTAAACGCTTTTAAGAATTATCCTTTTCCTACCGAATTATGCTCTTCTGATAAAGACAGTAAAATTGCATGGGCTTTGGATGAACAAGGTAAAAGAAATGTTTACGTTGCAGAGGGTCCAGATTATAAATATAGAAAATTAACGAGTTTTGAAAAAGATGATGCCCAAGAGATTACGAGTTTAACGATTACCGATGACGGTCAAAGAGTAATATTCGTCCGGGGAGGTGATCATGGAAGCAATTGGGATGTTAATTTACCCATTAATCCTTTGGGAGAAGCCATACCAAATACAGTAAAAATGTGGAGTGTTCCGTTTTCTGGAGGAGATTTGAAATTAATTTCCGAAGGAGATGAATTTGTGATTTCTCCAAATAGCAAAATCATTGCTTTTATAAAGGATGGACAGGCTTGGACTGCTGCCCTAGATTCTACAAATAGTAGTAAAAAACTTTTTACTACAAGGGGAAAAGTAAGTTCCTTAGAATGGAGTCCAGATGGTTCTTCTTTACTTTTTGTTTCAAACAGAGGCGATCACTCCATAGTTGGCGTTTATAATTTCTCAGGTTCAAGCATTGAATGGATTGCACCTTCTTTTACAATCGATACATCACCAAGGTGGTCATTGGACGGAACTAAAATAGTGTTTATTCGAAGACCTGGTTTAGGTGGCAGCCCCAGTCCAATGCTGGAAAATAAATACAACCCTTGGAGCATTTGGGTAGCTGATGTTAGTTCAAATACCGCATCTAAAATTTGGGAGGCACCTAAAACCATGAGAGGGTCAGCCCCAACGACACATGGAGGCTTTAATTTACATTGGGCAGCTGGAAACCGAATCGTTTTTTTATCTTATCAAGATGGATGGCCACACTTATATTCGATTTCAGAAATTGGAGGCCATGCTCTTTTGTTAACTCCTGGTAATTTTATGTGTGAGCATATATCTTTGAGTAGCGATAAAAAACATCTGACATTTAGTGTTAATTCAGGAAATGATGCCTTGGACATTGAAAGGCGACATGTAGCAAAAGTAAGTGTAGATAAAGCTGATTTTGAGGTGATTACCCAAGGTGAAGGCTTAGAATGGGCACCAGTTTTTACAAATCATGGAAACGACTTAGCTATTATTTCTGCCACTGCTAAAAGGCCACCGATGCCAGCTATTGTAAAATTTGATAAGACAAAAGGATTAAAGTTAATAGGGGAGGAATTACTAAAAACAGATTATCCTTTAGATAGATTAGTTATTCCCAAACAGATTATTTTTACAGCTCCAGATGGACAAAAAATCCATGCAGATTTGTTTTTACCAAAAGGAAATACAGCACCAAAGCCTGCAATTGTGTATATTCATGGTGGACCACCTCGTCAGATGCTTTTGGGTTGGCACTATTCTGACTATTATTCCAATGCCTATGCCTCAAATCAATATTTGGCAAGTTTGGGTTTTGTGGTTTTGTCGGTTAATTATCGTTTAGGAATCGGCTATGGTTACGAATTTCATCAACCCGCCCATGGAGGCATAAAAGGAGCTTCAGAATATCAAGATATTAAAGCTGCTGGCCTATGGCTAAAGAAACAAAGTTTTGTGGATGCCTCTAAAATAGGTGTTTATGGGGGGTCTTATGGTGGCTATCTGACCGCCATGGCTTTGGCAAAGAATTCAGACCTCTTTGCTGCTGGAGTTGATATTCATGGCGTGCATGATTGGGGAGCAAACTCAAGTATAATGACTGCTTTTCAAGATAAAACAGAAAAGCCAGCTGATTATCAGAAAGCTATATCGACCGCTTGGTTGTCTTCGCCTGTTTCTGCCATGGATACTTGGAAATCACCAGTTTTAATAATTCATGCCGACGATGATAGAAACGTCAGATTTAACCAAAGTACCGATTTGATAAATAGATTAGAGAAAAAAGGAATTCCCTACGAAACTATGATGATTGTTGACGATACGCATCACTGGATGAATTGGGAGAATTCAGTGAAAATTTATCAAGCTACAGCCGATTTTTTTGTTAAAAAATTTATGAAAAAGTAGCTCACTTTACTTTAACTTTTGACAAAAATACTCTGAATTTTCTCAAGAGATCTAGGGCACAAATCCCTTCACAGCATTGTTTCTAGTTGCGACATGCGTTTTCAGAATTGGCAATGCCGCTGTAAATTGCGAAACATTGGTCAAATTAGAATAAGGAGCAGTTTCTTTTTCTGAACCATTGACAAATGGTGTTATCATATTGGTAGCCTTGTCAAATAGAGCATTCATTTTGCTGGTAGTAAAGGTGTTATCATTAAACTCCTTTACGTAAGCTTTATATTTGGCATAATACACTTGATCTTCTGAGACGTATTTGATCAAAGGCCAACTCGTTGCCACACCAGATAGATTGAGTTTTACGCGTTCTTGGCTCGTCATGGCTTCGTTGTTGTCCCAAGGTATCCAAAGCAGTTTTTGAGTAGAGTGATTGTACAGATAAAGGTTGTGGGCCATTCCGCCATAGGTATCCCAGTTTACAATGGTCGTGTTAACGGCCAGCCATTTCATAAAATGATCCATGTTCATATATTTTTCTAAATTGGCTCTCCAAGCGGCGGCGTCGGAGGTGCGATTTGAGGCGTTTAGGGCTGTTACAGCTCCTTTTACATCTGCGTAATTTGCCTCAGTTTTATTATTCTTTTTCTCGAAAGTAGCCTCTGAAAAACTCGTAAAGTTTGACTCTGGCTTGTAAATATTTCCAGCATCTTCGCCCAATTGTTTTTTGAGCATGGTTTCATCTACGACTTCTACCATGGCGTATATGCCACAATATTTTAATCCATCACCAAAGTCAATATAAAGTTTGTAAAATGACGTTTGGGCGGCAGGAATTCCTGCCATTCTAAAAATATCTGCTGTTACTTTTTCCCTAATAAGCGAATTGTCTTTTACGCCCGGCGAAAATGATAGTTCTTTAAATCCATAAAGCCTTTGGTCATTGATTTCGGGGTGTGCCTCTTCAAATTCATCAAATTTTAGTCTAAAGGGTAGTTTGTAAATGCCTGATTTCCAAGTTGAATTCAAGGTGGAGTTTCCTTTCAGACGAAAGCCGACATTCTCCCACTTTTTGCCATTGAATTTTATGGTCGTCTCTACATATTTTGGTTCTTCTCCAAAGCTCGGCACTACTCCACCATTTCCACCAGGTGGTAATCCACCGCCACCTTGTCCGCCGCCACAAGGCTGTGTTCCACCCCCAACACCAAAAGTACCTTTGTTTTTGGCTACCATATCTGCTTTTATGGCTTCCCAATTGGTTTTCCCAATTGTGATTTCCAAGGTATTTACTTTGTCTTGAGGAAAAACGGTATCATAATCAGGCTAAACATCGTTGCTATGGCTGGCTTCTGTCCAATCGGGATTGGTGGCAACAGTTTCAGGGTCAATCTCCTTAGTATTGTTTTTATCAACACAAGCCAGTTGAGATACAAACAAAATGGCAATTAATAGGTATTTCATATTGGTAAAATTGGGTCTTTTTATCTATTAAGCAGATTGGACACAAAATGTTATGAAAAGTTTATAAAATGCTAATATTGAATAAGTATCAAAATGTATTTCTATGCTAATCCAAATATTTTTTTCATTAATACCCATTTTTCCCCTGGTTTAGCCGTGGGTAAAGCCTGTTGGAATGTCCACATGAAGTTTTCCCATTTCTGTACAATGGGATTCTCAGCATCGGCTTTCGATTTGGCCTCAAACGAAAAATCGTCCTCGGTGTCCATAATCATAAACATTCGGGTGCCAATTCTGTAAATTTGCATATCAGTTATGCCAGCCACCACAATCGTTTCTCGAATTTCGGGCCAAATGTTCTCGTGTATTTTTTCATACTCGGCTATAGAGGCCTCGTCGTCTTTTAAATCCAGGGCAAAACAATATCTTTTCATATCAAGCCGCTTTTTTGTGACCTGCCAATCCATAATACAAAACCACTATAAAACACACCAAAGGTACCCAGTAACCTACCTGAATGTTATCGTTGGAATTGTCGATGATGTAACCCATTATAACCGGGAAAATAGCACCGCCGATTATAGCCATAACTATCAGAGAAGATGCGGGTTTGGTGTTTTCTTTGAGGTCGTTGATGCCCAATGAAAATATGGTAGGAAACATGATAGACATAAAGAAACCCAGTCCGCCCAAGGCCAAAACCACAT
>JAIPAJ010000018.1 GCA_021740125.1 Leadbetterella sp. | reverse complement strand
TTATTATCACCTAGGGCAATTTCTTACTATTAAGTGGTATCACGAAACAAAATTAGGTGAATAAATGTGACTTCACACGATATCACGCAATTTGTTCGACAGTTTGAGTCAATCTATTTATAACTGAAAGTCATTCACCTTAGTTGTCAATCTGTTAGTTGAACATTGTAAAAATCAACTCAAAAAACATGAAAAAACATTCAATCATTAGAAAAATTATTGCTAGCATTTGTTTAGCAGCTGTATTTGTAAGCACCAGTGGCTGTGCTACCTTATTTGGACCAAAGAAACAAAATGTATACGCATCATCCACACCATCTGGTGCCGATGTATATGTAAATGGTATACGAATGGGTACTACACCTTATACCTTAAATTTAAAACCTAACCAAGAATATATGGTAGAATTTAAGAAAGCTGGATATAAAACTATTGGACGTAGTATTAATTCGAAAGTTGGTGCAGGATGGGTAATCTTAGATGTGTTGGGCGGATTAATTCCCGTAGTAATTGATGCAGCAACGGGCAGTTGGAAAAAGTTAGATCAAGATGCTGTTGATGCGCAATTAGAAAAAGAAAATTAATAGTCATGAAGAATTTTAAACTAATTTTAGTATTCACGATTATAGCCGCATTTCTTTTGGCAAGTTGTGCTAAAGAAAAATCATACAGTTACGAGGTAACTGGGACTTCGGGGAGTTATAGTGTAACCCTGCAAAACGCAGATGATAATACCCAACAATGGGCAAACGTAGGAAATGGGTGGACGTATAAATGGTCTCAACAAGGTAAAAGATGGCTTTATGTGTCAGCTCAAAACAATCGTTCGTCAGGTAATGTAACTGTTCGGATTTTAATCAATGGAAAAATTATAGCGGAGAATACAAGTGTTGGAGGCTATACTATTGCTACGGTTAGTGGCGATTATTAATACTTAGTTGTGGTTTAGTTTATCTAGTGTTAAGTTGAGAAAACCCCGGTAATGCACCGGGGTTTTCTTTTAAAATAAAACCCGATATTTAAAACATGTTCGCACCCAAGCATTTTTATAGAAGTGTACTACTGAGCACCCTAGTTTTTCTAGCGTGTAGCAAACCTAGTACGGTATCGCCAAGCAACTTTGCAGACAATGGCAATATGCTCTTGGGTAACCCAAGCCAAGCAGCTACAAGCAATTCTAATAATTACCTTTTAGACAAAGGCTATTACATACTCTCCTACAACAACAGCACCCGCATAGCCAATTGGGTGAGTTGGCATCTCGATGCCAATGATATAGGCACGACAGATAGACAAGATGATTTTAGACCCGATACGAATTTACCTAGCAGCTGGTATAAGGTAGACGACAGCAGTTACAGCGGTTCAGGTTTCGACCGTGGACACAATTGCCCTTCGGCAGATCGGACCAGTTCGGTGGCGGCTAACTCGGCTACGTTTCTCATGACCAATATGATTCCGCAAGCACCCAACAATAACCGACAAACTTGGGCCAACCTAGAAGATTATGCCCGCACGCTCGATTCCGCTGGCAATGAAGTATACATCGTTATGGGGACGTATGGAAGTGGCGGTACGGGTAGCAATGGCTATGCCACTACCATCGATCAAGGGCGAATTGTGGTACCGGCATACATTTGGAAAGTATTAGTGGTGATTCCGCAAGGGAATAACGATTTGGCTCGTATGAACTCCAGCACTCGGGTTATTGCCGTGAATACGCCCAACAGTCAAAGTATATCTTCTAACTGGCGCAATTACCTTACCTCGGTCAATGCCATAGAGCAAGCCACCGGCTACGATATCTTAAGCAACTTATCGGAAAGTTTGCAAACGGTGTTGGAAGATAAGGTAGATGCGAATTAAGATGAAGAAACTGCTTGTCTAAAAATCATCTTGTCTTTGCCCAAGCTGACCCCTATCCCAGATAGTCCTTAACACACCATAAATCAAAAAACCCTCCCCGAAATTTCGGAAAGGGTTTTCTTTTGTTTTTTGCGGACCGGACGGGACCGGAACCTAATTATACGTTTTGAGTAAAATAAGGTAAATAATAGGCTTTTATGCGCTTTATTGTAAATTATTGAGTAAAGCAAATATGGATAAAGTAAACAATATTACAAAAAAGTGTCCCCAAAAGTGTCCCCAAATTTATATCTTTACTTTATACTCATTTACGCACTATGGCCGAAGTTAATTTCTATCTCCGTAAAGCTACCAAGGCCGATGCGCCTTGTTCCGTGTTATTGTATTTCTCTTATGCCGGCGAACGCTTTAAGGTGGGTGCCGTAGATAAAATAGAAGCCAAGTATTGGGATCCCAACAATCAGCGGGCAAAACAAAATAGATCGTTTGAAACCTTTCCAGAATTTAACCAGCGTCTGGTAAATATTGCATCGTTTTGTATGAATATTTACCGCGGCTATCTAAACGACCACGGGCAACAACAACCTGCTCCGGCAATACTAAGGAGTTTATTTAAAGATGTATTATCTCCCGATAAAACTATTGTTGTGCAAACCGAGGAAAATCTCTTCGGCTTTATTGAACAGTTTATTGAAGATGCTCGTGGGCGCTTAAATGCCAAGACTGGCAAGCCGCTCTCTAATGCTTCCTTTGTAGTGTACCAACGCACCCTAGATTTGCTGAAAGAATTTGCGTTAAGCAAAAGGCGTAAGCTTAATTTCGAAGATATTACCTATGAGTTCTACTTAGATTTTACCCAATACTTATCTGTTGAGCACAACTTTGCGACCAACACGGTGGGCAAGCATATTAAAACGCTTAAAACCTTTTTAAACGAAGCCACAGAACGGGGCATAAATACAAGCTTCGATTTTAAGAGCAAGCGCTTTCGAGTTGCTCGAGAATCGGTGGATTCGATTTATTTGAGTGTAGAAGAATTGGACACCTTATTAAAACTCGACCTCTCAAAAAATACTCGACTAGAGCGGGTGCGTGATTTATTTTTGGTGGGCTGTTTTACGGGATTGCGTTTCAGCGATTTTAATAATCTTGCTAAGGAATGTTTTATACTAGATAATGGGGAGGAATACATCGAAATTGAAACACAGAAAACGAGACGCAAGGTGGTCATCCCTGTTTTCGACCAGTTGAAGCAAATTAGAAAGCGTTATGCCGATTTAACGGACAACCAGCTGCCTCCTAGTATGAGCAATCAAAAGATGAATCTATACCTGAAAGAAATTGGCCAGATAGCTGGCTTTACAGACTTGGAGCAAACTCGAATTACCAAAAAGGGCAAAGAGATTATTCAGAACGTTCCCAAATACACCTTAATTAGTACGCATACGGCTCGTAGAAGTTTTGCAACGAATATGTATTTGCTCGGCGTTCCTTCGTACACTATCATGGCCATTACTTCACATACTACCGAGAAGAGTTTCTTGCAGTATATTAAGGTTACCCCAAAAGAGCATGCGGTGCAAATGCGTGAAATTGTACAGCGCCAGGCTATGAAAGTGGTGAGCTAAATTATTTTTCTCGATTTTCCACAAGCATATATTCTTGTATATCAGACTATTAACTACTGTTTATATAGCTGAATCGCATTTAGGTGTTTTCCTTGTGGAAAACACGAATCGGAAGTGAAGTTTTAAGCAGCTATTTTTAAGATAGTTGAAACAGCTAAAAAAGATTACATGCTAGATACGAAGAATTTTACGAGCCGCTCCCAGAAACAGGTATTCACTAATTTTGAAGAACAAGAACTTCGAGATTTAATTAAAGAGTGTATTGAGAGCACGCTGGGGGTAACGCTTAGTCAGCCGGCTCCAAACCCTGCAACTACTCCCAAACCTTATTATACACGTACTGAGACTGCTGATTTACTGCACCTCTCCTTACCTACTCTTGGCAAAATGACCAAAGAGGGAAAAATTAAAGGTCACCGCCTAGGTGGCAAGGTGCTTTATAAGTTTACCGATATTGAGGATGCGTTGAATGAGATGAGGGTGAGGGGGAATTAACTGTTAGTTTTTATTTCCCAAGAAGGCGTTGCCAAAACGTTTTCTTTACCTCTATTTCTTCTTCAATAAATACCCCCCGTCTGCCCCTACCTTCAGCCTTACGCTTTGTATAGTCTTCGTAATTATCTACTACGGTACGATTTATTAAGACTCCATTTTGGAATTCAAGAAACATGTCTTTTTCATAGGTGGATGAATAGCCCATATGTACATACTCTAATAATTCACCTAAAGGGATTCTTATATCTCTGCTAAACCAATCGGCAAATATTGGCCCTGGCTTCGAAAATACATAGTCAATTCCTACTACGGTAAAGCCTGGCAAATATGCTTCAAGATCCACGAGGAATAATTTATTATCTCTAATTTCCCATCTGCCATAATATCCCCGCCAACATGCGGTTGTAGGACGAGTAAATTGAATATCCTTTCTTTTTTGCAAATAAAAGTAAAGAGGCTCATCAGCCATTCCGTACTCTTTCCCCTCAAAAAGGAGTCTTTCGAATGATTGTGCGGTCATGTAAATTAAATGATTGGTATATTGATATCTACAGATTTAGTAACATTCGGTTATGTCGAAATAATAATTTTCAATTTGTGTGATTATCTCGGTATCCGTCAACTGCGTTGTTTCAATTTTCAATTTATCTATCATTCTATTTTTATCGTTTAGTAACGATTGCTCTATCCTTTTCCACTCAATACCTCTGCCAATTCCTAAACATTCAAGAATATAATATTCTGTGCCTACATAATCGTTTTTATCCGTTTTATGAATAATTATACAATTATCAATACTATTTCCAAATCCTCCGGAAATTTCTAAATCAGCGTCAAAATCTTTTTTTAATAATTCTTTAAGTGTCATTTTTTGTGAGTTTGATGGGTTTAGCAAATACTACCGGCACCTTCCCGGTAGGCATAATAGTGTTGAATTTGCTAGCACAGTTTATAGTTTGGGGACCATTACCAATTGTTAGGTTAGCCCAATTCATCTCGAGGGGGCAATCCATCTTTTTGATGAATTCGTCTTGATCGGTGTAAACTTCTTTGGTGAGTGGGTTAAATTTCATTGCTTCTAAAATATAGCTTGTGATATGAGCAAATCTAATTGACCCTCTTCCACTCATTCCAATAAATATTGATGTGATAGCTTAAAACACCTTGGAACTGACTTGTGAAAGCTTGAATACCACAAAGTTTTTCAGTAATAGGGTCTAGATAAGTGAAGCACATCATTTGATTTATTATCCCTCCGAATTCGCACTTTATTTGTATTTGTTTTACTAAATTTTTATAATCAGCATTATTAGTTAGAGTAACCATTAAAGAGTTGGAGTAGGTGGCAGGCCCTATACCCTTTTTTAAATATTTCATTTGTACATGCCTATAGTGTGTATAATAAGATTCTTCAATTCTATCATAATTTTTAGCAAAATCAGATTGCAACGCCGTGTCAAAACTATAGGTTTCTAGATTGGGTATATATTTGTACTTATTTTGTGGGCCTTCTACCAACTTTACTGCATCTGATTCAAGCAAGTCGTTACGTTGTTCTTTTGTGTACATACTATCTAATCCTGTTTCAGACATGATGGTGCCGTCTGTGAATTTGTATATAGCCTGCATTTTCACATCATCGGTTGGAATCAAATCGCAACTACCCCAATCACCATTTTTAGTCGAATATGTATAGTTCTCAGAATGATGTTTTTCTATAAGATCATTTCCAATTGCAATCATTCTCTGCTCAAAATTTCTTTGAGATTTTGACATGGTCAATAATTCCGTAAAACTGAATTGTTGGGCATAACTTATTTGAGTTAGGCCAATTAATAAGGCTGTGAGGGTAATTGTTGATTTCTTCATAACTCACTTACAATATACAATTTAAGTACACAAACACTAATCTTCCTTTAGAAACGGAACAACAATTGTAGAAAACAATATCTGCAAATATGCAGGTAACAATGTGGTCAGAAAAATAATACCCTTGAAATTAAAAAACACCTTTATATTTAGATCAATAACTTTAGCAACAATGGTAAACAAAATATAAAAAAAGTATACTGAGATGAGTACAAGTAGAATATTAGAAACCCAATAATCAGGTTTCTTGTCATTCAGAAAATTAAAAAATAATGCTGGTAACCCAAAAGCTATCAAATAATAAAATGTCAAAAGGAAACTACCAATTACAAAGAACCAAAAATTACTAAACGTGAAGAGCCATGCTCCCACATATATGGGTAAAAGGGTTGCTATGGCAAGTACTATACTTAAACCAATATAGCTCCCAATTATAAATAAAATCCAATGGCCAATTTTTTTAATTATTCTCATTTAATTATTCCTTAGTAGAAATTTTCACCACATACTTTTTCATTACCGAAATCTGATCAATCATTGGCTTGCCCGCTAAAACAGTACTATGCGGCAGGCTAATTTTCTCCGGCAAAATATCAATTAAGCTTTTAAGGTAGGGGGTTTTAATGGCGAAATTAACATTTTCAGCTTGACTGAATATCTCTTTGTCTAAGGTAGCAACCACCACAGCAACAAGATTCCCTTGATCATCAAAAACAGGCCCGCCGCTATTCCCCGGCTGAACAGGAGCAGATATTTGATACGTAGCCACCTCATCTTTGATTCCTGCATTGGCACTAATAGCACCATTTGTATATTTCACCTCTCTGCTTAGTACAGAGCTAAATGGATAACCCAAAATATAAACAGATGTACCCAATGGCCTCAACTCCACATTGAAATTATAAGGCAGGTCTTGGAATTTTTTAAATTTAGGATCTACAATTTTGATGACGGCTAAGTCTATTTGCTTGTCTACTTTCACCACTTCTGCTTTAAAGGTCTCAACCTCCCCATTCACTATTGTCTCTACTTCTAACTCTTTAGAGTTTTCAACTACATGGTAATTGGTTGCAATGTATCCATCACCATTCAAATAAAAACCCGAGCCATTACCCGAATAGCTGTATGAATTGGATTTAGAAACGTCTTCAGCAACTTCCTTCACAGCCTCATAGCTCCAGTCGTCTCTAAAAATATATTTCGTTGCCACTATTTTGGAACTTAGTTTTAGATCTTTAGGAGCGATATAGATACTAAAACGCTTCCCATTGAATTTAAAATCTTTATATACTTCTTTTTCTATAATTATGCCATTCACAGAATAATATACATCGACACCTTTTTTAGATATTGAGAGTGTGTTTTTTTGATTTACCCCAAGCTTAATTACATCAGATACTCCCTTTTTATTTTTAAGAAAAATTGTGCCGTCGAAATTTTCAATCTCGTAGCCCTTATTGAGGGTATTAATTACAAACCCATTATAGCTGTTCTCGCTCTCATTTTCATTCCAATAGAGTCCGTATTCTGTATTAGTATCTTTGATAATAAACTCAGCTTCTATGGTAAAGTCTTCATATTCAATCCATGGAATATTTAAGTCAATATCTGTATTCCCAAGTTTAGCTGACTTATTTTTACCATTAATAAACAAACCCTCTTTAATTGTTTCTGCATTTTCATAATTACTCAATGACCACTCCGATTGAGAAATTCTGGGTGCAGAAAAATCATTCTCTATAATCACCTTACACTTCTGATAATCGTTGCATTCGAATCTAATTGCTGTAATACTATCCCGGGTGTATGATGTAATTTTTTTAATACGTTCTCCATCATCAAAATATTGAATAAAAGGTCCATCTAAGGAATCGTTTTTAAATGTACCTTGCGATGATAGTTTCCCATTTTCAGTAAACAGATTAAACAAGCCCTCCTTTTTACCATTCACCATTCTTATAGTAGCTTCTTTGTTGTTATTTTCGTAATAACCAATTAAAGTTCCTGTACCATTCACAAAATTTTCGGCACTCAACAGGTTGCTTTCGCGATCATATTGTTTATAATCTCCATCTAAGATGCCATTCTTATAGTTTCTAGAGATCTTAATTTTACCATTATCAAAGTACTCGAAATCATACCCATCCTGAACATTGTTTTTGTACATCGTCTTTTGATAAACCGTTCCATCTTTGTAATACGACTTGTACTCCCCATTTATTGGGCTCTCATACGGATTAACTTTATCTACTGCATTTGAAAACCAATCGGCACTTAGCTCTCCGCTTGCTCTGTAAACTTTTATCTTATCTACAAGTTTTGAGTTTTGATCTGTTTTGTACTTCACCAAGTATTTTGCTGCCTGTGGTGCACAAAGCTCAAAATCTTCTGTATAATAACTAACATGCTCCACTTGAGCAAAGCAAAATAAAACGTTAAAAAAGAACAATAAGGTTAGTGATACTGATTTCATGGTTAATTGATTAATGGTAAGTTGTATGTTAGTAATTGGTTTATAATATTAGTCTTCTTCATTTTCAAAGGCCCCTTCGCTATACCCACAGTGCTTAATGAGATCTTCTTTAACACCTGCATATTCTAGTTCATGTGCTTTCTCAAAGTGCGCACAGGCTTCATCATTCATTTTAAGTTCAATTAATGATTTAGCTAACCAGTAGTGTAATTCACCATAATTTGTATCAATATCGAGGGCTTTGTTAAACTCTTCGATAGCGTGAGAATAATCTGCTAGCTCATACATTTCTTTAGCCATTATATATTGTGCATAAAGTAAAGATTGCTCACTCATATCTTTAGTGGTTAAATACAACTTGATCATTCTAATGGCTTCATCGTGTTGTTTTAACCCTTGTTTAGCTAAAGCCCAATTCAGGTAGACGTAGGTATCGGCGGAATCTAATGAATGAAATTTCTGAAAATCAGCATCTGCTTTGTCGAACAAACTTTTATCTACATATATATAGCCTCTTGCAGAGTAGATATCGGGATAATCATTTGGAGCGCCAGCTATAACTTTGTTAAAGTAGACGAGAGCGTCTTCGTTATCATCAAGCTCTCTATAAGCAAGCATGGCACGTTTATAGAGCAAATCATAATCAGGGTCGGAACCCAGAGCAATTGCCTTATCATAATCTGCTTTAGTTCCCAGGGTATCTGCTAAAGCCAGTTTAATATCCCCACGCAGATCATAAATATAAGTTAAGGTACTATCCAAATCAGCGGCTGTATTTAAATCTTTTAGTGCATCTGTAGGCTTATCGAGATACGTATAAACCAAGGCTCTCCAAAAGTGGGCGTTCACATGTTTGTTATCCACACTTAGCAGTTGGCTAAAATCTTTAATGGCTTCTCCATATTTATTTAAGTCTATATACAATCGTCCTCGAGCATAGAGTGCGTCGGTATCTTTAGGTTTAGATGCCAATACTTTTGTGAGTTCAAATAAGGCCTTATCATATACCTTCATGTTGCTATAAGAAATCCCCAAATAATAATGGGCATTGCTTACCACATCCACATCTTTTGATTTAAGCATTTGGGTTGACCACTCTATGAGACTTTTAAAATCTTCTTTAACGAGCAACAAGTAACTAATTTGGTTAATACCATCTACATCCTGGGGTTGAAGCTGGTGGAATTTTCTGGTGTCTTTTAAGGCTGCATCGTAATCCTCTAGTTCTATCTCTGCAAGAGCACGATCATAGTAGGCCGTAGCATTAGAAGGGTCGGCCTGAATTGCTTTTGTAAAGGCTGTCAAAGCGCCTTTGTAATCGCCTGCGGCGTATTTCTTTTTACCAAGATCTAAACTCGAATCCTTACTCTGGGCAAATACAGTAGTTGAGGCAATGAGTAGGAAAACAAGCCCTAAATTCTTTACATTCATAATTAAATTTTATATCTAAAAGTTATTTTAGGGAAGGTACTGATTTCAAAAAATTGAGTCAAAAAAAATGTGTGAATATTGGTGCGTTCACACATTTTCACTCGTTTAATTAGTTAGTAAGGCTTGCAAGTATCTACATTAGTGTGTGAGAACTAACTCCATCATTCTAAAATATTTTATAACTTAAGATTATAAAAAGAAGAATGGGTGTTCCCTCCCAAAAACTCAATTGTTTAATGAATAAAATACTCTACATCTTATTCTTCATCTCACTTCCATTCTATGGATTTTCTGAGACCGTATATGTCACTAGAACGGGACACAGATACCATAAAGATGATTGTTACTTTTTAAAGAATAGTAAAATTAGCAAAGAATTATCGGCAGCTGAAAATGCTGGCTATAAAGCTTGTAGCATTTGCTTCGGGGCATCAGGAGCTAGCACTACCACCACGACCGAATCTTCGAAGTACCTCCGGTATGGAGCACCTATTGGAGGCTCCGTAATGCTGGTAGGTGGATTGGCCTATGCCTATTACCGTAGAAGAAAATGGAACTTTTGCAGAAAGACTAATTTCTCTGAAACCTTAACAATATACGAGCTATCATTTTTAACCACCGTGCTGAATGATAATGAACCTATAGATACCAATAGATTGAATAGCCTATTAAACTTAGATGATAAGACCTTGGATTCACAACGAAAAAGCAGAGCGAAGTTTCTTAAGGTGTTGAATGAAAAAATATCCGATCAGTTTGGGGTAGAAGATGGGGTTCAACGAGTAGCTTCTAATGAAGATAGACGGATTGTTTATTATAGTTTAGATACGGATATCATAGAAGAAGTTAGAGCAATTTTAACGAATTAAATAATGTTTAGAATGTATAAGATTCTACTATTAGTGTAATTAAAGACATATCCAACATTCAACGAAGGGCCTAAATAAATTTTCAAGTTTTCGGGTGAAATCATTAAATATGTAAACTGAAGAAATAAATGTTCTATTAATTTAAAGAATGTAAAATATGAAATACAAATTAGGTTTACTATTAACAATTCTTAATTTAATATGTTTTGCCCAAAACAAAGAATTCACAGACTCTGAAATAACAAAAATATCGAGGGTTTACGGGTTCTTCTGCGGTCAGGATCTTGGATTGAACAAGGTTAAGGCAAAATATCCGGAACTACTGAATGATGTTAGTATCGCAGAGTTAAAATTTAATCTAGCATTTGGTGAAGAAAGAATTAGAATTAAAAATGATTTAGAAAGTCTACTAGGTCAGGAAAAACTTACACTTTTAAATAATTCTTTACTGAACAAATTAGGTGGTATTCTAAGTAATGAATTATCTAAAGCAGAAGCACTGGAATTTATAAAACTGGTATTATCTAGGTCTAATGGGGATAATATACCATCGCCAGTATTTGAAACTATACTTGCATACAAATATAAAGGATCCCCTGAGAGAGAGTTTTTAGATGGCTTCACTTATAGCTTCCATACGAAAGGGCACGAAAAAGCTAAAGGCACAGACTGGCAAATAAGACTCCCTAAAAGCTGGATTCAATCTGAAGCCGACCGTCCAAGCATTATACAAAAATTTCAAAGCCAGTTCAATGAACATAATGCGTCCATAATGCTACTAATTAAAAATTTAGATCAACTACAAAAGAAAAGTGTATCCAAGGATGATATACTTGCAATTTTTGAAAATAAATCTTTTTGGGGTGGATTAGAACAAGAAGGCATGAAAATTATAAGTACTAAGAAGATGATAATAGACAATCAACCCGGGGGTTATTTAGAAGCTGAGCAAACCATAGAAAGACTAGATTACAAGGCTAGAGTAAGAATGGCTGCTTATGCATTTTATAGAAAAAATCAAATGTATATTTTGCAAGGAATGGTTTTTAGTTTGGATAATTCCGAAAACCTCGAAAAAATTTTAGATCAGTACAGAATATTATTCAAGCTGGTAGCTAACTCAGTTGTAGTTAACGATCAGTATAAATAGTGTAAAAATTTCTATCTATTTTGAACATTATCATAGCTTGCAATACAATCAAATGAAACGATTTATAAGATGAAAGTAAATGAATTTGAAAAAGTGATGGCTGCAAATTCAGAAGAAGCTCTAATAGATATAGTCACCAAATTGAGAAGTGATTATCAAACAAATGCGATTGTAGCCGCAGAAGAAGAGTTGAAAAAAAGGGGTCTATGGCGTAAAGAATTTGTGAATTTTAAACATCCAGCTGAGAACGTTGACTTAAATACTGTTTACGACCCTAAGAAGGCATGGAAAATAGTTAGGAGTACTCTTATTATTTTTGGGCTTTTTCATTTAATAGTTGAAAATATATTTGGATTAAAAGGGATTGATGCCACATACCCAGTTATAGCTAATTATTTTATATCCAGTTGGTGGATAAAATGGCGATCAAGGGGTAAAAAAATAAGCAACCCTTCTAATTATGCATTGCTAATCTCCTCAACTGTTTTTGGATTAAGACTGACCATTTCTTTCATAATAGGCATTTTATTTCATATTGAACTCTTTAAATATGGAATAATTCGAAAAAATGGTTGGGATAAAAAAACAGAA
Organism: Leadbetterella sp.; assembly: GCA_021740125.1. GTDB lineage: Bacteria > Bacteroidota > Bacteroidia > Cytophagales > Spirosomataceae > Leadbetterella. The sequence continues at coordinate 20,863 of JAIPAJ010000018.1, read as the reverse complement.
ACCGCATTATATCAAGAAATCAAAATTGTTACTGACTCGTTGGGAATAAGTGGTGTAAAATCTGTTTTATTATCAAATTGTTTTGTACAGAAAATGAAATCCATATATCCAGAAGGTATAGAACATATGGACAAAATAGAAATTAGTGCTAACACAGAGAAAGTATTCGAAGATTGTATGAAAGAAAATAAGATATTTTGGACGAAACAGGTTGAATTAGAGATGGAAAAAGAAATGGCAAAAAAAATGTTAAATTATCCAAATCTTCAAAATTTAGATGAATTCGACAAAGTCACTTTTATTAAGTGTTTCATATCTAAATTGAAAGAAAGATTTCCTGATGGTATTGTTGATTTGCCAAAAGAAATTTCAATTGAAGTTGGAAATGAATGTGCTAGTGAAATTAAAAATTGATACTTGAACTTAGAATTTATAGGAATCAATAGTAGTTTACAAGCAAAAGCCAAAAGAAGGATAAAAACTACAAACAAAATCTTAATTAACTAAAGAGATGAAAAAACTATCATTAATCGTATTCATATTACTTAGTTTAAACGCAGTTGGGCAAACTGGTTGTACCGGTCTGACTACTGCATTTAAATCGTATGACCAAGCCGTTAGCACCGTTAGAAACTTTGGCTTTAGCTTTAAGGATCGGGCGAATACGGCAAAGAGTTCTTGGATTAGAGGTGCTAGTTATTACAGCTGCGACAAACGCTCTGGATTTTTATTAATTAGTACAGACAATGAAACCTACATCCATGCCAATGTTCCCATTAGTATGTGGTATCAGTTTAAATCTGCCAACTCTTTTGGTAGTTATTACAGCAGCAATATCAGAGGCAGGTTCCAGTTGCGTTTAGCTCGATAAATATTTTCGAATTTGCATTTACAAGAGCCTAAGAATAAAGATTTATCACATTAGGGCTCTTATTTATAATTTAGAGACATTTTGGAATAACGGAAGTAACGGAAAAACTCACTGGTATAAATATCATACCCTGTAAAAAAGGTTATTTGATGAACCTAATTTGTAAATTAAGCTTCATCTTCTGTTGCCCCTCCTCTACATATACTTCACCGAACTTATGTCTGTCCGGATCGGGCGTTTCTAGTTTGGTATTATTAAATAAATAATCTTCAAAGTTTTTAGTGAAATAGAAATGGTAACAAATAAGTTCTCCATCTTCTTTGACAATTAAATAACCACCTGTTGCTTGATAGTTTCTTTTCCAAACTTCTGCAGCTCTCATTCCAAGAGCATAGTCAGTGAGAAATTTTTTAATAATCATCTCATAAATACTCGAATTTATATTCAAGTTGTATCCAATTGGATTCTCCCTGGTTATAGTCGTAATGAATTTCTTTATTGTGTTTTCGGAAGCTCTATCATTTGAGTAAAACAAAACTAGCATCTCTGCTAAGATCCTGTCAAAGTTGTAGTCAATGGTCTGCAAATTGGATTGAAATATTTCATTGTCAACTTTCTCAAACTCTAACCTAGCACCAAAACTCTTTAATAGTTTCAATTTTTCTGAAAACTCATTAGCACTTTTTATTTGAATGATCTCATCTTTGGCTAACATATTTCCTTTTATTAAAAACGAAAAGTTTGTTGCTCCACTTGCATTTAAAAGTGTTGAAGGCCTACCTAACTGTGATTTGATACTAAAACCCAAAGTAGGAGAAAGAAAAGTCTTGTCGTCAGAAACCTGAATGGTTATATCGTTTTTTAACTTTGATTTTGCTTTTAATGTAGTTATGGAAAACGTTGATAAGAAATTCTCTATCTCTGGAATTTCAAATGAACCTTTACCCTTCTTGGCAGTTTTTATTTTTTCAAAACAAGTTTTTGCATTGGCAATAAACTGACTGATTGGAATATTAAGAAGTTCTATACCGTCTGAGACAATTATCAATTTGTTTTGAATGGTAAATTCTATTGATCTATCCTTTTCGTGTCTTAAGACCTTAATGATGGGATAAACAATATCCTTTACTTTATTAAAATTTTCATCACCCAAATACAGGTCTCCGTCAGCTAACAATTTTAAGAGTGCATAAGGTTCACTCCATTCACCCTTATTTCCTGTTAACATTAGTAATTCCTATTAGTTCTAAAATTTTGTTTGCTGTTGCTTGAATTGCAGGAACAGCAACGGAGTTGCCGAATTGCTTGTAAGCTGATGCGTCGGCAACAGGGATTATGTAGTTATCGGGAAAGCCTTGCAGTCTTGCCCACTCTCTTGGTGTCATTTTACGAATCCCTTCTCTATTTACAGTTCCTTTAATGTGAGTAGTAGGTGTAAAGTCTGTAATTCTGTGATCGTAAACTAAGTTTCTTTCTCTACCCATTCCACCACAAACTACAGCATTTGCAATGCCATTATCTGGAATTATTTCGAAACCAAATCCATTACCCTTGCTTGCGTGCCTTTCTTTATGGTTATGAAGTGTTTGTAGGTATTGGGTTGATAAATAGAATTTAGTGGGTGGAACGTCCTTCTCTTTTATATCTCCAAACGTCACTTTTATGTCTAGTGGTTTTGGATATTCAAATTCTGACACTTTGGTAGATTTATGAAACCCAACAATGAATATTCTTTCTCTATTTTGAGGAACACCAAAATCTTTCGCATTTATAACTTGTGGATCAGGGACAAAATATCCCAGATCATTACGGAGAACATTCAAAATAGTTTCCAGTGTTTTCCCTTTGTCGTGATTTCTCAACCCTTTGACATTTTCAAGAAAAAAAGCCTTTGGTTGATTTTTTTTTATGATTTCAGCAACGTCAAAAAATAAAGTCCCCCTTGTATCTTCAAACCCTCCACGTTTTCCGGCAATAGAAAATGCTTGACAAGGAAAACCTGCGCATAAAACGTCAAAACCAGCAGGGATAAACTGTTTAGTTTCCTTTTTTGTTATATCACCAAATGGGACCTCCCCAAAATTTGCTCTATAGGTCTTCTTTGCTTCATAGTCCCATTCGGAAGTAAATACACATTTCCCACCTAAATTTTGCAATGCAAGTCTAAACCCACCAATACCAGCAAACAAGTCAATAAACTTAAATTTATAATTTTCGGGAATTGGGAATGGAACATCATTTAATTCCAAAAGAAGCTGATTAATGGCATCTTCAGCAACTAGACTAAATTTTTCTTCTCCATTTTTAAATGTAATGTACTCTTTGAGTGCAACCTCAGCTTGCTTTTTATAATGCTCAGAAACTCCATTGCAAATATTGTGGAGATAATGAGTAATGACGGCTTTGTTATTATTAATTGAGTTTGGATCAGACAACTGCACACAGAAGCGCTTTTCGTCAAAACTGTCAATGCTTATTTTCTCTTCTTGTTTCATTTATTGTCTTAATAATTCTTCAGGTGCAAGTTCGTAAATTTCTAGTTATATCCTGCCTCAAAAGAAGGTATCATTCTAAGCCCAGACTATTGTATCATTAAAAAGTTCTGGCCAATAATCATTAAGAATCCTCCATTTACTTTCATAGTATTTATTTGTAATCTCTGCCCCATTTGAAGTGGGACTTTGCTGCAACAATGTCCCTAAGTCATCTTTTAACTTATATGGTAAAATTTTAAAGGCTGTCTGAAATGATTCATCAATATACAGAACCTTCTTACCTTCTTGATGGATTTCGGAATTATCTATTCTGAAATTTTTCAAATTCTGCTCATCCATCGCTTTAAAGTAGATGCCATATCTCGTTTTATAGGCTATCCCAAACAATACCGGCTGTGTAATTAGTTTCACATCGATCAAGGTTAATTTTTGGCATTTGCCATTACTGAAAGGCTTGGAGCGGTCGACGGCTTTATTTAATATATTATTGACATTGCTTTTTTTAATTTTACCTTCCTTGTAAAAATGTACTAAATACTGGTCACTAATAGCTGAATTTAAGCCAATACAATAATTCCATTCAATATTGAATTCGCTCGAGACTAAATAATTCCCAGATTTAGAGTTCAAACAGAAGTACTTATCAAATTGATTTGATTTCTTCTTTGAAATCAATGAATTACCTTGTTCATTATTCTTATCGTGACTGACTTTCAAATTTGCTAGTTCTTTATCTTCTTTCTTTACTCCAAAACGCTTTTCTAATTTGGATTTAAACCAGTCTTTATCAAAGTATGATAGTGGTCGTATTCCTCCTAAGAGGTTTACATAAGGGACAATTGTATTTGAAGCTTTTTCTAAAGAAAGGTTATTTTCTTTTATAAATTCAAGAACAGCAAGAATAGCTGGCTTATGTCTGGCAAACCTTGCTGTACCAAGCTGCCGCAATCTTAATGTATCATTTTTGAAAAATAACCGGGTTAATTCATATTTATCATTTCTTTCATTGTCAATAGTTAGATAAAAAGACCACCAAAGCCCTGAAATCGGGGAACGGATCAACTCATTTTGTGATGAATTTGATTGTATCCAGTATTTAATAATATAAGACGAGAAATTAACTATATCTTTCTCACTATTCCAAAGATTACCCCACCTTTTTGAAATATAGGGATAAAAGGTGTAATGATTATGATAAGTCCAAAAGCAAATGTCAGATGCTTGTTTAGGAGTAAGTATTAGATTTTCAAATAATATTTTTCCAGCCTCAAATTCATCGCAAGGTTTTTTATCAATTTTATTGAGAGCATTAACCATTTTTTCTACAACGTCTTTGCCAAGTTCAGGAACTTCACATTGTTCAGTATGCAACCCAAACGAATCGTCAGGCTTAAACCCTTTTTGAGTGTAGTAGCTAAAAATAGTTTCGTTCATTTCTTTGACCTTTATCTTAAGGTCTTTTATGGTATCAATGGTGAATTTCTTGTTCATAGTTAAATGAAATTTGACGGGTCCTCGTTATCAACTTCTGGCGCTAATGTGTTAATCATTCCTTGAATACAGTTCCCTAAAATTTTATTGGTAGCTTCAGGAACCTTATCCTCCTCCAAATGATTTACAGAAAATCCTTTATCTGTAAGTAACGATTCAATTGTTTGCCACCACTTTTTCTCATTAAATACCTCTGGTTGTTTTAATGCTTTAATGATTGCGAACTGAATACAGCTGTTGCCAAGACTGGCTAAGGCAATTGGTGTATTTTTATCATCACCTTGCCACTTTAAAAAATTGTCATAAGTTTCTGTTGGCAGCGAAATTGTTATCCAATCGCTTGTTAAATCGTAGGTAATATCATCTTCATTAGTGCGTGCAATTTTTATCAATCCTGAGAAGCCTTCTGAGTCTTCAAAAAGTATGGTATTTTTTTCTAAAACACCTACACAGTCACCGAATTCATAATAATCAGTTTCACCGTTTAATTCTATTTCTCCATCTTGTTTTGACAAAAGAAGGATGGTATAATATACTTTTGAGCCCAGTTGATTATATTTTATTTTTACTGTTGACCTGCTTTCCGATAAGACAAAAATCCTGCGGTAAAAGGTTTGCGTGTTTTCAACTTCAAGCACCACATCTATACCCTGATTCAATTCATTTTCGCCCAAATCAATTGTAATTACAAGTTCAGTTTCTTCAAACTTAGTATTAATGTAGCTGATATCGGGGCTTGTCAGGTCTAAAAAATAATATGGAAAGTCGTAGTTTGTTTTCATAAGCTTGTTAGTTTAAAATCAAAAGCAACCCGTTCAGTTTCATCCAAAGAAAATTCAATGATGTTATCTCCTTTTATTAAATCCCCTTCAATGGCATTATTGTTGATATTCCAACCGTCAGACACATGAATTACTTTAAGTAAATCATCACTGGTTATTCTTGTAGCATCTGTAGCCGGAACCATACTAATATTTAATCGTCTATCTTCATTCGCATGGAGAGTAAGTGAATATTTCCAAATACCGTTTTCCTTTACTGATCGGAGTGATTTTTTATTAATCCCAAGCTTTTTAAATTCCGGCTGAGTTACATCAATAGGCGGAGGAATTGTTGGTTTTTTTTCTTTTGAGCCTGTAGGTTTTTTTTCTCCTGTCGATTTATTCCCGATTGATAATCCAGCAAGACCCCTTAGGTCTATTGAGTCGGGGAAATGTTTTGAGCGGTAGTTTTGCCACGATTCATTAATAAATTTGTTCAAGGCTTTAATAGCATTTTTACCTTTTTGCCTATCATCATCCGTCATACAAAAACTTGGATCCCATTCCGTATGCGTTTTCCCTTCCATTTTTCTGAGGATTTTATTCCCATTATCGGATGTACAAATAAAAACTCCACAGTACCCTTTACTGACAAAAGAATTAGCACTACTTCTTAGAATCAGCATTTGTTGTTCGCGAAAAAAAGCAATCTTACCAGGATAGTCAATGTGTTGAGAAATTTTCAACATACACTTTCCAAGAACATCAATTTCTTCTTCATAAGATTCAGTTACGTCTTTGAACTTATCGGTCCATGTTTCATAGTAACATTTAGCTCTTCCATATTCTGTAGGATCGCTCTTAGTTCGATTGGATTCATTTCTTTCGGGAAGATATTGCTCGATAAAACTTTCAATATTAGTATGGTTGAGCTCTGTATTACTGACCTTAATTATCAGGCTTCCTTCATTAATTGCCATCCAAAAGTTATTAATGGCCGCCTTAATCATTTTTTGGTCAGCATCTTCATAAGACCATAACCCTATAAGAGAGATGGTCGTTCCTGATACATCATTATTTCTCCTAAAAGGCAAATGTATTTGAGGCACCTCTTCATATTCAGGCTTTATAGGCATAAAAGGGAAGTATCCATCCGCATTAAATTTCTCACCTGAATACTCATGCGTAGCAAATCTTGTAAGGCCTTCATATATAGAACCTCTATTGCTTACAGTATGAACAAACATTGTTCGCATGGCAGAAATTGCATATAGTGCAGCCTTACCTTGTCCTTCAGATCCTGCCGCATTGTCTGAATTATGGAATGAATGATTCCCTCTGGAAAATGCTCCGTATCCAGTTTTATCTATGTCAGTATTAGAAGTAAAATCCATTCCTTCAGTATTAAAATCTGAGATAGATAAATAAGGTACATTTTCACCAAAAGAGTCAATCCTATCCAAAATATCTCTGAGAAAGATTTCGTATTGAGCTTGGTCCTTCCATTTTTCGTAACAAGCCTTCCATCTTTCCACCAACTCATCAAATCCAGGAATATTTTCTTTTTTGATAACGCCAAAATCAAATTTTACAACAACCGGTTTGTTTGCATCAAGCCGCTTATCAATGGCATTTTGAGTCGCCTCTCTAACTACCGATTCAAAAATATGTTTAGCAAATTCTTTAATGCCCGCATCCTTAGGATTTTCCGTTTTTCCTCCTTGTCTAAAATTCCATCTCATAGATTAGAAATTAAATGTTTCTTTTTTATTGCTTAAATTTTTTCTGAAAAGAGTTTCCATAACCTTTAATTCCTCTCTTATCGCCCTTGTCATTTTAACGACATCCTCCTCGTTATACTGGTAGTTATTAGGGTTAGAACAATTGGATAAACTACGAATGCTCTTTATGATATTAGCAACTCTTTTTGATGCTATACGCTTAAATCTTTGACTCTTTTGTTTATTATCGATCATTATATTCTATATTTACAATATATAGTACAAATATAATAAATATGTAAATAATATCAAATTATTTTGTAAATAAAGCCGTTTTCGTCAATTAACTTATTGTTTTTTCACAATTTTATTGTTGTAGTACTATTATCTAAAGTGTTTTAAATTGGAGCAGCTTATATTATTGCTAATAATCTTTCGTGAATATTTTTCCAATCTGTGTTCAAATTAAGTGTTCTTACTTTGATTTCATGATTATCATACTTAAAGTTCAAGTCATATTCCTTGTCAATTGTAGGATATAGTAAAATACCAATTGCCTTTTGAGATTTATCAGAATCCTTTTCCTGATTTATTAAGTAGCTAAAAAGTTGGTATAAATTACCGGATTTTATTTTTTCCTTATTGTAATTTAAAACCATTGTTTCTTGTGAATATTTAGCATCAATAATTACTTTGTCAGTTAAATTTTCAAGTGTAATGTCTGTCTGCATTTGAGGTAGATATTGATCGCTTAGCTCGTCCAAACTTTCAAATTTCCATTCAATATTATCCCGTTTTACTGTTGTATATTTCTCCTGTTCTATTCTATAGAAATTCCTAACAAACTCCTCAAACAGGTATGGCATCTTTCTTTCGTCTCTAGTAAAATCTGAGAATATGTATTTGCCCTTTTCTTCCGAAGGGAAAGAACTTTCAAAGATGATTTGGCAAACATCCATTACAAATCCATAGAACTTATTGTTTCTATTAAGTCGCACTTGTTTAAACAAAGAATTAGACATTTGAATATGATCGATATTGATAAACATCTTTTGAAGAGAAACTAGCTCGTATTTTAATTGATAGTCAATTCCTTTAGTCCTAGTCAACCTACTAATGGTGGCTAATAATATTTGGTTGGATAAAATATTCGACGAAAAATCATCGAAATTACATATCGTTCTTTGTTTAAAAAGAATATTGTGCTTTATCGATTGGCTGATTAAGAGCTTTCCTTTTACGCCTGCAACTTCTTCAATATGTTCAATATAGTTCTTATCAACACCTCTTTTTAGAAGTACTTTTGTAGCATTGATTAAAACTTTTGCAAAGAGGTCTACCAATTCAGTAATGTTTTCTATTCCAACCTTAATACGATCCTTTTCATCAAGCTTATTCCAAGCATAGCATAATAAATAATAAATATTTTGAATTGGTATACGCATTTTTTATCTGGTTAAAATTTGCATCATTTCTAATACTTTATTCTGGTCATCAAACCAAATTTCTTCAAGTAAGGGTTCTATTTCATATTGTAGAATTTCTGACCACCAAACATTTTCATCAACAGTATCTGGTCTATTGCAAAAATAACTATGGCCAATTTGAAAACCATTGCCTAAGTTAATATCGTCTTCAATATGATTGTTAACTCTTGTAACTGAAGTACAGATATGTTTTACAAGGCCTGTTGAGAGTCCATTCTCTATCAGATAATCGCTAAAATTAGCTCCGTAGTCTGGCTTTAAAGTGATAAAAGCAAACCTCCTTCTTAACGCAAAATCAACTATTGCAAGAGATCTATCCGCAGTATTCATTGTTCCAATAATATAGAGGTTGTCCGGAACAAAAAATTTGTCATCTTCTATTTCTGAATAGGTTAGTTTAATTGAGTATTGTTTACCTCGTTTGTCAGCTTCAATCAACATTAAGAGCTCACCAAAAATTTTGCTCAAATTTCCTCTATTGATTTCATCTATAATAAAGAAGAACTTTTTGTCTGGATGAGCAATAGCTTTTTGACAAAATCTAAAAAACACACCAGGTATTATTTTAAAGCCATCAACAGTTGGTCTTAAACCTTGTATAAAATCTTCATAGCTGTATGATTGATGAAATTGAATCATTTCAATAAATGCATCAGCAGATTGCGCAATAATCTGATAAGCAATCTTACGAGCTATAAATGTTTTACCAACTCCCGGAGGACCTTGAAGAATTATATTCTTTTTTCTTTTTAAAAGGTTAGTTGTCTTTATGAAGTCGTCTTGTGTTATGAATGGTTTGTCTGGGTCAGTATCAAAGTCATAACCAGGAAAATTGTCCCCATTATCATCGGGTATAGGATTGAAGCAAGTATGATAAAATGTTGTTAAGGTTAGTAAGTCTGCTTGTATTATTGCCTCATTTATTGACTGATCGGTCGGATAAACTGTATGTATAAATGAATTCCCATACTTTCTTGGTCTTTTAAGTCCATTTAGTTCAAAATATTCACTAACCGAAATAAGTGCTTCTAGATTCGGCCAGATATCAATTGGTTGATTAGTAGCTGACACACCATATGCAAGGATTAATAAATTTTCATCTTTATAATAAAGGAGAACTGGATAAATGCCTCTTTGAACTCTTTGGTTATAACCTAAAAATGCTATCCATGGTATTGAAGTTGCTCTTCCAATTCCAAAACCAATCTCAACATCAAGATTGTCAAAAGTTAGTTCATTACTTTGTCTGTATGATGTCGCTGTTTGATTTATACCTAAGCCAGTTGTTTGGGCATTGGCAGCATTTATAAATTCTATTATATTTGGCATGTTTTTTCGTTATTTAGGACTTTTTAAGCCTTATTAGTGAATTATTTATTATTTCAATTAGTTGACTTAATTACCTAAATTAAACACATCTCCTCAATAATCCATAGTTATATTTTTACTTTGACAGCCTAAGTCGTAAATTTTCACTTACTCAAAATAATCCATCGGATTCAAGTAAAACATCTTTTTCCAACCTTGTCTATCGAAATCTATTCTCCAAGGATAGGGAATAGCAGTTTGAATAGCGTAATGCAAATGCGGGGGTTTGCCGGCGGCGTTGCCCGAGTCGCCTACGGTGCCTAGTCCTTCACCTCTAGAAACCCAAGAAAGCGATTTGGCCTGAATGGCATGTAGGTGCGCATAATAATGCAGGCGCCATTTGGGGCCCAACACAAAAACTACGTTCCCTCCTAGTTTAATGGAGCTGGCATACAAGACTATACCCGATGTAGCAGCCTGTACTTGGGTGCCTTTGGGTGCAAAAATATCTACCCCTTTGTGTGTTACCGATTTGCCCCAGGGGTATGCGCAAAAGGATTGGGCATTATAACTCCCATCATCTGCACCCATAACGGGCATTTGTAGCTTTTGCGGAATGAGCAAGCCTATTATACCCAGCAGCACTAAGCCAAAAAAGATTCGTTTTTTATTCATCTTCATCTGATTGGTACCCTACCCTAATTAACTCCTTATGCAGGAGCACCATGGCGTAGGTATCTTGTTCGCAATATTGCAGAAGTTGTTTTCTAGTGAGCGTTTCATTTCCGGTAAAGGAACCTAAAATCATGCTTAGAAAAGTGTTGCTGGCATCTGTGCCATTGCCAATGGCTAAATTGTCGTAACTGAGTTCGGGGAACAAGGCTGGCAATACATATTTAATAGAGTAAGAGCCTTGCATGGCGGGCGTATAATACCAGCCTTCTTTAAATACGTCCATCAAATCGATAAAACGCTCGGTAAGCTGATTAATAAAATCCGCATCCTCAGGGTATGCCGTGGCTAGGGCTTTCAACACGGTTTTCTCGAAAACAGCATTGTATGCCAAAATGGTTCCTTTTTGTTGAAAATCAGTTTTGAGCTGATTAATCAAAGATTTTAGTGGATCAGCCCCTCCTTTTTCGGTAAAATCGAGGGGATTGGCCAAGAAGGCTGTATGTTCAGCCGATTCACCTGGTGCATTTACCCGGTGCAATGAATATTGAAAGGGTACTTGCTGAAAGGGCTTGGTGCCATCCAAAATTGGGATGGCCGAATTGATGGTTTCAAAATCGAAATAATAAATTGGATATGTTAAGACCTCTACAAAAGAGGCGATATTTCTCTCATCAATATGCGACTTCTCATATTTCACCCCATCGATTTGTAGCTGTTGGTTAGGCGTTAAATTATACCCATCGGGCACGTTGGATAAATGCAGGATCCCTTTCGAATATAAATCCCATTCGCGACCTCGAGCATTTTTTAAGTCGAAAACGGAATCTTTGCTTGGGATGTGTTTCCAACAGTGCTGTTTGTAATCGCATTCAAAAGGATCGGCACAGTGTTTGCCAATGGATATATCGGGTTCTTGGTTTGCTTGCAAAGACTTTAAGTTGGGAAGTTGCTCCGTCACCCAAGCTTGCATCTCCTTCACTTGTGCTGTAATGTCGCTTAGGGTGAATAAGGCCTTGGGGTCGATAGGGCCTTGCTTCACGTATGCGTTATTGATATGCATCAAGAAAAACTTATCGGGGCTAAAGCCCGATTGCTGCATGACCCAATATTGGAGGGCGGCATCTTGCAGGTGATAGTCTTTCACCGTGGTGCTACTCTTCACTTCGATGGCCCAGCGTTCTCCATTTTCATGGTGTAAAATATCCAAAGCGGCTAGTACCTCCTCGTGGTAAAAAGCGGCTTCGTAAATGGTCTGCTGATCCTTATGAATAACCTCTCTGGTTTGATCGATGGCATCCGAGAAATCGTAATAGGTTTTGGGGCTTAAATCGATGCCTCCCGGAAAGACTTGTTGCGCCAGGTGGCCAATCTCGTGACCGGTATCGAATAGTGCTTGTTGCTGAGCCGAAACAGGTGGCTTTAAGTCTCTACGAAATAAATCGAAGTAGAGTTTCTTTTGACATTGTGCTCCCGAAACAAACCGGGATTTGGAAATTTTATGAGGATAGCGGGGCATGGTTGCTTAAATATAGTTTTTTAATTTTTGCGAGTTCTCTTGTTTTTTGTTTTTTTGACAACTAGAGACAATTTTTATTCGATACCAGCTCAATGCCCCAATGGGTAGCTATTTCGGGGCTAATCGTAGCACGAAATACGCCGTGGTGTTTATACATCCCGAATTGGAAATGATCTAATCCAATGCTGATGATAGTTGGATTAAATTGGAGCATTCGGAGGCCGTAAGGCGGGCCATACAAACCTTGTGCGATACCTTGACGAAGCTTTTCTGTTGCCTCTTCCAAGCTGATAATTGAGTTATAAAAGTTGTGCCTCATGAGAAAATTTTGGTGTGATTTTTTAATTGAACTTTTACCCTCGGGCGAAGATAGGTGCTCTGCGGTGGACCAAAGGGCATCGTTTTAGGATCGGCGCCATGCTCTTGGAAAAAACCTTCGGGTAGCAGCACAAGGGCTTGGAGGCCTACATAATTTTTCACGAAAGTGCCCGGGTAGTTTTGTGCCGGCTGAAAGCCATAGCGACACCAGTTGGATACTTCGATAAGTTCTACTGCAAAGTGAAAATTAAAGTGTAGTGATTGTGGCTTATTAAGGTCTGAAAAAAGTAAGACTACGGGATCTATAAATTCCTCTTTGCTTCGGTGTTTAATTAATGAATTAACGGTTGCTGCCGAATTCGTGATTTTAGCGGTACAGCTAATACAATGTTGATCGAACTTGATCAGCAATTTACCGTATGAAAAGGGTTTTAAGTCTTGTTCCATCTGTTGGGGTTTTTAAACCAAGATCAAGAAACAGATGAGGGGGGTGAATCGGTTTATTTTGACTTTCGTCCTCATCTGTTTGACCACCGTGGAGGGATTTGCTCTCGGTTGGTATCCCCTTGGGGATTCTTGATGTTTGGTGTGGGTGATTTATTCTTCGTTAAATTCCATTAGGCCATTGGGATCTATGATTAAATCGAATGGAATGTTGCGTTTTCGGGCGGCATTCCATAAGCCTATGAAATTTAGTGCCTGGGCGTGTACACCAAATAAGCCTTGCTTTTTGGCTGCCAAGCATTTCTCTCTCAGCTCTTCGTCGCTGAGGGTTAAAAAGTGTTCGTAGGTTTCAACAATTTTTTCTCTGTCGCCGGGACGTGAGATGTAGAGGTGTGCTAACATGTTGCAAAATTTTAAGGTTAAACATTTTGCAAACCGATAAAAATGGGGGATACAGCTTAAGTTTATTTTGATTCTGTAAATCCGCATTGTAATTTACCACCGTGGTGTCTTTCACTCGGTTGGCGCCATCGCTTAAGATGGTCTCGGAATGCAAGGGCTAAAGTAGAGGGATTTTTCTTTACAGCAAAATTTTAGGATATTTTTTTTGACAGATACGGTGAAAATTTACTACTGCATCAATAGGGTGATTATTTATTGATGAACTTAAGGTCAGCATCAGATAATTTTGAACCATCCTTCTCATATATTTTTTTGAGCATATATACCGTCTTTAGTTGGTTTTTATTGATGGATGAGAGAATCAAATAGAAAACAACAATTAATACAACATAAATTAACCCAGCCAGTGTGAGTATAAGAGATAAATTTTCCATAATAGTTTATTTAAAGTTTAATAAAATCTTGTTAATTGACCACCACTATTTCCCCCTCAAGCCCCTTCACAAAACGTTCCACCGGTGCCAAATTATTCACAGTGACTTGTAGACGATATTGATCTCGTTTTTTATCGTATTTCAAGTAAGGGATAGTTAAGGGATACTCTTCCTTTAAGAACACGTAGGCACGTAAGCTCAACCACATATCAACATCGTGAGTTTGGCCACTTTCTCCAAACCCAAAAACATCGGGTTTGCTTGTTTTGTGCAAATCGGCATGCTGTATGGCTTTGGGGAGTATTTCCAAAGCCGTCATGCGCTCAATGTTGAAGTATTTAACCTGCTTTGTAGACACTTCAAAAGCAACTAGGTTTTGATAATTATCGGTAAAGTGATCGGCTCTACGATACGATCGTCAATGGCATTGGAATTGGCAGAATAATACTTTTTAATTAAGACCTGCTTGCCCTTGGCAATAGCCTCTCCAGCCTTTTCTACCAAACTAGAAAGGTGTGCTTTAAAAACTTGTCCACCCTGAATATGAATATCAGAATGGATATATAACTTCTTCAGAATACTATCTTTTAGTATGCTATTCTTTCCCGAGGTCATCAATAATTCCTTCAGCAATGCCGATTCATCAGGGCTTAATGCAAAGGGGGTAACACTTGTTTCATCGGGAATAAAATAGCGGTTGAAAGAATCTTTCTCTAACTCAAAACCCACCTCACGCAGCAAATCGAAATAGCGGTAAATGGTTCGGTTGTCTATAGCTAAGGTTTTAGCCAAAGAACGAATGGATTTGCTTGGTTTGGCTTTCAATAAATTGATCAGTTGAAAGACACGCAGGATCTTATGCTGATTATACATAGGTTAGTTCAATAATAGGTAGTTGCTCTTGCTCAAAGCAATTTCTTGATAATAAATGGCAATAGCAATCAAAATTAAGTGAATAAACGTGCATTCACCTAGTTTCACTCAATTTATTCGACAGGTTGAGTCAAACTATTTTTAACTAAAAGCCATTCATCTGATTTGTCAATTTTATGGTCGAACTTTGAATAAATCAATTCAAAAAGACATGAAAAGAATCGCATTATTATTTACCTTTCTAAGCTTATTTACATTTTCAGCATTCTCTCAATCAATTAAATTTGAGAAAGACACAATTTCATATGATAACTACAAAGTATTTGTTGGTAAAGAAGTTCAACTTTTCTATGGAAGTAGCCCCAAGAAAGATTTCATATTTGTTTCCATTGGAAGTGCACTTGCAGGAGTAACTCCATTAGAGAGTCATTGGTCTAAACGAATGGTTAAAATTGACAAGGTATATAAAACGATGGGTAAAGTATACGCCCGGGGAATTATAGTAGATGCTCCTGGTTTAAGAGCACTTGGTGGTAACAAAGTATTTATTGATGTCGAAGGAGCAATTGACAATAAAGAACTAAAAACAGACTAAGATTTTAATTGTGGTTTTTTATCTTAGTTTGGTTAAACCCTAGCATTTATGCTGGGGTTTTCTTTTAAAATAAAATCCGATATTTAAAACATGTTCTCACCCAAGCACTTTTATAGAATTGTCCTACTGAGCACCTTGGTGCTATTGGCCTGTAGCAAGCCGAATACGGTGTCGCCAAGCAACTTTGCAGATAATGGCAATATGCTCTTGGGCAACCCGAGTCAGGCAGCTACAAGCAAGCCCAACAATTACCTCTTAGACAAAGGCTATTACATACTCTCCTACAACAACAGTACCCGCATAGCCAATTGGGTGAGTTGGCACTTAGATGCGAATGATATAGGCACGGCAGACAGACAAGATGATTTTAGACCCGATGCCAGTTTACCTAGCGGCTGGTACAAGGTAGACGATAGCAGCTACAGCGGTTCCGGTTTCGACCGTGGCCATAATTGCCCTTCGGCAGATCGGACCAGTTCGGTAGCCGCCAATTCTGCTACCTTTCTCATGACGAACATGATTCCCCAAGCGCCCAACAACAACCGCCAAACTTGGGCCAACCTAGAAGATTATGCCCGCACGCTCGTTTCTGCAGGTAATGAAGTGTACATTGTTATGGGGACCTATGGCAGTGGCGGTACAGGTAGCAATGGCTATGCTACTACCATCGATCAGGGGCGCATTGTAGTACCCGCATACATTTGGAAAGTATTAGTGGTTATTCCGCAAGGAAATAACGATTTGGCTCGTATCAACTCCAGCACTCGGGTTATTGCCGTGAATACACCCAACAGCCAAAGTGTATCTTCTAATTGGCGTAACTACCGCACCTCGGTAAATGCCATTGAGCAAGCCACGGGCTACGATATCTTAAGCAATTTATCGGAAAGCCTGCAAACGGTGTTGGAAGTTAAAATTGATGCGAATTGAAGTGAAGAAGCTCCTATTCATACTCCCTTTTCTGCTCCTATTCAGCAGTTGCGATTTACAAGAAACGGGTGGGTCATCTACCTATGTAAAACCCTCCGTAGATAAAAACGGTCGTCTCCGAAAAGGCCATGTTCGCAAATCGGTTTCTACCTCAAAAAATGCAGTTAAAAACCAAAACCGCTCTCGGTATTATTACCATACTCGGGGGAAATATCGGAGAAGATGAGTTAATGAAATTATACTACCTAAAAAACATTATCACTCTTCATCTGAAAAATTGATAGCATAATCAAAATTTCCAGCAATGAAGAAGTTATAAATAGTCTTGGTTGAATATTCTTCATCCTTGTCAGTTAAAATGCTAATCTTTATTGTTGTCGTTGCTCCTTGGTATACCTTAACGATTCCACCATCAACTATTTCACTTTTTATAAGTTTGCAACCTAAGGCTTTAATTCTGGCCAAGTAAAGTTCGTAAATATCTTTTTTAACAACTTGTATGCGAAGTCTATTACTACTATTATCACTAGAGTTCACAAATAGAAGAAAAGACTCGGCCTTGTCCTCATAAGTAGATCTCTTATATGTAAAGGTTGCCGTTGCTAACGTGGTATCTGTTGCTGCAGATCCCTCTAAAAAACTCCAACCATGTGTGGACAAATATTCTTCTACCTCAGCAAGATTATTCTTTCTCAAACTTAATACCTGATCAAAAGATAAATTTTGAGAATAAGCTTGTGTAGAAATACCCAGGCCTATTAAAACTACTAATAAATATTTCATGAGTTTAGTTGGTTTCTATTGGTACTTAGTGAGATTCAAGGCAAAATAGCCTAGGTGCCGAAACAATAAATATACTTTTCTATTTTAAATCTCTTTTAACCTAGTTGCTGACTATAGAAGTAGTATACATCCAGTATCCGAGGCCCATAAAGCCAATCCCAAAAAAGAGTTTTTGGCGAAACTGAGGAGCGAATTGCTTGAATAATAAGACTAAAATCATTTTTAAAAGAACTATAATTATTTAGGTAAATTAGAAATTAACTCGTTTGATAAATCAATTCTCTCATTTTCTCCAAGTGCAGCAGAGCGTTTTTGCTCTAAAATTTTGAGCCTTTCTTCTCTTATTTTTTCTTGATATTTCATGACCTTGTAATAATCATTTTCACCATCCATAAATTTAGCGATAACTATAAATAACTCAATAAAAATGAAGAAAAATAGAAATAAGAAATAGGCAAATGCAGACAATCCCGAGCTTGTTGCTAAATTGTAGATAATATTCAACTCATCTAAGAATCCTGGTTTTTCTTTTCTAATTCTTTCCTTTTCTTTTTCTATTTTCTCACCAAGATGACTTCTTTCTTCCATAATGGCATTTCGCAAGGCGTCGGTCTGTCCTCTAATAATCTTATTTTCTTCTAATAGAGGGTTTGGGGATTTTGTACTTATAATCTTCTTTCCGCCTGAAGTATCTATTGATGTTTGTGTATTAGATGTAAACGTTGGTGAACGCTTAATATCTTCAAGATTTTTTTGAATCTGCTCTTCTAACTTCCCTATTGTACGCTGGTTTTCAGCAATAGTGCTTTCGGATTGTTTTCTAATTTCAATTGTCCTAATCCCGATTCTTTGGTTAATCAGATTCTCTTTTTCTCGTGCTATATCATTTTTAAAGAAAACTTGATCTAAAATTAGTGCGCCAATTACAGCAACAATCAATCCTAATAAAAGACGAAATATCAAGGTCGGAATCATTTTGGCTCTTTCTGTCGAACCCAAAATTATTTGTCTCTCAATCTGAATGATTATGATGCCGGCGAACAAGGCCCCCATAAATCCGCCCAATATTCCGCTCTCTGTATACCTTGTCGCAAACATATATCCAATCATACTCCATATAATAGTTATGATTAATAATGCCGAAGTTAATTTTCGTACATACTTTTTGCTAGTCTCACTACACTCTGCAAGAAGGCTATAATTGTGCCCAGATAAGAAGCAGCCAAACTTTAACCACATATCTTTAGGCATTGAAAACTTTTGCATGTTTTTAAATTTTTTTGTTAATCACATCGGCCATAGTTAAGGCAGCCAATCCTTTATTAAACCCACGGATATAGGCAAGTTCCATTCTCCTTGAAGTTCCGGTATTATTCGCCATTCCATCCTTAATTTCTTTCATGGTTGCAAGGCGCTCCAAGCATACTTCTTTCTTTGATTCAAGTTCTTCTACCAAATCAAATAACTCCGCTTTTCTTCTAGAAGAAATATGAAACTCCACCTCCTTCAGGTACTCTCTAATATCAATCTCAGCTTCTTGGATATCTGCTTCGAGGTCCAACTTTAAGATTTCCAAATTATCATTTCGATACTTATTATCTGCTGTACTTAAAGCATCATTGTACCCTTCAGTTTCATAATCTTTTCTAATTCTGCTAAAAACTCGTTGCCATGAGGTCTCTGTTACAGAATTCAATGATACCCCAGCGTCACCGTCTTTTACGAATAAATTTCTGTCTATAATCTTATCCGTAGCTTCTTGTTGATCTAGTGGTTCTTCTGACGAATCTTGATCATTAACTGGTTTTGACTTAAAAAAATCGAAAAATCCCATAATTTAAATTGTTAGTGTTGGTACTTTATATTTTTCATGACCTAAATCATGACATTCTTTACATAGTGTTATTAGTATATCTCTTGGATAATCCCAAGGGTGTTTAAACCTATTCAATGATCTTACAAAATGGTATTGCCTGTGATGTACCTGAAGGTGTGACCGAGACCCGCAGTTTCTACACTGTTGTTTATCATTTTCTTTAATCTCTAAAGTCTTAGCCTTCCATCTAATATCACTTAACAATCTTTTATAAGCTTCAAACTGCTCTTCTCTAGTGGGCATAAAATCTTTTATTGAATGATTTATAATGATACTGTTAAAAAATCAAATTGAAAATTCTTTTCATGTGAATTAAGTGAATTCACTAATTATAATCTATTGAAGCAGATGTAATATATAAAGAAGTATCCTACTTAAATATCATAAATCAAAACTATTGAATTACTTACTAGTACATAGAACCTATTTACAAAAACACCGACCCAAGATGACACCCCCTATCCCGAGCAGCCCGAAAAGCAAAAAGAACCGATTGCGCAAACCCCGCACCCCTCGGCAAAAAGTAAGAATGAGTAAATAGAGGTAAACTAGATAAAAAAATACTGTCCCCAAAAGTGTCCCCAAGCTAAAATAAAAAACCCCTAACTTGTTGTAAGTTAAGGGTTTTCTTTTGTTCTTTGCGGACCGGACGGGACTCGAACCCGCGACCTCCGCCGTGACAGGGCGGCATTCTAACCAGCTGAACTACCGGTCCTAAAAAAAAGTGATCCCGCTGGGACTCGAACCCAGGACCCCAACATTAAAAGTGTTATGCTCTACCGGCTGAGCTACGAGATCATCATATAAAGAACATCTTTTAGGCCGATTCCCTAAAAGAGAGGGCAAATATAGCGCAATAAAACTAGGTGTGCAACAAATAATTTAAAAAATTAAGCAACTGTGCCTTCTTTCATTTTTTCGGCATTTTCGGCCAATTGAAGCGCATCTATTACATCCTGAATGCTGCCATTCATTACCTCGGGCAAATTATAAATGGTTAAACCAATGCGGTGCTCGGTAACCCTGCCCTGCGGATAATTATAGGTGCGTATTTTGGCCGAACGGTCGCCGGTAGCTACCATGGTTTTACGCTTTTTAGACATTTCTTCGTTCTTTTTGGCCAATTCCATCTCGTAAATACGACTACGTAAAACCGATAAAGCCTTATCAAAATTCTTCAACTGCGATTTTTCGTCTTGGCACTGGGCCACAATACCGGTAGGAATGTGCGTTAAACGTACCGCCGAATAGGTGGTGTTTACCGACTGCCCACCGGGGCCCGACGAACAGAACAAATCTTTACGGATATCGTTCATGTTAATTTCTACGTCAAACTCATCGGCCTCGGGCAATACCACCACGCTAGCCGCCGAAGTATGCACCCGGCCCTGTGTTTCGGTATCGGGCACACGCTGTACACGGTGCACCCCACTTTCGTATTTCAACTGGCCGTAGGCCTCTTCGCCTGTAACTTCCAATACCACCTCTTTATAGCCACCTGCCGAACCTTCGGTAACGTCCATTACCTGAATTTTCCAACCCTTACGCTCACAAAAACGCACATACATGCGGTATAAATCGCCGGCAAATAAAGCCGCCTCATCGCCCCCTGTACCGCCACGAATTTCTACAATGGCATTCTTGGCATCTTCCGGATCTTTCGGAATTAACATCACCCGAATTTCTTCTTCCTTCGCCTCCTTGGCGTCCAACAGTTCGTCCAAATCTAGTTTGGCCATTTCCCGCATTTCTTCATCCTTCTCGGTAGCCAAAATTTGTTTATTGGCATCAATATTACTCACCATGTTGCGGTAAATCTTGTACTCGTCTACAATCTTGGTGAGGTCTTTATATTCCTTATTCAGCTGTGCAAAACGCTTCAT
>JAIPAJ010000214.1 GCA_021740125.1 Leadbetterella sp. | reverse complement strand
GCCTGGCAGAGTACCTGAGTTCGATAGGTGCTTCCAGAAAGCTGGTTTCCAGCTTGTTTTTTTTGTATTGGGTGATGGTATCGCGCTTGAAACTGGCACCATTTCTGGTGTTCAGGTCAACGGACATCTGGTCAAAATAGATATTGTCTGATCCGATGCCAGGCCCTACTGCTACACTGAGTTTTGGATTGGATTTGAAAGGAAAATCAAACAGAAAATATCCGTTGAAGGTTCTGTTGAAGCCCTTGGTGGTGATGTTGTTAGCATCTTTGTTGCCCCAACCCGCGATGCCGAACTGCAGCATGAAATGGTCTGAAGCCCGCTTGGAAAGGTCGAGTTTGCTGTAATCAGGCTTAACCTTGGGTGCCTTTGGCTCCTGAACCTTTACTTTGGCTTTTTTATCCTGTGCAACGGCGCTGAGGGAAACCATCAGCATCAGCATTCCTAGTATCTGCTTCATAATCAATTTTGTGTGGTCAAAAGTATCTCCTAACGGGTTAATGAAAGGTTAAGTTTCAGGCTGCAAAGGTAGTTTAGTTTGGGGAATCTATTCAACTTTATGTCGGTTCAGGGAATCGATAAAATCAATGAAATCATCGTTGAACAGGTTCATTTTGAATGCTTACGGATGTTTATGATGGTTCGATCCACTTTTTTAGTCAGAAAATCAGGTTCGCGAAATGCTACTTCAATCATTCTTGCAGACGCTTCGAGTCGTTCAGCAATGGTTTTATCATGCCAATACCGGAAATCAATGTTACCATCCCTTTCCATTTTGCCTCTCCGGAAGTATTCTGTATCAACGAATTTTCTGGTCATTTCTTAGCTGATTGTCATTAATCAATTCAAAATTAAACCAAATTATGTCAATGCCTTGGTAAATAAAACTGGTTCAAGGGCCAAGCCCGCTTACCAATCCGAATAATGGAAGAATTGAATTTATTTCCTAAATTTGCAGTCCTAAAAGAACAGCGATGTTCTTCGGGCCTATAGCTCAGCCGGTTAGAGCATCTGACTCATAATCAGAGGGTCACAGGTTCAAGCCCTGTTGGGCCCACTTGAAAATCAAGCAGTTATGAAGAGAAATCTCATAGCTGCTTTTTTATTTGCACCAAAATTTGCACCACAAAGTATGTAACTTCAAAGTCAAGAATTTAATTTGGAATATAGAAGCTTTAAAAAGAGGGAAGTGATAATTTTATCATCTTCAAGTATAACTTGAAAATTAACTGACTCATTTTATCAAAAACTAAACTGTTATAAAGGAAAAGTTTATAAATGAATGAACAACAACTAATAGAATTGCTCAGCGAATTGGTTAAGCAACCACATGAAAGTGAATGGGTGGAGTTTAAACTTAATTTTCATTCTCCAGAAGAAATTGGAGAACGCATATCAGCTTTATCTAATGGGGCGTGTATCCACAATCAACCGTTTGGCTATTTGATTTTTGGAGTAGAGGATAAAACTCAAATTATTAAAGGCACTTCATTTAAAGCTAAATCGGCCAAAAAGGGAGATGAAAATTTAGAACATTGGTTACTTACGCGTCTAAATCCGCGAATTGATTTTACTATATACGAATTTGATTATAATGTAACACGTCATATTTCTATTTATATAATACCTGCTACAAAAAATCAACCCGTTGAGTTTAAGCATCAAGCATATATTCGAGTTAGTAGCATAACCAGAAAGCTTAATGATTTTCCACAAAAGCAAGCAAAAATTTGGAAGAAAGACACCGTACCTTTTGAAAAAGAAATTGCAAAAGACGGATTAAGTGCAGCCGATATTATAAAATTTTTAAGTACTGAATCTTACTTTGATTTGTTGAAGCTTCCATATCCATCAAATCAGCAAGGTGTAATAGATAAGTTTATAGAGGAGGGTTTAATAGTAAAAAACAATGGATATGCCATAACAAAATTAGGTGCACTTCTTTTTGCTAAGCTTTTAAAAGATTTTGAAAGTATAGAGAGGAAATCTGTACGGGTAATTGTCTATAAAGGAAATAATAAAGTAGAAACAGAACGAGAACAGATTGGTTCCAAGGGATATGCTTTAGGATTTGAAGGAATGGTAGATTGGATTAATAGCCAACTTCCTGCAAATGAAGAAATCGGAAAGGCATTAAGAAAAGAAACCAGAATGTATCCAGAAATAGCTATAAGGGAATTAGTGGCTAATGCTCTAATACATCAGGATTTAACGGAAAAAGGTTTCCCGATGGTCGAGATTTTTAAAGATAGAATAGAAATTTCAAATCCGGGAGTACCGTTGGTAACACCAGATAGATTTATTGATGCATATTTATCGCGCAATGATAAATTAGCTGATCTGATGCGGCGATTGGGATTTTGTGAAGAAAAAGGTAGTGGATTAGATAAAGTGATTTTTTATAATGAATTATTTCAATTACCTCCCATCAATGTAGTTGTAACAGAAAATAGAACAAGGCTAACAATGTTTTGCTATAAAACACTAAATGAATTGGATAAAAAAGAAAAAGTTCGTGCTTGTTATCAACATGCTTGTTTAAAGTATGTTTCAAATGAAAAAATGACCAATCAAAGTTTAAGAGAACGATTTAAAATAGAAGATCAGAATGCTGCAACCGCATCTCGTATTATTAGAGATGCATTGGAAGAAAAAATGATCAAAGAGGATGACCCGGAAAGTAAATCAAGAAAATATGCTAGTTACCTTCCTTTTTGGGCTTAAAATCTTATTTGATGGTTATTTGATGGTAAGCCGCTTTTGAATTGTAAGAGCTTGATTATCAGCATTTTTTTATTTGATGGTTATTTGATGTAGGGTTAAAATTATCATAGACATTCGTTTAAGCAATGTGCTAAAACGACTATATACTTTAAAAATAACAGTAATTTTTTCCGTATCAAGCTATTTTCTAAAAATTGTATAAATAGTATTAAGCTCAATGATCTATAAAGGGAATATAATCTATCTGTCACGAAAATGTCGGATCGAATGGAAATTTCTATGACAAACTGGGTAATTTCTAGGCGTAAATCAATTCGATTGGTGAAATGTTAAAATAGTTTCATCAACCAACAGAAAAGGACTGAAATATGCTTATAGAGGGTCTTGCAATAGAAAAAAAACTGGTTGGAACTAAAGAATCCAAAGGGGTGGTACAACAGTGGAAATGTAGCAAAAAGTAGTGTTTTTAGAGGGAATACAGAAGTTTTCGTACTGAAGCGAGCGAATTCATAAATATCATCTGTTGAGCTTGTTGGTGGACGGAAAAAGGAAAAGGGTTTTCTTGAATTGCTGCACAAAATTTCTGAAAAATAAGGAAGGATTAGCAGGTGATTTCTCTAAACTTAGTGTACAAGGCTAGAATCTAAATTCCTAATGGTACAAAGATTTACAAGTAGTAAATTTTTCTAAAAAACGTACTTTCTGGGAGAAGTTCTATCTCCATTCACTCTATTATCTTGGGAAATAACAGCTATCATCTTTATATAAGACATTAGTGAAAATCTAGTTTCTGAAAATGTTTAGAGTGAAGCAAAACAAAATACGTGAATCATATTGATTGAATCCATTTATTCACTGCTGAAATATAGAAATAATATCTTTCTCCTTTTCTGACATGCGGAAGTTTCTTCTGTTTACATAGTGTGTATACGTGGCTTTTGCTGTACCCAAGCATTTTCGAAATTTCATCTACAGGTACAGGCTTTTCCTCTGTTGAAGAAAACTGTGTTTCTTTCAACTTTTGCGAAAGAATTTGTTCTACATGCGTTTCAACCATCTCACTGATTATGGGTTCAAAAAACGCTCTAAGAAGTTCCGGGTTGAGTGAATTTTTCATACAATAATCTTTATGCGGTACAACGATACGCACAATGATTCAGATTTTTGCACTATTGTTTTTCGAGATAATATATAAAACGGAAAAAATATTTTTCCACACTACGGCCGTGCAGAGAAATTTGAAAGGCACAAATCAATCAATCAAAATATTTTATGAGAATTTATTTAATACATGTACAATATAGGCTGGACCCACGGTCTATATTATTTCAAAAAATATCAAATATTATCTTTGAGAATAACACAAATTATATTTTGGAGATAACAAATGAAGAAGATAGTTGCCACTAAAAACTAAATTTCATTTATATCCTAGTTGAAGCATATCTGGACTTTCGCTTGATATTTTACGAAGGTTGTAATATCTGCTATGGTATTTATTTTGTTTTGGTATTTTTTAATCTTTGTAACTCTTCTTCAAGCATTTTTATATACTTATCCTTGTATTCATCAGCATGAAAATGCATGTGTTCAGCTTTAGCACCAGTTCCTTGTACCACTTCATTATTCTGGATATTAAATACTTGTGAGCTATCAAAGTTTAAAACTTGAGAAACATCCACACCTAAAATATTAGCTATTTCAAATACTCTTGAGATCGTCAAATCAATTTCAGAGCGTTCAATTTTGCTGTAATTGCTCAAGCTCATTTTTAAATCATGAGCAATTTGTTCTCGTGTTATATTTTTTAGCTCTCTGATTTTTTTTATGTTTTCACCGATTTTAAGTTCCATAATATGGATTAATTTGTCATAAAAATACCAAAATAACACTAAATTTCAAAGTGATATGCTTTTTGGGTCAGTATTTTTGAAAAAATTATTTTATGAAAAAGTCCTCAATACTTATAGGTTTTTTAATATTGGTTCTGATAAGTTGCACAAAAGAAGGCCCCATGGGTCCTGCGGGGCCAGCCGGTCCTGCAGGACCCGCAGGACCGACAGGTCCGGCTGGTTCCGTATTATATTCTCGGAATTTTACTGTAAATCCTGGGCAATGGACGTGGAATAGTACAATATATACTTATTATATTGATCTTACTTTCCCTGAAATCACTGCGGCTTTTTTGCCTAACTGTTCTGTTGTGGCATATATGCAAAATGGTACTAATATTTGGTCAGCCCTACCAAACACTTTTTATCCAACTATTGGATCAAGTTTATCACGCACATTTGAAATTTCTTACGTGACTACTGGCATAGTTAGACTAAGATATGTGTGGTCAGATAGCAGACAACAAGCCCCACCAAATACAGAATTATTTAATGTTGTTGCAGTAGGTAAATAATTAAAATATTAAGTAAAATCAGAAATATGAAGAATAATATAAAAGATATAGCGATTTCTTATATACTCGGAGGTACTATAATTTGCTTTTCGTCATGCGCAACGGTTCTTGGATGAAAAATTTCAGAATGTCAAAGAACAAAGCCAATTGCAGGTGAGCCATCAAGAAAGCTTCGTGCAGGAGCTATGATTGCAGATATTTTACTTTTTTGGCCCGGTACCATTGTTGATTTTGCAACAGGAGCTATTTACAAGCCATGTGATAATAAAGTCAAATAATCATTTCCCCATTTGAAAAATTATTCTGGAACAAAGTATAACATCAAAATACTTTGTTCTTTTTTTTATAATACTCGATTAATATTTATAATAGAATGTATTTCGTCAGTATCCTTGTGGCGGAACACTCATTGTAAGCTTTCCTTAATTCGAATATTTAATAATTACAATTTCAAACAATGAATCATATTCTAAATATCAATTCTCTATTATTTCTCCTTATTAGATTGTCAATTGGATCGAACACATTTGGTCAAGAAGAAATAACATTCGGTACACAGACATGGATGCTTCATAATCTTAATGTTGATGTTTTTAGGAATGGTGATAAAATTCCAGAAGCACATTCGTTAGAAGAATGGGAAAATTATGATAAAGTAAAGCAGTCAGCATGGTGCTATTACAACTTTGATAAAAACAATGAAATCAAGTATGGGAAATTATACAATTGGTATGCAGTAAATGACCCTCGAAATGTAGCACCTCAAAATTGGCGCATTCCAAGTAACATGGAGTGGGAAAAGCTAATATTGTTTTTTGAAAAGACTGGAAGCATCAATAAGGCAGTTGGAAATAAAACGTGGGATCTAAAAAACAATAAGCTGAATCAAAGTGGATTTTGGCTATTTCAGCTAGGTGGATTTATTGAAAATTACAATATGGAAGACATACAAAACGAAAAATTCAAGCTTAAAGGCACGTCGTCAAAATGGTGGACAGCGGAGGGTGATTATGTTACAATACATAAAAAATACAGGTTTCCCTATCGATCTGTTGGTAATACAAAAAAGTACAGTGCTTATTCTATTAGATGTATAAAAAATTAAGTCCAAATGAAAATCATATTAAAATTATTCATATTTATCTTTTTGATTATGTTTCACCATAATAGTTATGCCCAACAAGCTCTAAGCCCAGAAGACGGATTATCTATCATTGAGCAGTCTGCAAGCAGATTTCCTAAATTCTACAGAGAATTTAATAATCTTAAGCAGACTGATAAGAAGATTAAAAATTTTAAGTTCATACGTGGCAATGGCCATGGTAATCCTGCATCAGCTAGTAATAATGGTGTGATAACAATAGATTTAAGTTTCATAGAAACATCAAATCCAAATTTTGATGACAATAGACTGGTTGTAGTCTTATACCACGAACTTGGACACCTGTATTATTTCGCTGAATATAAAACTACTGACAACACGGAAGACAATGAGAAGTTTGCTTTTGAGTATTCGTTAAAACGAACAAAAGAGCTTGCTGAGAATGGGGATTGTTTGCCGCTTAAAACTGGGCTGAAATTTATGAAGTTGAGAAGCCAGTCAGATAATATTGCAGATGAACATGTAAGGGCACT
>JAIPAJ010000213.1 GCA_021740125.1 Leadbetterella sp. | reverse complement strand
CAGCAATGGCCCCCAACATACCACATCCACCAATGATGGCAGGCCCGATGCCCCTGTATTTTTGAGGCATTTGTTCGGTCACCAAGGTTATGGCTGCTCCAAGTTCACCAGCTAAACCTACGCCGGCCAGAAACCGAAGTAATAAATAAATTTCAAAATTTGGAGCGTAAGCATTGGCAAAAGTTGCCGACGAATACAAAATTATAGAACCAAAAAGTACAGACAACCTCCCCAGTTTATCACCAATAATTCCCCATACAAAGCCGCCTATCAACATGCCCACCATTTGGACATTGATCAAAGAAACGCCTTTAGAAAGTAGCTCTGATTCGGGAATTCCCAATTCCAAGAGACTTTTGGAACGGACAATACTGAGAATGATGATGTCGTACAAGTCAACAAAAAAGCCCAATGCTGAGGCGATAATGGCGAGCCAAATGTGTTTTTTCATATTTTAGCTTTTAGCCATTAGCCATAGCTTTTGGCGTTATGATTTGTTTTTTGAGGCAGATAGCATATAGCTAAAGGCCAATGAAAAAAATTAAACTCTTAAACTAGGTAAACCGACTCCAGCGGCATCAAATCCACCATCTGCTGCAATGATTTGTCCATTGATATAACTGGCCGCTGGACTGCACAAGAAATAAACCATGTTGGATATCTCGTCTGTACTGCCATAACGTGCCAATGGAATCGCATCGGCATAGGAGGTTCGAATATCGGCACTGTGTACCAATTTGGCCATTTCGGTTTCTACTGGTCCCGGAGCTACAGCATTTGCTCTCACTCCCATGTTTCCATATTCCACGGCTTGTTGTTTGGTAAGGTGCATAATGGCAGCCTTACTTGTTCCGTAAGCTATTCTTAAAGTGCTAGCTCTTAGGCCGGATATGCTGGCGATGTTTACTATACTGCCTTTTGCAGCTATTAAAGCAGGCAAAGATGCTTGGCTACAAAGAAAAGTACCATTGAGGTTAGTATTCATTACCGCAGTCCAATCTTCGAAAGTTACCTCTTTAGCGGGTTTGAAAATTGCAATGCCTGCATTGTTTATTAAAGCATCAATAGTAGGAAACTCATTTATTATTAATTCAAAAGTGCTTTTTACCTGCTTTGGATCAGAAACATCACACAGAAAAAAAGTGTATCTTTCTTGATCCTTTAGCCTTGCTTCACACGATTGCAGGGAAGTTTCGTCATTGTCAATTATAATGCTATGATAACCTTCAGCATGGAATCTTTGTGCTATAGTAAGCCCAATACCACGTGCAGCACCCGTAATGATTGCAACTTTTAATTTTTTATCATTCATAGATTACAAAACTTATCAAAAACAAAAACGTGGTTTAATTCCAAATAAAACATCTACAAAAACCCCAAACACATCACATCACTCAAAACTTCTTAACCGCCCATTTAATCCCATTTTCAATGAGTTTCACAAAGTTTTTATCTTTCCAAGCGGTCTCGTCATGTCCCATAGAAGTATAGAATGTCTTACCTTTTCCTGTGTTTTTATGCCAAGCCACTGGATGATCTTTGCCCATTCCGAAGTCTTTATTTGGGGCAATGAGGGGAATATTTGCCGTTGGGTCAATCGACTCACCATTTATAGTATACAAAATACCAAAACCCTTTTGACGGGGATTTTCTAGAAAAACATACCATTCGTCGGCTCGTTTCCAGTCTTTATTTACACCTATAACCAAGGTACTATCTGCTTGATTATCTGTCAAAATTGCTGTAGTTTCAAAAGGCATTTTGAGAGAATGATGTGAAAACTCTACACCAGTCAGGTTTTGTACATACCAAGGCCAGTGGTGAGAATTATCTCCAGCACCATGAATACCTACTAAACTTCCTCCATTTTCTACATAATTTTCTAGAGCTTTCTTTTGTTGATCGTTGATCACTTCTCCAGTGGAGTTGTTGAAAATGACTGTTTGGAATTTAGCCAATTGTTCGGCATTAAACACGCCTCCGTCTTCGGTCTCATACAAAAACCAATTGTTTTTCTTGGCCATCTCTGCGAACACTTTTTTCGAAGCTTCGATAGAACCACCGTGACGAAAGCCAGTAGTTTTAGAGAATAACAAAATAGCAGATTGGTTGGCAGGAAAATCTATTTTGGGAATATCTGTTTCATAAAAAACAGGAAATCCATTTTTGACTTTATAAACGAATCCTGCGAAAAGGCCTCCAAGAATCAGGGCTATACCAAGGATTACCCAAAGTATAATTTTTATAGCTTTTTTCATTAAAATATATAAAATTCAATAATTGAATATACTAATTTTGGACAAATGTAGAAAAAGATTTATTTATTGTCTATTTTTCAGACAATAAATTTTAATTTTATTATATATTTGAATAATTATATTTTAGAAGCGGTTAATACATATTTTAAACGACCCACCAAAGAAAAAAGAAAATGAAACTTTTTGACGAAAAAAATCTAATTCAACAACTTTCTATCGACAGCGTCATATTTGGATATAAGAATAAGGAATTAAAAGTGTTGGTACCTAAGGTGGGTTTTAATAAGCCACTCTATTCACTTTCTGGTGGATTTATTTTTCAAAATGAAAGCATAGATTCGGCGGCAAAAAGGATTTTAGAAGAAAGAACCAGCATCAAGGACATATATTTAGAGCAATTTAGGGTATTTGGAGAAATCAATCGGACAAATTTTGACTTCATCGAACATATCAATGAAATAGGGAGAGAAAAATTTCTGAATGTAGGAATAGATGAATCAGACATTTTATGGCTGACAAAAAGATTTGTTTCAATTGGATATTATGCCTTGGTAGACATCAACAAAGTAAATCCAAAAACTACTGGCTTTGATGATTCCATAGCTTGGTACAATATCAAAGATTTGCCCAAAATGATTATGGACCACAACGACATGGTAAACCACGCTTTGGAGGCTCTTCGTCAAAACCTTGACCAAAAACTTATCGGATTCAATCTATTGCCTGAAACTTTCACCATGAAAGAGGTTCAAGAACTTTACGAAGCAGTGTTTGACAAAGCTTTTGCTAGAAACAATTTCCAAAAGAAAATATTGGATTTGGATGTATTGGAACGTCTTGAAAAGAAGTTTACCGGTGCGGCCAACAAAGCTCCGTATTTGTATAGGTTTAAGAAATGAGGTTTTTACGTAATATATTTGTGCGAGCCATCACAGCCTGGCATTTTCTTAGACATTCCACAAACGCAATCATTAAAGCCTTTTCCGTTCATGATTCTTTGCGTATAGTTTTCTATGCGAGATTCCCGAGCTTTAGATTGCTTGGCTCCAGTAAAATAAATATTGTAAGCACGTTGTCGGCCAGGTGTAAGTGCCTCAAAGGCTGCTTTGAATGCCGTATCTTTTTCAAATTTTAATAATAACTCTTCTGGAAAATCAAGCTCCTTGTTTTTATCAGTAATTGGTTTTATTCCAGCTTTATGTGCCTCGATCATTTCATACATATAGGACAACAAAGTCGGTTTGAGTTTTTTAATCTCTTCCACATTTTTGAATCTCATTAGTCTGGAAAACTGTGAGTTCTCACCAGGTTTTACGAGAATATTCTCAGAGTCGGCTAGCAATGAACCGTTTAAAAAACTTACAAAAGCAAAATCTTTAAAGCTACTCACCATCAGAAGATTAGTACCGTCCATGGTATAGCAAGGTTGTTTCCATTTTAACTCTTCAATGAGACCCGTTTCTAACACAATCTTTCTGAGTTCATTGAGTTCGTCGTGCCAATTGCTTGGTTTTTCAAAAAAGTCGTCAAGTAGTTCGTTCTTCATTTTCTGAGTTTTATGAGGTTTTTCTTTCCGCTGGTCGAAAATACCATGAAACGATGGTCAAAACAAGTAATAATATGGATGGGAAAATTTCAGCCGCTGGGTGAGCAAAGTACAAATGTGAGATTGCGGCTCCAGACATAGCAAAGAAAAAACCCGCATATGCCCACTCCTTAATTAAAGGAAATTTGGGAATTAGAATGGCGATAACGCCCAATATTTTCCAAACACCCAGAATGGTCAGAAAGTAAGTAGGATAACCCAATTGCATCATTTTTGCCACTTCTTCTTTCATTTTAATCAACTGAACTACGCCCGTGGAAGTCATTCCTAACGCTAGCCAAAGGGTAGCCACCCAATAAATGATTTTGTTTCTCTTAGTCATTATATCAATTTGTTTACAATTTCTTGTAATCTATTATGAGCCATATTAATTCCTTGGGCAAATGGCAAAGCCAACATCTGATCTCTCAATGCCACTGATCTAAATACAATATGCATCGTCAACTTACTTTTCTGCTCTTCCACTGACTCAAAATCTAGAAATTCTAGTTGAGCTTCGAATGGTGTATTCTCCATTTGAAATGTCCTGGTAATTTTTTTAAAGGGCAAAAAATCATGGATAACGCCACTGAAAATGTGCACATTAGCCATAGGATCGGTGGTTTCAAAACGCCAAGCACCATGTTTCTGATTTTCAAGTTTTATTACTTTCGTTCCCATCCATTGCTCCACAATTTCAGGTTCGGTATAGGCTTGAAACAGCAATTCCAAAGGTAAATCGAAATCTCTGGTGACTCTTAATTCTTGTTTGCCTGCCTCCGCATGAATTTTAGTTTTCTGTTCCATTCTATTGATATTTTTTCATAATTGTTTCCAACTTATTGAATCTTTCGTCCCAAAGTTGGCGGAATTGCTCTGCCCACTCGGCAACTTCTTTTACCTTTTCGGGATTTACGCTATAAAAAATTTCACGGCCATTCTGCACTTGTTTGAGTAATTCACACTCGGTCAAAATTTGCAAATGTTTAGAAACCGTTGGCCTAGCCGAATCAAAATTAGCTGCAATGGCTCCGGCAGTCATAGCCTGAGTGGCCAATAATAAAAGAATGGCTCTTCTTGTAGGATCAGCAATGGCCTGAAATACGTCTCTTCTTAAATTCATCTGTAGCTATTTGACTACAAATATATATGTAGTTATTTGGCTACGCAAATATTTTACTAGAAAAAATAAATTCTCGAAACTTAAAAAAAACATATCGCAGCATTTCAAGAAATTTAAAGAGAAAGTAATAAAAAAAGCCACGAATGAGCATCATAATCATTCGTGGCAAAAAATAATTTCTTAAAAAAAACTCACTTTTTAGCTTGAGCGGCCAACCATTCCATCACCGTGGTGGGTTTTCCGTTCAACAATACTTCTGAACCGTCAAATTCTGTATGCGATTGATTGGCATGTGAATATATCCAAG
This sequence comes from Leadbetterella sp., assembly GCA_021740125.1. Lineage (GTDB taxonomy): Bacteria > Bacteroidota > Bacteroidia > Cytophagales > Spirosomataceae > Leadbetterella. The sequence goes on along the minus strand of JAIPAJ010000213.1, from coordinate 1,509 downwards.
ACCAGTGTCCATTGAAGTGGTAGTTTTCTCCACCAAACATTCCGGATAAGTCAATAACATGGTCATAAAAGCTAAAATGCAGGTTTTTGGCACCAGCTTTTTTCAATCTTTCATAAACAGGTATAGCAGTTTTTACAGGGTCAGTTACTTTGTCGTCCTTAGATTGTATAAACCAAATCGGAATATTCTTAATGCTATTGATTTGGGCATCGGATATATACTGGGATTGATACGCCAATGCACTGATATAAGCCGCCGCAAAATAAGCAGGTTCTTTGAGCAGAAGTTTTAATGACATATATCCTCCATTAGAGCATCCTCCAATATATATGCGTTTTTTATCTATTCCTGGATGTGTATTTACGTAGTTTTTGATCAAGGCCATCAAACCGACATTGTACGCATCTTCCCCATTTCCAGACTGCATTTTACCATCTTTATCCTGCATCCAAGCACCTGGGGTTTGGGGTACCAATACATAGGCTCCACCAAAATATTTCTGAATATCTGGACTTGCATAATTAAAAGCCTTGTTTCCCATCAAAGCAATGCTTGGGTCGGTTCCACCCTCACCTCCACCATGCAACCAAATTATAAGTGGAGCTTTGGCAGCAGACTTTTTGGGAACAAATTCGGCATAAGTTAAGCTCTTTCCCGATTCATATTCGAATTTCCCTGTAAGGTCGAAATCGTCACCAATGGGCATAATTCTATCCTTCTTTTTATTCCAAATTTGATTGGTTTTGGTATTTAATACAGTCAGTTTATAATCTACCCATTGGTTGCCACGGCACTCTGCTTTTTGGGAATACTGTAAAGTGGAGCCAATCTGTGAATTTGGGGCAACATACAAAACCAGCGTAATGAATGAACCCGATTCGACTTTATTGCCCTTATTATCAGACACATAGGCATAAACCACTGTTCGAGGTCCTTTTGCAAACTCCAAGGGAATAACCGCACAGGAGTGACTTCTTTCTGCCACTACCGTATAATCGGCCATGTTCACATTCTTTGTAGGGGAGTCCAGACCAATAATTACTTTGTTTACCATTGGCCCCCAATCGAAGCCTTCCACTACCATAGTATAGTCAGGATTTTGACTAGCTTGAGCGTTGGAGATTTGACTTAGTCCTAATGCCCAAAACAAAAACAGTAGGCTTTTTACGAATTTTATTTCTTTCATTTTTTTTAAAGTTTTTACCGAAATTACAGATTATACATATTAAAAATCTTGACTAATACTTCAAAATTTCTTTGAAAACAGAATCACAATTCTCTCTTTTTCATTGACTTCACAGCAAAGTCTGCTGCACGAGCAGTTAATGCCATATAGGTTATAGAAGGATTTACACAAGATGCAGAAGTCATGGCAGCACCATCGGTCACAAAGACATTTTTACAATCGTGTACTTGATTGAAGGCATTTAGAACCGAAGTCTTAGGGTCGCGACCCATACGAGCAGTTCCCATATCGTGAATTCCTAAGCCCATGTGAGTTGGTCGGTC
>JAIPAJ010000212.1 GCA_021740125.1 Leadbetterella sp. | reverse complement strand
GGAAAAAAAATGCCAGTAGATCATTATATCTATCCAGAATCAATGACAACCGCCGTTAAAAATCAACTGGATCAGACGACTGACATGCTCAAGTTTTTCTCCGATTTGTTTGGAGAATATCCCTTTATGGATGAAAAATACGGCCATGCCATGTGCAACTTTGGGGGCGGTATGGAACACCAAACGGTGAGTTCTATGGGCGGATTTTCTGAAGATTTGATCGCTCATGAACTAGCTCACCAGTGGTTTGGCGATAAAATTACTTGCAAAACTTGGTCAGATATATTTGTCAATGAAGCTTTCGCCTCTTATTCAGAAGCACTTTTTCAGGAACACAAATATGGAAAAGATGCCTATTTTGAAACCATCAATGATTATGTGACAAGGGCAAAAAAAACCACTGAGCCCATTTATATTTCCAATCCATTGAATGAAAATCTAATTTTTGATTATGGTCTTACATATGGCAAAGGAGCTGTGGTGTTGCACATGTTGCGGGGTGTAATGGGCGATTCACTTTTCTTCCAATCTTTGAAAAATTACCAAAATTCAGCTTTTGCACACAAAGCTGCCACAATAGATGATTTCAGAAAAATTGCAGAAAATACCAGCAATAAAGACCTGAAATACTTTTTTGATGAATGGATTTATGGCACCTCTTATCCAAGGTACACTTTTGAGTATGTCCAAACACAATCTGACAGACTAAAAATAAATATAAGTCAACAGAAACTTAATACAAATCCAACGTTTTTTAAAATGCCTATTGAATTTAAAATAATATTGGAATCTGGCAAAGAAATGATGCAAACCTTCTTTCAAAATGAAATAACACAGTCGTTTGAAATCCTTAACTTAAAAGAAAAAGTAAAAAATGTAATATTTGACCCAAACAACTTAATAATGAAAGACTTAATCAATATGGGCGGCATAACGGCAAATGAATTTAATACTGAAAACCTGCAAATTTTCCCAAATCCTTCCACAGAATTCGTTGAAATAAAACACAACTTTAAAAACCTGAAAAGTATGGAAATCTTAAACTTAAAAGGACAGAAAATTAAAGAAATTTCACCAAGTTCAACAAAACTAGACATTAAGTTTTTGCCTACTGGTACTTACCTTTTAAAACTGATTGGAGCGGATGAAAGTAAAACTTTGCCTTTTATAAAATACGAGTAATAGCCCTTAAAACATATTTAACAATTTGATAATTGGTCTTTTAGGGTAGGTTTGCAATCTAATGGTGAAATTTGTTTAATGAAAAATGAAACATACAAAGCAACTATGCAAAATCAACCAAGTTATTATTCTGTTCATAATGCAGAATACCAAGATGAGGTATTAAGTCCTGAAGATTTCGACTTTTCGGATTATGAAGATTCAGAATATGATTCTTTAGAGGATAAATAAAATTTCCCTCAAACTTATTTCTTTTGAAATGAGATTCCATTATTTCACCAACATTCTTCGCAATTCATTCAATTTCAATAAAGCTTCTATTGGCGACATGGTGTCCACATCCAGCTCCGTCAATTTTGTTTTCAACTCCTCTCCTACTGGATCTACGGGATCAAAAAAGCTCAACTGAAAATTGTTTTTCGGTGCTTCTTTAATCTTTTCCTTATTTTTTTCCTTGATATGGTCTTTTTCGAGGTGATGCAGAATTTCGTTGGCCCTCAAAACCACCGACTGCGGCATACCCGCTATCTGAGCCACGTGAATACCAAAACTATGCTCGCTGCCGCCTTCTTTAAGTTTCCGCAAAAACACCACCTTTCCATTTAATTCTTTTACGGATACATTGAAATTTTTGATACGTTTGAAATCTTCTGTCAATTGGTTGAGCTCGTGATAGTGCGTAGCAAAGAGCGTCCAAGGCTTAAATTTGGCATGATTGTGCAGATATTCAGCAATACTCCAAGCAATGCTTACACCATCATAGGTACTGGTACCACGGCCAATTTCATCCATAATGACCAAACTTCTATCGCTGAGATTATTCAAAATTGAGGACGTTTCAATCATTTCTACCATAAAAGTACTTTCGCCTCTCGAAAGGTTATCGCTTGCACCGACTCTGGTAAAAATCTTATCTACCAGCCCTATTTCAGCGGACGAAGCGGGCACATAAGATCCAATTTGTGTCATCAAAACAATCAAAGCTGTTTGACGCAAAAGTGCAGATTTACCCGCCATGTTGGGGCCAGTAATGATAATGATTTGCTGACCTTCGTCATCAAGAAATATATCATTTGGCACATAGCTTTCTCCCAATGGGAGTTGTTGTTCAATAACAGGATGCCTCCCATCTTTTATATCAATTACCTTATCCTCAGTTACTTTTGGCTTACAATATTTATTTTTCTTGGCCACTTGAGCAAACGAAAGTAAAGCATCGATAGTAGAAATTACCCGTGCATTTTGTTGGATCTGAGCCACAAATTCAGAAGCTGTAATGACCAAATCATTGAAAATCTTGAATTCAATCTCAAATATTTTACTCTCGGCGGTTAATATTTTCTCTTCGTAAATCTTGAGCTCCTCTGTTATGTATCTTTCGGCATTCACCAGGGTCTGTTTACGAATCCATTCGATAGGCACTTTATTCTTGTGGGCATTGGACACTTCCAAATAATACCCAAATACCTTGTTAAAAGCAATTTTCAAAGAAGGAATACCCGTCCGTTCAGATTCACGATTCTGCAAATCCACCAAATAGTCTTTTCCCGAAAATGCAATTTTGTGTAGTTCGTCCAAAGCATCATCCACTCCCGTACAAATCATGCCACCCTGATTGCTCAAATTTGGGGCATCGTCTCTAAGTTCTGTTGTAATTTTTTCTATCAAAAACTTACAATCGCTTAACTGGTTAATATACTTCTCTAAGACTTTATTTTCATGCGTCTTTTTACCCAAAAGTTCCTTTATAGGTTCTATTTGCAACAATGCCCTTTTGAGTTGAACCAATTCCCTAGGGCTGATTCTTCTAACGGCCACCTTAGACACCAAACGCTCCAAATCGCCAATGGGCTTGAGTACTTGGCTCAAATCTGTCAAAATATCCTCGTCTTTGAGAAACATTTCTACCGTATCGAGCCGCTCTTCAATAGGCTTTTTCTCTTTAAGCGGCAACACCATCCATTTGCGGAGGAGCCTAGCTCCCATCGGCGTGTAGGTATAATCCAAAATATCAATCAAAGGCACGCCACCTTCAAACTGGGCATAAATTAATTCTAAATTTCTAATGGTAAATCTGTCCAACCACACATATTTTTCTTCATCTAATCGGGTTAAACTACTCACATGGTTGATGTCACGGTGTTCTGTATCAGCCAAATATTGCAAAATAACTCCGGCTGCTGTTACACCTTCTTTGAGGTTTTCTATGCCAAACCCTTTTAATGAGTTGGTTTTGAAATGTCCAATCAAAAGATTGTAAGCGAAGTCAAAAGAATACGCCCAATCGTCAAAAGTATAGGTATTGTATTTGTCGCCAAATAAGGCTTCAAATTTCAGTTTGTGTTTTTTACAATATAAAATCTCGGCTGGACTAAAACCTTGAATGAGCTTATCTATGTAAGCCACTGAGCCTTCCGTAGTAAAAAATTCCCCCGTAGAAATATCCAAAAAAGCCACACCCATGTAATCTTCAGCAGCAAAATGAACAGAAGCTAAATAATTATTGTGCTTCAAATCGAGCACATTATCGTTGTAGGAAACCCCTGGTGTTACCAATTCTGTCACTCCTCTTTTTACAATTCCTTTTGCTTGACTTGGGTCTTCGAGTTGGTCACAAATGGCTACACGTTGACCAGCTCTTACGAGTTTCGGTAAATAATTATCCAGTGAATGATGTGGAAATCCTGCCAATTCTTCATGAGCTCCACCGTTGTTTCTCCTCGTAAGGACAATCCCCAAAATTTTTGAAGCCTTGATAGCATCCTCACCAAAAGTTTCGTAAAAATCACCTACCCGGAAAAGCAGCATGGCTCCAGGGTATTTAACTTTTATCTGGTTGTATTGTTTGGAGAGTGGAGTTTCTTTTGGGGCGGCGGGTTTTGCCATGTTTCTTTATAAAATATAATACTTATAGATAGAATTACTCACTTCAAAATTATATAAATTTGTTCGAAAATAGACCTTAAACGCCGAAAATAATAATCAAATATGCTAAAAATAGAACATATTGGTATTGCAGTGAAAAACCTCGAAATTTCTAATGAAATATTTAGCAAACTATTTAATAAATCACACTACAAAGAAGAAGAAGTAGTTTCAGAAGGCGTAAAAACTTCCTTTTTTCAATTGGCAGACTCCAAAATAGAATTACTCGAAGCAACGAATACTGAAAGTCCCATTGCCAAATTTATAGATAAAAAAGGGGAAGGCATTCACCATATTGCATTTGAGGTGGAAGATATTTGGGCAGAAATGAAAAGATTAGAATCAGAAGGTTTTACCTTATTAAATAGCGAACCCAAAAAAGGAGCAGACAATAAACTGGTCTGTTTTTTACATCCAAAAACCACCAACAGTGTGCTAATAGAGCTCTGCCAAGAAAAAAACAAGGTCTAATTGGTCCAAATCAAAAGTTTATAAGACGTTTTGTCTTAAATTTGTATTTTGAAAGAGAGAGCATAAACCATTTCGCGTGTCAGCAAACAAAAAATTAAGAGCCTTAGCCGTAGTTTTACCCCAGTTTCACCCGTTTCCTGAGAACGATAAATGGTGGGGAAAAGGTTTTACAGAATGGACCAACGTGACCAAAGCACGACCAAGTTTTAAAGGACATTATCAGCCACATTTGCCAGCAGATTTGGGTTTTTATGACATGCGTTTGCTTCAAACTTTGATAGACCAAGCCAACTTGGCAGAAGAACACAACATTTCTGGTTTCTGTTTTTATCATTATTGGTTTAATGGCAAAAGGCTACTAGAAACCCCTATAAATAAGATACTTGCAGGTAAAAAACCCGACTTCCCTTTTATGTTGGCATGGGCAAACGAGAATTGGTCCAGACGTTGGGACGGCCAAGACAAAGAGGTCTTGATAGAGCAAAAGTATAATGCAGAGGATCATATAGCTCATGCAAAATATCTTTGCGAGAACGAATTCAAAGACGCCAGATATATAAAAATTGACGGAAAACCATTTTTCTTATTTTACAATGCCCACATTATTCCTGATCTGAAAGAAACGATTCAGATTTGGAGAAACGAAGTAAAAAAACATGGTTTCAAAGATATTTATTTGGGCGGAATCAAAACCTCCTCAAATTATATACCGGATGCTGCGGAATTAGGGTTTGATGTGGTGATTGAATGGCAACCGGACTGGAAAAACTTAGAAATAGTTCCGAATTTGTGGGACAGAATCAAGAATAAATTTTCTTTGGGGAAAACTTACAGGAAGATTGATTTCAAAGAAGTTACGAAACGCATGATGACGAAAAAATGCCCGGCAAATAAGCATTATCATTGTGTAGTTCCGGGCTGGGACAACAGTCCAAGAAGGAAAAACAATGCTTTCATCATGACAGACGCCACCCCCGAACTATATGGAGATTGGTTAAAAGATACTTGTGAAAAAGCAGAAGTCTATTCTGATGAAGAGAATTTCTTGTTCATCAACGCATGGAACGAGTGGGCTGAGGGAAATCATTTGGAACCCGACAGAAAATGGAAACGGGCATTTTTAGAAAAAACTAGAGACATTTTAAGCATTTATAAATGATTGGGAAAAAAATAAAAGACCTTGTACAGAACCTAGCCCATAAATTTGGCTACCACGTACTGAGCAAAAATAGCATTTCCGGCGATATGATTCTTTTCCTAAAAGGAATTAAAAACAGAGGTGCCTTAGTAAATAATATTTTAGATATTGGTGCTCACAAAGCCGATTGGAGTCTGATGACTTCTGATATTTTTCCTGAGGCTACGTACTACATGATAGAGCCACAAGACGAAATGAAGCCTTACATCGAAGCCTTTTTGAAAAACCACAAAGGGGCTTGGTTTCAGGGCGGTGCGGGTGCCGAAAATGGAGAATTGACCTTAAGCGTTTGGGACGACTTTGCAGGATCATCTTTTCTTCTACCAGAAGGCGAAGAAAGTGGCAAAAAGCAAAGAAAAGTACCCATTTACACCGTAGATTCTTTGTTAGAAAGCAATAAAATACCGATACCTAATATTTGTAAAATAGATGTTCAAGGCTTTGAAATTGAAGTACTTAAAGGAGCAAAAAAAATACTGGGTAAAACCGATATTTTTATATTAGAGGCATCACTGTTTAGATTTTCTCCCAACCAGCCATTATTGCATGAAATCATTGATTTTATGGTCAAACAAGGATACGTTATATACGATTTTGCTGGCTTTGCAAACCGCCCTTTGGATAAAGCACTTGGACAACTTGACATTTGTTTTGTACTAGAAAACAGTCCGTTACGATTCAATCAAGGCTGGTAAACTGGTCAATTAGCATTCATGTTTTCATTTTTTAATCAAACATAATTGTATATTTTTGTAAATAATTATAAATCTGGAATTCTAATTTCATGATTTTATAAAAAAGGAGTATAAAAACCAGAATTAATGCCAAAAGTAACCGTAATACTTCCCAACTATAACCACCAAGACTACATAGAAGAAAGAATAGAAAGCATTCTTAATCAAGACTTTAGAGACTTTGAACTCATTATTCTTGACGATGCTTCGATAGACAAAAGCCCAGAAAACATTAGAAAATTTCTGACAGATTCACGCATAAAAGAATTTGTCATTAACGAGCAAAACTCTGGCTCAACATTTATCCAGTGGGAAAAAGGTC
>JAIPAJ010000211.1 GCA_021740125.1 Leadbetterella sp. | reverse complement strand
GGCTTGCTTGTTCAGGAATATTTCCCAAACAACCCATTCGTTCTTAAGGAAGTCATAAAGCACATCCTTACCATAATTAAGTTTTGTTCCATAGTCAGAATACATCAACTGACTGATATTTTTTTGGTTTTAGCTTTATTTAGCCATTTATTGACCTATGTGAGACGGAACTGTCCGATGATGTTTTCAAACGTTTTTAATTAAATAATTTAATCTGATGAATAGTTACCTACTTCAGATATTTTTAATAACTTTATTTTATTGCATTTTTGACTGATTTGTAAATTTGCTTTTAACTCACTCAAAATTAACAAGTTATGTTCAAAAATGCAACTTTTTTATCATTTTATTTAGCTGATAATCAGCTTTTTAGTAACTCCGAAACTTTAGTTAATTTAATTACATTTAAAAAACGAAACTCTCTACGACCAAAAGTCTACATTGTTTTGACATCGGACAATATCCATAACCCTTACTTATGAAATACACTCCCCTATTGATTCTTAGCCTTTTTTACTTTACCTTGAAAGCACAAAAAAATGCCTCTGTTTCCTTTGAAAAATGGTTGAGTCTCAAGCAGGCGGGTTCACCTGTTATCTCATCAGACGGAAAGTATATTGCCTATACAGTCACTTCTACCGACTGGGCATCAAATGGATATGATGTTGAAATATGGCTATCAACGGATGCTCAAGAACCCATTCAGTTAACACGAACCATAAAAGGAAGCAGTGGGTCGGCAATGTTTACGCCCGACAATAAGTTTCTAAGTTTTCTGGCCGACAGAGGAGATAAAACCCAACTCTATATGATCCCCGTGAATGGAGGTGAAGCCATACAGATTACAAAAGATGAGGATGGCATTGGTGGATATGAATGGAGCCCTTTGGGTAATCAAATTGCCTATACAAAGGCCGAACCAGATAGCAAAAAAGAAAAGGGATTAAAAGAGCGATATGGAGCATTTGCTGTGGAGGGCGAAGAATTTAAACTTAGTCATTTGTGGATTATGAATTTTAACTATGATTCAATTATGTTGGCAGGACTTTATCCTTGTTATTCTTCAAAAGATTCTACAGCTAAAAATTTAGATTGTTATAAAGTTCCTACCGCTCAAAAGTTGACCAAAGGAAATTTTACAGTGGCAGGATTTTCCTGGCACCCCAATGGTAAGTCTATTATTTTTAATACCCAACCCAATTCATTAATCAATTCATCACAATACAGTGATATTGCAATAATAGATATGGAAAGCAAGAAAATAGAAGTCCTGGTAGCCAACAGTGCCAATGATGCTTTTATCAAATGGAGCCCTGAGGGAAATGCGTTTATTTATATAAGTTCCGTAAATGATTCTATTACCAATTTTTATAAAAACAATCGAACATTTATTTATGATATTTCATCAAAAAAAAGTCGGGAGGTTGCTGCAGAAATTGATGAAAATAAATCAGTATATGCCTGGACATCCAATGGAATTTATTTTGGCGCAGCCATAAAAATGAAATCGGGATTATATTTAATGGACCCCGTCAATGGCCAATCAAAAAATATTCCTACAACCCTTGATAATATTGGAAATATTAGTCTCTCAAAAAAATCGGATGTGATAGCTATTGTAGGCAGAAATTTTTCAGATTTGAATGAAGTGTATACAGGTACTATCACTTCAAATTGGAAAAAAATATCTAACCTAACTTCTCAAATTGCCAACTGGAATACACCTATTAATGAAATCATAGAATGGAAAAGTAAAGATGGATCAACCATTGAAGGGGTGCTACTTAAACCCAAAAATTTTGATGCAAAGAAAAAATATCCATTATTAGTTATGATACATGGAGGACCTACAGCTATTGACAGACCGGAACCTACACCCGGTGGTGTATATCCCATTTTACAATGGATTGAAAAAGGTGCCTTGGTCTTAAGAGTGAACTATCGTGGAAGCACCGGATATGGCGAAAAATTCCGTTCTCTCAATGTGAGAAATTTGGGAATTGGCGACATGTGGGATATAGTAAGTGGTGTAGAATACTTAAACAGTAAAGGTTTTATCGATACTACAAAAATGGGATGTATGGGTTGGAGTCAAGGGGGCTATATTTCTGCTTTTTTAACAACTAACACAACGATTTTTAAAGCAATTTCTGTTGGTGCCGGCATTTCTAACTGGATAACTTATTATGTGAGTACAGATATAACGCCTTTTACAAGGCAATATTTAAAAACAACACCTTGGCAAGACATGGATATCTATCAACGTACTTCACCCATGACAAATATCAATCTTGCAAAGACACCGACACTTATACAACATGGTGAATTTGACAAGCGGGTACCCATATCCAATGCCTACGAATTGTATAGAGGTTTGCAAGATCGAAAAATCCCATCCAAACTAATTGTATACAAAGGTTTTGGGCATGGCATCACTAAACCAAAAGAGCGATTAGCGGCCGTTTGGCATAACTGGCAATGGTTTAATCAGTATGTATTTAACGAAGTAGAAGAGACTTTGCCAGTTGAATAATTATTTCCAACACTTAATAACGAGTTGTCGGTCGTCCTCGCTTTCACCTAACGGCTGACGCTATGGCAAGTGCGGGAATAAATTGTTGCTCAACTGTCACCCAGCACAAATGTATGTAAAGATTTCAAATGTTTCAACGAACACGCAAACCCGCATTTGCTAACGCGTTTGATAGCGGCTGCCATTGTATTTATCAAGTCAAGTTATATAAATATTTTCTGTAGTTATCCATTCTGCTTTTCTAAGTCAAGTAACCATTTCTTTCTCCAAAGTCCACCTCCATAACCAATCAAGTTTCCATCTTCACCAATCACTCTATGACAAGGGATAATGATTGATATTCTATTCATTCCATTAGCATTGGCAACAGCACGAAAGGCATCAGGTTTTTTCAGGGCTATTGCTTGCTGTTTGTATGAATAAGTTGAACCATACGGTATCGTTTGTAATACTTTCCATACTGATTGTTGAAATTCTGTTCCAGGAGTAAATAACTGAATTGTAAATTCTTTCCGTTTTCCCTCAAAATACCCATCAAGTTGTCTTCTCAACAAATCAAAATGCTTATTAGCACCTTGAATGATATTTGCATTTAGTTGTTTTGCTAAACTCTTCAACTCTGTTTCTAACATTTTACGATCAGTGAATTCTAAAAGACAAATACCTTGTTCAGCTGCGCAGGCAAACATTGTCCCTAAAGGGGTTTCAAGTCGTGTAATGTTAATGATTTGTTTGTCTTTGCTATTTGAAGGGGATACACCAAAAATTGATTTAAAAGAATCCGTAAAACCGCTTAATGATTCATAACCTGAGTCAAATGCAACTGAAGTAACAGGTTCTCCATTTTGGATTTTTTTAAAGGCTGAATTTATCCTATACATTCGTTGGTATGCTTGAAAAGTAATGCCATGATTTTTCAGAAACCACCTTCTTATTTTGCTTGGTTCAACTCCTTGTTGAGTTAAATCCCAGTCCTTGAACTTTAAGGAAGGATTATCATTTAACTCTTTTAGTATATTTTTAATATAATTTGGAGTTTCTCCCAATTTTTCCAATGGATTACAAACTTTGCATGGTCTGTAACCTTTCAGAATAGCTTCTTTAGTTGTGCTATAAAACTCTACATTTTCCTTTTTAGGTTTCCTAGCAGTACAAGTTGGTCGACAAAATATACCCGTTGTTTTAACTGCTGCAATAAAAGTCCCTTCGTAAGAAACGTCTTTGTCAACAAGTGCTTTATACATTATTTGGTAAGTCAGCATAATATCAATTTGTTGCAAAGCTAAATATGTCAAACAGATCTTGCAACCGAAAAATTGACAAGTATTTTTTAGTCAGGTTACAGGTTGTACTGTCGGTCAAAAGGGTTGCCGCTAACGGTCGAGTGTATGTGCCGTAAGGGATTGCAGGACGGTTACCTGTCTACCGACACGAAAGTTTGAGCGGGTTAAAATGCTTGAATACCTACCGAAACCCTTATGGCATATACACTTTGTTGTCGGTAGTGCATTTTTTGTAGATCCTGTTTAAGAATTTGTATCAACGTATTAATATTAATAAGATCCTATCGGGATTCAACAAACCTTTATTAGAGTATAATTTCAAATTTCTTTAAGTCTTCCATTTATTAGCATTTTTCATATTATAGACAAGCTTACAACATTCTAAATACCTCCCCTGTTGGCAGTAATGCCAAGTTTTTAATATCCACCAATCTTTTAAGGAGGATGTCTAAATATTTTGAACTGACTGGACCCCAGCCCTCATCATCCAGGCCATGGAGGTTAAGAATAAGCCATCCACCATTTTCTGACAGAAATTCATTAACTTCTGATTCAATATTGTTATCACACATATCAGGACCATAACTCCAGCATCCTAACCGGCTTTGTTTGGATATATCAGGCAGCTTATTATACTTTGTATTTTGTAGCACCAACCATCCTCCTGTTCTAACAGCCCGAACTCTTTTCAGCGCATAATCTTCAAGCTCCTGGTTTGATGCGTTGTAAGCAAAATTATAGACAGCTTCACTGGCTTTGAAACTATCAAGATTTTTCTCAAAGTAATCGAGGCATTTGTCAATGTTTTCCTTTGCTTCATTTATTGGAATCTCGGTTAAATTTTTATGGTCCCAGCTATGCGGCATTAGCTCATGCCCACGGTCTTTAAGCTTGTTCCAGTCATCGAAATTGCCAATTAAACCTTCCTTAATCCATTTTTCAGAAATATAGCCAGGTGTATTTCCCATGGCAACTACATTAAGACAAGCTTTCAAACCATACTCTTCGTGGATTTCGGCTGTGCGGTAAAATGACTTTTTGAAACCATCGTCGAAACTTAGGGTCAGAATATGAGTTTTCCCTTCTGCAAATAACCTGTGCAAACCAGCTTCGGCAAAACTGTACAAACCTACGCCTAAAGTAATTAAGCCTGTTGATTTTATAAAATCCCTTCGATTCATTGTTAATTCGATTTGAATTTAATTTTCAACCATTCATTTAATTCCCCATTAAATAGTTTGTTTTCTTCGAGTTGTGGTGTGTGGCCACTTTTTTCAAAATACTTCAATGTGAAATCAGGGATTGAATTATAACTTGTTTGCCATAAAGTGTATGGAATCACATAATCATATTTTCCTAAAGCAACGAAAACCGGTATTAATATTTTAACCTCAGGATTGAACATATTGTAATTGAGGAAGACCTGGTTGAAAAGATGTTGTGTTACTTCTGAATGTACAGTCATACCATCCCATAGCCAGGTTGCATCGTATGTTGGATTATACCAGTATTGTGGCGACATAATATTATATCTTGCAGAAGCTTCCTTTTGCCCCGTGAGCCGGTCAATTTCTTTCAGCGCACCCCAATTATCTTCTTGAATCTTTTTTCTTTCGGGTGAGGCTGTTTCCCATAAGGTTTTTGCTTTTGCATCGTAAGTTGCATTACCCCACTCGCAGGGCGAACCAATGACAATGAGCCCTGAGACTTTGGATGCATATTTTTTCACATATTCGGTCGCCACGGTCCCGTGGATGCTGTGCCCCATTATGATTGGTTTTTCCAATCCTAATTTCATCCGGATTTGCTCAACATCGTCAGCAATTGAATTGATATTTACACTATCCAGGTTTTCAGGTTTGTAGTCCCGAGCAAACCACTTCATATCCACAAAGTACATTTTCAGTTGGTTTTCAAGTTCTTTTGAAAAAGTCTTCGGGTAATAAATAGATGAGCCAATTACTAAACATGACAAACCTTCACCTTTTACAATATACCTTAATTTACTTCCGTCAACCTCTACGTAATTTGAATCATTCGGCATGTTGTCATTTTTATCTTGTCCAAAAAGACTTTGACATATTGTCAAGATGATGATTACGAATTTTAAATGTTTCATAATGTGTATTATTTTTATTTTCATTACCGCCAACTACCATATAATCGAAACAAACTTTCGACCATACATCTAGTTTTGGTTGTATTAGCAAAAGTTTGTTTTGTTCTTTACTCAATATATACAATTTAATTTACAAAACATCAAATGAATTTTTAATCTGCTAGATGCTCTTGGTACTAACAGGAGTGTAAATTTCAATAGTCTTGCTGCTACTATGACCTAATAATTGTTGAATATAGCTTAAAGCCGTCTTTTTCAAAGAGAACAAGAAACCTTTTTGCTCAATGATTCTTCCTCAAGAAACAACCACCGAGTGCAGTAAAAAAGGGGAGTAGATATATTGGCTAACCTACAATAATACCGAACCGTTATAGAGGATTCTGAACAAGTCTAGATAAACTTCCGTTTCTGACTTTTTGTATAAACTTGTCTCATCTTTTTCCCTCAAAGCTGAAAAGACCTTTTTTAACAAAAAATATGTACTTATCTAGAGAAACGGAAGCCTTTATGGTACTAAAAATACTCAAAAGTGCTTAAAATTTTCCGAAATTTTATTTCACCATTCTGGCTTAACCCCCAATTTCCCAAAATTTCTAGCCAAATTTTTTATTTTCATTCAAGGGATTAACCAGGCCGTAAGGCCTTTTTATCCCCTATGTAAGGGAAGATACCCAGGAGAGGAGATAGCGCGACAGGGAGGACCGAGACAGGGAATTGGGTGGAAGTTAGGAGGTGGCCCAGTTCTAATCTAATCCTATTTATGGTAACTGGTTGTATTGCCATCTCTTTCCGATTTTTTAATTCGAAAGGTAGTCACCTCTTTTACCATTCTTTTCCCAATTAAATCTGACCTTATTTAGCACTAAAATGGGTGGTCAATTTCGTCCAGATTTTACATTT
>JAIPAJ010000210.1 GCA_021740125.1 Leadbetterella sp. | reverse complement strand
TTTTTTGATTAAATACTCCTACTTTCTAAAATTAATGTTAGAAGGTGGGAGTTCTTTAATTAGAGAAGGTGTTATGCAAAATGTTATGCAAATATTTTTTTTGCTTGAAGTTATGTTGAAAATAAACTCTTAACTTGTTGATTTTCAGAAGTTTACTAAGTAGAGAATGATTATAGATTTAAATGAGAAGCTAATTATGAGTCAGTTGCTCTAACCGAATGAGCTATAGGCCCTTTGTTTTCTTTGAAATAGATTGGCCATTTCTCTGAAAAGCAGTGCAAAGGTACGGGTTTTGTAGAAAATGGCAAATGTTTTATTGAAAAAATGAGATTAATTTCTTACACTATTTTGTATCTGTCTAAATATGAAAGGCTTATTTAAAATATTTTTTTTCTTTCAATACGAAACCTTACATTTGCATAGATGTTAAAGAAAGCTTCCATATTTGTTGTTGCGGCAGTGATTTTCTTCGAAAGTCTCTTACCTAACGGTTTGGGTATTTCGCAGGTTTCTCGCATTGGAGAACTTTATCACCATTATCTGGAGCACAAACAAAAAGGGGTTAGCCTTAATACCTTTTTATGGATGCATTATTCGTCAGATTCGGGTCATAAAACCAACAAAGAGCACAAAAATCTTCCTTCATTCGAGTCACAGATTTCTTTTTTAGCATTCGTTTCTCCGGTTCAGCCAATTTTAGAGTCTGGTTATAAAGAAAGCAGGGTATTCTATGAAGTTTTCAACTCTCTGGAGTATTCAAATCTTTACCAATTCCAATACTTAAAGTCACTTCTAAACCCGCCCCAGTTGGGTTAATTACTTTTTAATATCAGGAAATTCCTTCCGAAGCTTGTACTGTCATGAAAATTTTCATGAAAGCTTATTCATGGCCTTCGTCCTGATAATATTCTATTTTAAATTATTATTACCTCGTCAATTTTATAAAATTGGCCAATTAAAAGCATAATACATCATGTTTGATAAACTCGTCAAATATAGTATCCATAACAAACTTGTGGTGGGTATTGCGGTGTCGCTCAGTATGTTGGCAGGTTTGTTCTCACTAAACAGCCTACCCATCGATGCTGTGCCAGACATCACCAACAACCAAGTGGTTGTGCTTACTTTAGCTCCTACTTTGGCAACTCAAGAAGTTGAACAATACATTACCGCACCGCTGGAGATGCAGTTTGTGAATATTCAAAATTTAGATGACATAAGATCTGTTTCAAGGCAGGGTTTATCGGTAATAACTTTGGTCTTTTCTGATGAAGTTAACATCCATTTAGCCAGACAATTGACTTCAGATCAAATCAAAATGGCGGCGGATAAAATTCCAAAACAATTTGGGACACCTGAACTCGCCCCCATCACAACAGGTTTGGGTGAAATTTACCAATATACTTTAGAAGTTAGTCCTGGTTTCGAAAAAAAGTTTGACCTAACCACCCAAAGAACTATTCAGGATTGGATTGTAAAAAAACAATTGGCCGGAATTGACGGAGTTACAGAAATAAGCAGTTTCGGTGGATTTGTGAAGCAGTACGAAATTTCGATTATCCCCGAAAAATTGCTTCAAATGGGCGTCAGTCTCAAAGAAGTTTATAATGCAGTAAGTGCAAATAACACCAACACAGGAGGAAGTTACATCGAAAAATTTGACCAAACTTACTTTATTAGAGGCGAAGGAACCTCAAGTTCACTCGAAGATTTGGGTAAAATTGTAATTAAAACTGCTAATGGAGTACCTATTCTTGTTAATAATGTCGCCAAAATGCAGTTTGGTCATGCCAAACGTTTTGGAGCTATGACCAAAAATGGAAAAGGAGAGGCAGTAGGTGGCATTGTTCTGATGCTGAAAGGTGCCGATTCTGAAAATACGATAAAGGAAGTTAAAGTAAGGATAGAAAAGATTAACAAAAGCTTGCCTCCAGGTCTAAAAGCAGTGCCATTTATTGATAGAACCAAACTCATTGATAAGTCCATAAAGACTGTTCGAAATAACCTTATAGAAGGTGGTTTGATTGTAGTTTTTGTTTTGGTTTTGTTGATGGGGAGCGTAAAAGCTGGCCTAATCGTGGCGTCAGTGATTCCTATTACGATGATCATAACTTTCGGATTAATGCAGGTTTTTGGTATTTCAGCCAATTTAATGAGTTTAGGAGCCATAGACTTTGGTCTCCTGGTCGATTGCTCAGTAATTGTGGTGGAAAGTGTGCTTTATAATATTCACTCAAACAAAAAATATCATGTCGATAAAATTGAGCATTCAGTTTTCAACGATTTGGTTTACAAATCTTCAACAAAAGTATTATCGGCAGCACTTTTTGGAGGTATTATCATCTTGATTGTATATCTACCTATTCTTTCATTGGGTGGAATTGAGGGAAAAATGTTCAATCCAATGGCCATGACCGTTAGTTTGGCCTTGGTAGTTGCTATTTTGTTGTCTTTGACTTATGTGCCAGCGGTTACATCGCTACTTTTGAGCAGAGAAGGCAATAAGGAGTTTAAGCTTTCTCAGAAGATAATAGACAAAATGTTTAATTTCTATTCTCCTGTATTTCAATATGCATTAAAGCATCATACCAAAGTGTTGACTGGGGCTATTGTTATGTTTCTGATAAGTTTGGTGATATTTATGAGAATGGGCGGTGAGTTTATTCCTACACTTGACGAGGGCGATTTGGCGGTAGATTTTCAAACTCCACAGGGTTCTTCTCTCAATACGACCATTGAAGCTACCACGAAAGCACAACAAGCACTGATGGCGGAGTTTCCTGAAATTCAACAGATTGTGGGTAGGATAGGGGCCTCTGAAGTTCCGACTGACCCTATGCCTCCCGAGGCATCTGACCTTATGATAAACATGAAAGACCACTCAGAATGGACCAGTGCGAATTCTACCCAAGAAATGGTTGAGAAAATGGCAGCAGTTTTGGAGGAAAAAGTTCCAGGTAATTCAGCAGAATTTACCCAACCGATAGAGATGCGTTTCAATGAAATGATTGCCGGTTCGAAGTCTGAATTTGCCATAAAAATATTTGGTAATGATTTGGAAGTGTTAAACAAAAAAGCCAAATCTGTTGAAAAAATCCTTCAGAAAATAGCAGGCACAAGAACGGTGAAAGTAGAAAGAATAAGTGGCAGGCCTCAAATAAACGTAAAATATAACAAACAGAAATTGGCAGAATTTGGTCTTAACATTGATGACCTAAATTTTATTTTAAAGACTTCTTTTGCCGGAGAAACTGCAGGAGTTCTTTTTGAAAACGAAAAAAGGTTTGATGTAGTGGTAAGATTCGAAAAGCAAGCAGCGGATGATTTGGAACATATCAAAAACCTCCAAATCAAGACTGAAACGGGCTCATTGATAAAATTTGAAAATGTGGCTGAGATAGGCTATCAGAATGCCCCTTCCCAAATTTCCAGAGAAAAATCTAACAGAAGAATCATTCTAGGCGTAGACATAACAGACCGCGACGTGGAAAGCTATGCCGAGGAGGTTGCTCAAAAACTCGAATCAAAAGTAAGTCTCCCATCAGGATATTATTTTGAATATGGTGGCTCTTTTGAAAATCTAAAAAGGGCAAAAGAACGATTGATTTTGGCAGTTCCGGCAGCTATGGTACTCATTTTCTTTTTGCTGTATTTTTCATTAGGATCATTCCTCCAAGCTGGTTTGGTATTTAGTGCTATTCCTTTCTCTGCGATTGGGGGTGTGTTTGCTTTGTTAATAAGAGGTATGCCATTTAGTATTTCAGCCGGAGTTGGATTTATAGCTTTGTTTGGTGTTGCGGTGTTAAATGGATTGGTGCTTATTAGTTACTTTAATCAATCTGATGAAAAGGACCTGATGAAACGAATCATCGAAGGTGTTTCTGTTAGGTTTAGGCCGGTAATTGTTACAGCTTTTGTGGCTTCTTTGGGATTTTTGCCTATGGCTATTTCTACTTCAGCAGGAGCTGAAGTACAAAAACCTTTGGCTACAGTAGTTATAGGTGGATTGATTACTTCAACCATTCTCACCTTGGTGGTTTTGCCTATTATTTATATGATTTTTATGAAAAAAGTAGAAAAGAAATGATAAAACAAACAATAATCTTTTGTCTGCTGAGCATTAATTGGGCCTTTGCACAAAAACTTGATCTGGCACAGTTGACCAAACTTGGTTTAGACCAAAATAGAGATTTGGCATTGGCTATAAATCGCGTTGAAATGCAAAAAGCTTTGGTAAATTCAGCTTTTGAAATGCCAAAGATGAAAATGGATTTGCAAGTAGGCAATATTCAAACTCCCTTTGTAACTGACTACACCTTTGGAATTGTTCAAAATGCCGAACTTCCAAAGGTTTATAAACTGCGGAAAACATATAATGAATCACTGGTGAAATTGGGAGAATCACAATATGAAATTCTAAAAAATGAATATGGATTCAGCATTGCAAATATTTATTATGAACTACTTTATCTTCATCAGACTATAGAGGCTTTGCTGATTGAAAATAATAAGATCAAAGAGATTGAAAAGGTGTACAAAAGAAGGCAAGAAGAAGGCGAAACCGATGGATCTGAGGCAGCTAATATGCATTTGAGAATATTAGAAAATGAGATGAAAATTAGTAGGATTACATTTCAAAAGAATGACCTTGAAGGTAGGCTAAAGTTGCTATTAAATAGTCAAATTCTGCCTGAATTGAGCTTTCTTCCTGCACAAGCTTTACTAAAAAATGATGTATCGAAAAACGATAGACTGACGTATCAAAACTACTTAATCGAAAGTTCGCAAATAGCGACTGGAAATGAACAAAATAGATTATTGCCAAGTATCAATTTGGGTGTGATGAATCAAAGTATGTTGGGCAGTTGGAGGCAATTCATAGGGGTTGTGGGAGTTGAAATTCCGCTTTTTTCAAAAGCTCAAAAGGCCAGAGTAGAAGCTTCAAAAATTTCAACCAAAATTCAAGAATCAGAGTTTGAAAAAGTTAAATTTCAGCTAGAAAGTGAGATTATCTCACTTCAAAAGAACCTGCAATCTACCGATACCTCCATAGCCTTAATTAAGGATAGTTTACTGCCTGAATCTGAAAGGATTATGCAAACGGTCATGAAAAAATATTTGGCTGGCCAAATAGATTATATGGATTGGTATTTGGTTTATAATCAAAATTTAAATTACAAAATGGAGCTTTTAAGTTTGGAAAAAACAAGAAATATTGCCATATCTAACATTAAATATCTAATAGGAAATGAATAAAATAGTAATAATTAATGCGGTTTGCATGTCTCTTTTGATATCATGCAAAAGTGAAACCAAAACAGAGGATGTAGCTCAAAAACCAGTTGACAATGCCATTGTTTTTACTACTGCACAATACAAAAACCTGAAAATAGAAATTGGAAGTGCGGAAGAAAAAATTATGGATATCAACCTAGAGGCCAATGGTTTAGTAGATGTTCCGCCTGATCAAATGTTTGCAATAAACTATCCACTGTCAGGGGTGATTTCGAATATCAACCACAACCTTTTGCCAGGTAAATATTTAAAGAAAGGGGAAACCTTGGGGCAAATTCAGAGTATGGAACTTCTCCAAATCCAAGAAGATTATTTGAACGAAACTACTAAAGGAGAATTGATGGTTCAGGACTTTGAGCGTCAAAAGTCCTTGATTGCTGATGATGCAACCTCAAAACGTAAATTTCAAGAAACGGATAATGCCTTGAAAATTAACAGAATAAAAATAAAAAGCCTTTCTGAAAAGTTAAAATTGTTAGGGATAAATCCTGGTTCATTGACAAGTGCGAATATTTCTGCAAAGCATACTTTGTACGCAATTCAAAATGGCTATGTGAAAAGTGTTAACGTCACAAATGGAAGTAGCTTTACCAGTAATGAAAAGCTTTTTGAGCTTATTAGTACCCAACATATGCACGTAGAGCTTAAGGTTTTTGGTGATGATATGCAGTTGGTCAAAGAAGGTCAAGAGGTAGATTTTACCAATACTGAAGGAAAAAGTACGGTAGGAAAAGTTTATTTAATTGATAAAACAGTAGATACTGACCAAAAATCCTTGAACCTTCATGTGCACATAGAAAATGAAGCTTTTGAACAATCCTTAAGACCGGGACAATATATTTCTGGAAGAATAAATGTAAAAAACTCTAAAGTATTGGCTCTTCCTGAGTCTGCTATTTTGACAAATTCTGATGGATCATTTATTTTTAGAATGAAAGAAGAGAAATCACAAGTTAAGTTTGAGAAAATTGAAGTAAAAACTGGAAGAATTGCTCATGGTTTTATTGAAATTATAGAACCAAGTGATTTGTCAGGAAAAATTGTTACGCGAGGTGTCAATTTTGTAGAAAATGGTGCAAGCGAAGAATAGAATACTGATCTGATTTTAGCTTTTTTTGAAGTCATTCATTAGGCTCAATGTGTATCAACACATGTCCAAGTTGTGGTATTTCAGTACGAAGGGTATCTTTGAGGTCATGAGCTATATCATGACCTCTTTTTACAGTTATTTGGGCATCAACCATGGCGTGTAAGTCTACGTGATATTTCATACCGGATTTTCTGATAAAGCATTTTTCGGTACCCACCACGCCTTCTACAGTTTGTGAAACTTGTTTTATTTCCTCCAAAAGGTCATCATAAACGTGCTCGTCCATAATTTCACTTAGAGCAGGGCGGAAAATCAAATAGCAGTTGTAGAGTATAAAACCTGAAGCAAAAAGTGCTGCCCAATCGTCGGCAGTTTCATAGCCTTTGCCCATAAATATTGCAATAGAAATACCGATAAAAGCCGCCACCGAGGTAATTGCATCGCTCCTGTGGTGCCAAGCGTCGGCTTTAAGCGAGC
>JAIPAJ010000209.1 GCA_021740125.1 Leadbetterella sp. | reverse complement strand
AATCGGCCATGCAAGGAGGTGAATTAATTAGAGTACCAGATTTTTTCAACATATAAATAAAAAACAATGAGAAAAATACTCATTTTTCTGTTAACCATTTCGTTTGTTTCCACCTTCGCTCAAAAAGCTCGAAGACTGGAAGTTCTTTTCTTAGGCGATAATGGTCATCACAAACCCATCGAGCGTGTACCATCGTTGATGGCAGCATTGGGTCCTAAAGGCATCAATGTTACCTATACCGATGATTTGGCAGACTTAAACCCCCAAACACTCAATAAGTATGATGCGGTAATGCTTTTTGCCAATTGGGACGAAATCAGTCCCTCTCAAGAAAAAGCATTGCTTGATTTTGTAGCATCGGGTAAAGGATTTTTACCCATTCACTGTGCATCTTATTGTTTCAGAAACTCTCCGGAATTCATAAAATTGGTCGGAGGGCAGTTTTGGAGACATACTATGGACTCTATCACTACGCAGACCATTCAACCCTATCACCCTGTAATGCAAGGTTTGAAGCCTTTTACTGCATTTGATGAAACTTATTTGCATACTAAAATAGAGGCTGACAATAACATTTTGGCCACAAGGGAAATAAAAGCTGACCAGTTTAAAGATAAGCCAGATACAAAAACAGAGCCTTATACTTGGACAAGAAGCCATGGAAAGGGAAAGGTATTTTATACTGCTTACGGCCATGACGAACGAACTTGGTCAAACGAAGGTTTCCAAGAAATGCTTTACAAAGCCATTTTGTGGTCGGTAAATGAGGAAGCCTTAGCTGCCTTTAATGCCAGAAATCCAGAACCTTTCAAATATCGTGAGGCGAAACTTCCAAACTATGAGCAACGTCCTGGTGTTCAATTGCAACAATTTCCATTATCACCAGATGAATCAATGAAGCATATTCAGATTCCTGTAGATTTTAAATTGGAAATGTTTGCCGCTGAACCAAATGTAATGCACCCAATTGCACTTTCTTGGGACGAAAAAGGAAGATTGTTTGTACTAATAACCAAAGATTATCCAAACGAACGCAAACCTGAGGGTGGTTCTGACTATATATTATTATGTGAAGATACAGACAAAGACGGAAAGGCTGACAAATTTACCAAATGGGCAGACGGATTGAGTATCCCAACTGGGATGATTTTTGCTAATGGCGGATTGATAGTTTCTCAAGCCCCAGATATGATATTCTTGCAGGATACAAATGGTGATGATAAAGCAGATGTTAAAAAAGTGCTATTCACGGGTTTCGGTACTTTCGACACCCATGCTGGGCCTTCAAATCTTCATTATGGATTCGACAACTGGATTTGGGGCTGTGTGGGATATTCTGGCTTTAATGGAAAATTGGCTCAAACTGACTCCTTGAAATTTGGTCAAGCTTTTTTTAGATTTTTACCTGATGGAAGCAAAATGGAGTGGATGACCACTACCTCAAATAATACTTGGGGAATGAGTTTTAACGAAACCAACGATGTTTTTGGTTCAACTGCCAACAATTCGCATGGTTGGTATATGGCAATTCCGCATAGCTATTTCAATTCAAAAAATAACGTAGACAACGGTAGCAGAAGTACAGATACCCACCGCGATATGAAACCTATCACACCTAAAGTAAGGCAAGTGGATGCTTTTGGAGGCTTTACAGCTGCTGCTGGACATAACTTTTATACTGCGAGGTCTTTCCCTAAAAAATATTGGAACAAAATAGCATTTGTGGCAGAACCAACTGGACACGTTCTTCACCAAAATAATTTAATAAAAAAAGGAACAGATTATTTTGACAAAGAAAGTTTCAACCTAATGGCCGGGGCCGACGAGTGGTTTTCTCCAGTTTTTGCTGAAACTGGTCCTGATGGAGCGGTTTGGGTAGCAGACTGGTACAGCTATATCATTCAGCACAATCCTGTTCCAAGAGACTTTAAAAATGGTGCAGGTAATGCCTACGATACTGATTTGAGGGATTTTACACATGGTAGAATCTACAGAGTTTCAGCAAAAGAAGCTCCAGCATATAAGCCATTGTCGCTTTCTAAAAACAATAGTGCTGAGCTTTTGGCGGCTTTGAAAAACAACAATATGTTTTGGAGAATGCAAGCTCAAAGGCTCTTGGTTGAAAGAGGGCAAAAAGATGTTGTGCCTGCTTTGATTGAGATTTTAAAAGACCAATCTGTAGACGAAATTGGTATAAATGCTCCTGCTATTCATGCACTTTGGACATTGAAAGGTTTAAATGCGATTGATCAAAATGTGATAGATATTGCATTAAAACATTCTTCTTCAGATGTTCGTAAAAATGGTTTAAAGGTGATGGATTTCTCAGCAAAATCTATAGAAACTGTTCTTAAAAATGATCTATTAAATGATAAAGAGCCTTTGGTTGTGTTGAATTCCCTGTTACTGCTTTCAAAGTCCCCGCTGAACGCTGCCGCTGAAAAGGCATTTTTCGACAGAATGGCTAAGTCCACCGAAGTAGAAGACCGATGGCTTCCAGATGCTTTTGCAACTGTGTTATCTGCCAACAACGGAAAACTTATGAAAAAGCAACTTGGAAATCAACTCAAAGCGGCCAAAATGGCAAAGCCTGCTGCTGCAGCTCCGATGGCTCATGATCATAGCAAAATGATGCAGGAAGCTAAAGCAGAAACCAAGGTTGAAGGAGTAGATTTGGTCATATCTGAAATAAAAATTGATCCGGCTAATCCATCTGCTAGGGAGAGAATTACTGTTATGGTAGATGTTAAAAATCAAGGAACACAAGATTTGCCTGTCGATAAATTTGTCCAATTGGACCTGACTTTTGAAGGAATGGGCATAAAAGTCGACCAATTGAGTAGAAATTATAAGGAGGGAATTAAAGCTGGCGAAACAGTTTCGATAACCAAAAATATCAATGGGCCTTGGGTAGGTAATATTTCATTCTTTGCTGACATTGTTGGAGATTATAACCTCAGAGTGGCAATGGACAAAAACAATGAAATTGCAGAGGGAAATGAAAAAAACAACAATTCTACCAAAAAAATTACTTTTGGAGCACCTGCAAACATGAATGCATTTGCTTTGGAAAGATCTATTCGTTCTTATGCATCCGTGGCTCCTGTAGATTCATTGGTGGCTTTACTGAAACGTGCACAAAGTTTAGACTTACAAGGTAAAAATTCAGTTTTGAAGGCCATTTCTGAGGGTTGGAATTACAGGCTGAAAGACGTAAAGGTAAAACCTGCGGATAAAGTTTTCTTGTCAAATCTCAATAAAATACCTGATACTAGGCTAACCAGACTTTTAACTGCCTGGAAAGTAATAGAAGATACCAAACCAAATGGTGAAGTTAAAATAGTAAAAATTAAGGCTATTAGAGAGGCCATGAAGTATGATGTTACGGAATTTACAGTAAAACCAGGTCAAACGGTGGAACTTACTTTTGAAAACCCAGATGCTATGCAACATAACTTGGTGATAGTTAAACCAAAAACCATGGAAAAAGTGGGAATTGCTGCAGACAAAATGATGATGGATGAAAAAGGAGCAGAGAAAAATTATGTTCCGGCTTTGTCAGAAGTTCTATTTTCTACTCCATTGATTACACCTGACCAAAGTTTTAAATTAACCTTCAAAGCACCCGAAACGGTGGGAAATTATCCTTATGTTTGTACATTTCCAGGTCACTGGAGATTAATGAATGGAACAATGAAGGTGGTTAAATAAAGCTAGAAAGCTTAAAAAGAAAGTATTAGTAGTCCGATTTTCTAATTGATAGCTGACAAAATTGTCTTCAAAAAATAGAGATCACTACTGATACTTTTTTTGTTTACAGCCTTTTATTCTTCTACAAAAAATAAATTCTCAGGTTTTGGGTATACTAAAAGTTTCGAAAAATCTACCTTCCAAAAATCCAAATCCAGTAATTGGCCGTTTTCATCCATTGTCAAGGTTATGGCCACTTCTTTGCCATCAGAATCAATATATTTTGCTTGAATGAGGTCTCCAGCATATGGACAAACCACTGGATTTCCCAAACCAATACTTCCCATCACATAACCTTCGTACTCTTCAACTAACTCATTAATAGGATACTCAACTGCAGCTAGTCCAGCCTTATTTAGTAAAAAAACAATGAGATTGATTTCCTCTTCTTTAATTTTTCTTCTTTCGTTCATCATGTATTTTTCAAAGTACAAAGGAAAACTAATTACCCAAGGTTTCAAAAATGACTTTTATAAAAGTGTTCAGAAATTCATCATTCATGTAAATTATCGACCAATTAACATATTTAATTTATGCTCCAGAAACAATTGACTTTATTTGTGATATATTTAAGATCAGACGTTTATGAATAAAATTTTTAAAATAGCAGTAATGCTCTTTGTAGGTGGGGCTTTGGGGTATTTGTTTGGCAGGTATGGCTTGAGTTCTATTCCTAAAGATTTACCTAAAATATACCTTTTTGGCTTACTCTTATTTTTGATTCCAATATATTTTTTAGTAGTTGGATTCCATGAAATTGGTCATGCAGTTGCTGGTAAAGCGATGGGATTTGATTTTCGGATGTTTATCATCGGCCCATTTTTCTTCGAAAAAGAAAATGAAAAATGGAAATTCAAATGGAATAAAAGTCTTAATCTTTCTGGTGGAATGGTAGTCTGTTTACCCACTTCTGAGGAAAATTTACGTAAGAGATTTATAAATTATGTCACTGGTGGGCCTTTGGCCAGTATTTTACTTTCTGTTTTCATCTTTACATTATGGTATTTTCTTCCCTTTAATAAGTCGAATAATGCTATCAGGTTTTTTAATATAGTTTTGATTATCACTTCATTTCTATCATTTTTGATTTTCCTAGTTACAGCCATTCCATTCAAAGCGGGTACTTTTTATTCTGATGGCGGAAGAATAAAAAGACTAATGAAAAATGATGATACTTCTGAAATGGAGATCCTTTTCTTAAAAATAATGTCAAAGACAAATGCTGGAGTTCGATATGCGGATATTGATGAAAATGATTTAGAACGAGGATATTATCTTGCAGATAAGCTCAATGACCCATTTAAAGTTTATCTCATCAGTTATTTGTTTCATGCTGCTTTTGACAAAAATGACCTAGAAAAGGCGGAAATATATTTGAATAATTACCTAGACAACATTACAGAAATCCCAGAACCCTTCAGAGGAGTAGCTTGGCTGGATGCTAGTATTTTTTATGGCCTCGCAAGAAAAGACCTTTCGAAGACTAAAGAATATTGGTCTAACTTTAAACCAAGTCCTTTTGTGCCCAAAGCCCAAATATTTCTTGCAGAAGCAGTTTTGGCTAATTTAAATGGCGATAAAACAAAAGTTGGAGAACTTATAAGTAAAGCTCTCCAAGAATTGCCAAATTTGCTCGACAGAGGAATGGCTATTTCAGTCAAAGAAAGGTTGGAATCTTTGAAAATCGATTAAAACATTATTTGTATTTTGGATAGATATATCCTTTTCGATACTGCCTTTCTAACAACTTATTGGCATCCGTATCATTGGTAATTTTTCCCATTTTCCCATCCCAATCAAGACTTTTTCCTGCTTTCAATGCCGCCATACCCAATAGACTCATATTGGTAGCTTGGTAGCCAATCTCAATATCAGCGAATGGGAGTTTTTTGTTTTTAATAGAATTCAAGAAATCTGCCCAAACCAAATCAATATTTTGCTGGTCAGGCTGGTTCAATTTCGCATCAACATGTATGACTTCTGCATTTTTGCTTTTTGGATAAAATGTCCAACCACCGATCCATCCCATGTGAAAAGTACCTTCAGTTCCATGAAAGTAAACACCAACATTTTCAGTTTTAGAAGTAGGACGACCGTTTAACTGACTGTGCTCCCAGGTACAAGTAAATCCTTCAAAGTTATATACAACTACTTGACTTTCAGGTGTATTGTTATTATTTGTGTTTATTTTGTCAGTTGACACGGAAAAAATCTTTTTAGGAGCTGTTTCTTCTGACCACCAGAGTATTTGGTCAAACCAATGCGGACCCCAATCTCCCAATTGGCCATTGGCAAACTCTACTCTTTGTCTCCAATTTCTAGGATGAATAGATGGATTATAAGCAACAAGGGGTGCTGGACCGCACCAAGCATCCCAATCTAAGCCTTCGGGAATGGGTTCATCAGAAACCACTTTTCCTTGGCCAAAATTATAAGTAACGAAGGCTTTAACTTCTTTTATTTGTCCAACTTTTCCCGACTTTAAAAATTCTTGACCGCTCACATTATGAGGTGAATATCGTCTATGAAAACCTGTAATACATATTCTTTGTGTATCTCTTGCCGTTTTCAAGATTGCCTTTCCCTCATTAACGGTATGACTTATGGGTTTTTCTAAATATACATGTGCTCCAGCTTTCATGGCATCTATGGCTATAAGGGCATGCCAATGATCCGGAGTTGCATTTATTACTATCTCGGGCTTTTCTTTATGAAGCAATTCCTGGTAGTTTTTATAAATTTTTGGCTGATCGTTGGTAAGTTTATTTACTTCTTCTAAGCATTTTTTAACTTGTCTTTCGTCTACATCACAAAGTGCTATCAATTGACATTCTCCAGACCTAATTGCTTCTCTGAGGATGTTGGTGCCCCACCAGCCCGAGCCTATTAAAGCCAATTTATACTTGGATTGAGACGCCAATGTTATAAGCGGTCTAGAAATTATTGCCCCTGCCGCCAAAGCAGAAGTTTTAAGAAATGATTTGCGATTCATAATAAGGTTTTGAATAAATGTTCATGAAATTATGATTAAAAAATAACTTTGACAAATTTCATACTATAAAACAAAAGCCATTTAGCTTTTTGATGCTAAATGGCCTTAATTAAGAGGGTAGTATTAGTAAAT
>JAIPAJ010000208.1 GCA_021740125.1 Leadbetterella sp. | reverse complement strand
AGATACCCGATTCAATTTTTCTGATTTTCACTTAAATAATACCTGGGATTACTATAACAGAGGTGCCACTCTCCCTCGCTTAACAATTTCGGCCGGGGATGATGGTGGTTACAATGGAGGGTCTAATAGTTACTTTCTTCAAAATAGATCTTACTTAAGATTTAAAAATGTGCAATTAGGTTTTACACTGCCAACAGAAGTAGCTAAACGCTTATCTCTTAGTAGATGCAGAATGTTTATAACTGCTGATAATTTATTAACAATCACTAAATGGCAGGGTATAGATCCGGAAAAAGATACATCTGGAGACGATTTTTATCCAATGCTAAAAACTTACTCACTTGGTATTCATATTGATCTATAATAATTAAAGAAAAAAAAATGAAAGTTAAAAAATATATAGCTTTTGCTTTTGGAGCTGCTCTGTTTGCCTCTTCTTGTAAAAAAGATCTCTTAGATCAACTACCTCGTGCAGATATATCTGAAGAACAATTTTGGAACTCAAGTGACGATGCTAAATTAGCGACAAATGGAGTGTACGATGCCGCACGTTTACTGTTTCGAACAGATTATATGTATGACGGTTTATCACCTTATGGACGATACAGAAATTTGAACAATAGTTCTGAGCCTATATCACAACAAACCCCCTTACGTGGTGCTGCTGGTAACTTTACTCCTGGAGGAGGAGTTGGTTCGGGATTTGATAATACATGGAAATTATGTTACAGAATAATTAACAGAGCAAACTATGTTATATTCAAGCTTGATCCATTAATTAATCAAGAAACTAACTTTGACAAAAAGCAACAATTTAGAGCAATAAGAGGTGAGAACTATTTTCTGAGATCTTTGGCTTATTTCCGACTGATAAGTCTCTGGGGAGATGTTCCTTATTACGAGGGTGTTCTATCTGGTAATACGGAAGCATACAAACTTACAAGGATGCCTATTGCAGATGTTAAAGATAAAATTATTAAAGACTTGGATTCTGCATGTGCGGTACTCCCTTCAACACTTTCTATCCAAGATAGGGGGAGGGCCTCACAAGCTGCTGCCTTTAGTTTTCGTGGAAAGGTAAAATTATTTTGGGCAAGTTGGAAGAAATTCGGTTGGCCAGAAATTGAAGGGTTTACCCAGGATGCTGCTGAAGCTAAGCTTTATTATACTGCTGCGGCTGGAGATTTCAAAAAAGTGATTGATAATTTTGGCTTGAAACTTTACAATGATGGAAATCCGGGTAGTTATGGTGACAACAATGCATATAAACACACCGAACTTCCTGCCTACTGGCAGCTCTTTCAGAAAGATGCTGAGTACTCCTCAGAAATTATTTTTTCAGTTCAATTTGCAGGACCGCTGTTGGGCCAGGGCGATTGGTTAACCCGAGGATTTGGTAACAGAAACACAATCAACGGTCAAGTGTATTATGCCCCTACTAATTTTTTGGTTAACCGTTATCAATTGATCTCAACGGGTGATTTTGCCCCCCCTGTAGTTTTGTCTTCAAGTGCCACCGTTGCAAATGGTGCAATTAACCCATTGACATATGAAAACAACACCACTGTTTTAAATCTTAGAGGAAAGAGGGACTGGAGAATGAAAGCAACCATGATGTGGGATGGACAGCGTTGTACCTGGTTAGATCCTTCAGGTCTATTATCTCCTCTGGGTATGGTGGAATTTAAGTGGGGCAATAAAGGAGCTGGATTCATTAACTACGATGATTCTAGAATGGGATATATTTTTCGGAAGTGGGTGCGGCAAGAGCCAACAGGCGGCAGAACCGATGGTTCACAAGATTTTTATCTAATGCGTTTGGCGGACGTTTACTTAATGTATGCTGAAGCAATCAATGAAGTGGTAGGACCTACTCCTGAATGTATAAATTATGTGAATTTAATCAGAAAAAGAGGTAATCTGCCTGCTTTGGCTCCAAACAAAGTTAGTTCCAGAGATATTTTTTTCGCTGCGATTGAGCAAGAGCGGATTGTTGAACTAACTGCCGAAGGTCAAATAGGATTTGATTTAAGACGTTGGCGAAAATTGGAAACTGCCTTCAATTACCCAGCTGGAATTACTTTCAGAAGTACAATTAATGTAAGAGACATAGACGCTTATTTTAATGCATTACCACTTGATTTTCAAAGAACCTATTTGTTTAGAATTCCTTTAGATGAAATTGAAAGGAATCCCAAGTTAATCCAAAACAAGCCTTGGTTGTAACACAAAATTTAAAAACTGAAAAATGAAAGCAAATTTTTTATTGGGATTAGTTTTTTTTACTTCATTGGCATCTTGTGTTAAAAGACCCGTAGATGATCTTGACTTACTTATCACCAATCAGTCAAGTTGCTACATTGGTAATTTCTTTCTTTACGGATCTGATCACATAAACTGTCTAGTTCCAACGAAGACTGTAGTTGATACCGTAAATCTTACAATTAATGCGGTTGCAAAATTTGGAACCAATCTTAAAAATGTAAAACCCGCCGTAAGTTTGTCAATTGATTCTAAATTAACTCCTGCAATGGGCAATTGGATGGATTTTACTTTACCCAAAAAGTATACTGTGATTTCTGGTAACCGGCAAGTTAAAAAGGAGTATACAATAACAGTAGTTGTAGAGGGTTAATTTATTTTACTCAGTTGAAGTGTTGTGCAAATAATAAATAACGAAAAATTATGCAATATTTAAGTAAAGTGTTAAACGTATTGATCGTTTCAATAGCATTGATTTCCTGCTCTAAGGATATTGATGATAGCATTCTCACAAACGATTTTTTAAAAAAAACAGAGGCACCTCCCGTAGTTGGTGAACCCTTAGACTTTGCTTATGCAATAGCAACAAAACAAGGAAAATTAAGTAAAGCGACTGCCACAGTATCTATTGAAGGTGCACCTGGTACTGGTTTTGAAACAAGATCTTATTATACAAATTCTGCTGGAGCAGAAATCGGGATCGCCGTAGCTGATACTGCAACAAAGGGTTCCGTATCAACTGCAACTTTTAAGGTTGATACGAATGCTGTTACATTAAGATTTAAGTATATTATTCCTGAGGCAGCAAGGGGAAAAACGGTGAGGGTAAGTTTTAGAGCCGAAACAAAAGAAGGTCTAAGTATAACACTAAGTTCGGAAGAATATAAAGTCTCTACTGTTGATCTAGCTAGAAACGTGGTGATGACGAATAATAATGCTTGTTATTTTTCCTTAGAAACCATGAAGTCATACACTGAAGCCCAAGTAAACGCAAATAACCTTGCCAATAAAATCGACTTGGTTTATCATTTTAAGGCCACTACTCCCGGGGGGGGTGTCTATGGCCATTCATTATTATCTACCGGCACAGCTTCCGTTCCGCTTAACGGGAAAACGATTCCTGCAAATTTTGAAAAAAAATCGACTAAAATGGAAAAGAAAGCTTTTATCAATGATATGCTTTTGAGTGGAATAGTTCCATCCACTTATGTTGATGATACAGACTTTCAAACTTTAAACCTGAATAATGCGGCAGACTATATTGTTGACTTGAGGACTACATCTAGAAATAGTGTTTTTGTAGAATCGGCGGATGGAAAGTATAGAGCATATTTGTATATCAATAATGCGACAGCAACCAACCTCACTTTTTCAATGAAAAGGTATACAACAAAATAATTTTTAAACGCTAGCCAATGAAAGACTTTCAAAAATGGGCTCTGACAGCATTGATTGTTGTATGTTATGTTTTAAATGTAGAAGGTCAAAACACAGCACTCATTAAAAAAAATGAATTTATTTATAATTCGCAAGATGTTTCTTTTCCTCAATGTCATGCTTCCACCATTGTTGAAACTCCAAAAGGATTGGTAAGTTCATGGTTTGGAGGGACGCACGAAAAGCATGAAGATGTAGGTATTTGGATCAGTAGGCATGAAAATGGCAAATGGACAAAACCGTTTGAAGTTGCAAACGGAGTAACATCTGATAAAATTAGATATCCAACTTGGAATCCGGTGCTGTATTTTAAAAACGACACCTTGGTATTATTTTATAAAGTTGGCCCAAATTGTGCTGATTGGTGGGGAGAACGCAAAGTCTCATATGATTTCGGTAAATCATGGTCAAACGCCGAAAAACTACCGTCTGGTATCTGGGGGCCTATCAGGAATAAACCAGTTTCTTTAGCCAATGGCAGATTGCTTTGTCCATCAAGTACAGAGAATAATGGGTGGAGGGTACATATGGAATGGACTGATGATTTTGGAAAGACTTGGGATAGAACACCAGCACTTAATGGCGATACCTTATTTGCCATACAGCCAACAATACTAACCCATAGTAATGGAAAACTACAAATTTTAAATCGAACCAAAAGTAACAGTATCTACTCTGCATTTTCTCATGATAATGGTAAAACTTGGTCTAATCTGGAGCCAATTAACCTTCCAAATAACAACAGTGGCATAGATGCTGTTACACTAAAAGATGGCAGGCATCTTTTGGTATATAATCACATAGACAGATCTAAATCTAATGCCAAACGGAATCAACTGCACCTTGCTATTTCAAGTGATGGAATAAATTGGAATGCGGTAACTATGCTTGAAAACGATAAAAATACTGAACATGAATATTCTTATCCTGCAATTATACAAACCAAAGATGGCCTTGTTCATATTACTTACACTTTTAAACGAGAACTTATAAAGCATATTATAGTTGATCCAAATAAAATCAAATCGAAGCCAATTCAAGAGAGGAAGTGGCCTGCTGCAGTCATTTAGATTTTGATTATGTGTTTTTTGCAACACAAAATATTTCAAACAAATATTACAAGGGTTACTTTTTATGAATTGATTTTTGATGAGTATATTTAAGAATATTTTTGAGAAATTATTTGGGATCTTGCTGATGTGTGTTTTTCCCTCAATACTATTCGGACAAGAGATGTTTGATTTGAAGGAAGCAGCCATTACTGTAAATATCAAAGATTCAACAAAATATAACATTGCTGTTTTTCTTCAACAAGAGATTTTAAAAAGAACTGGAATTGAGTTAGCCATTAAAAGTAAAGATGAGTACTGCACAACACCTCAGGTAAAGCTGGTTCAAGATAGTAATGTAAAAACTTTTGCAAGAATTCAAAGTTCTACACTTACAGAGTCATACGCCATTTCTGCCTCAAAGGGTAAAGATTTAGTACCAGTAGTAACTGTTACAGGGTATGACAACAGAGGTCTTTTATTTGGAGCAGGTAGACTGGTGCGAGAACTTTATTTGTCTGAAAACTATATCTCTCTTCTGAGGTCTACTAATATATCTTCATCGCCCTCTTCTGCATTGAGGGCACAACAAATTATTTTAAATTCTCAGGGTAATGATGGTTTTAGGAATTGGAAGGATCGAAAAATCAATAAAGATTTTGTAAATGAAATGTTATTGTTTGGCACTAATGGTTTTGAGCCTACGCAACCGGACTTGATCGATGAATACTTACAAAGTTTGGATGTTGATTTATTTGTCAAACTTAAGTGTCAGGATATTATAGATTTACATACCCAAACTGATCAAGCCATCAAAGGGTTTTTTAAACAGTATGTAGGCGTTGACCATATTACCACTTATGGAGGAGACGCCACTGGCGCAGTTGCACCACAGCTCTTTTTTCCTTTTTTAGATCACGTAATTCCATTGGTTCTTGCAGGACAACGAGGGGCCAAATGGTGGTATTCTAATCAGTGTTTGGAGGATCATGCCAAGGATTATGATGATTACATTTTTCCATTTATCAATAAGTATAAACCTTCATACCTGCATGGACTGGTTTATGGCCCCTGGACAAAGAGAGGAATAAACGAGATAAGGAATGATTTGCCATCACAGTACGTCATTAGACATTTTCCGGACATATGTCATCCTCGATGGTCACAGTATCCTGTCCCTGAATGGGACAGAACATTTGCTATAGTATGGCCAAGGAATAAAAGCATTTATATGATGCCAAGTATGATGTTGGATATTTTTAAAGCAACACAAAAAAATACAGTTGGCTTTCTACCATATAACCATACAGGTTCGTTTAATGATTTAAACAAGTTTGTATGGTCTTATGCCGGTTGGGATTTCAATGCAGACATCAATACTATTCTTAATTCTTACGCTAAAAGTTTTTTCTCGTACGGCTTCATAAAATCACCATTAAAACGTGGATTAGAAAATCGTTTATCAAAGAAGGAATTAATTGACGAGGCAACTGCTTACGTAGCACAAGGCCTAAAACTATTAGAGGCTAACTGGATAGGTTCATTAAACCAAAATACTTCTACAGAAGAGGCACTTATTTATTGGAAAAATATTGCAAACTGCATTGGTGGTCCTGAAAAAAACTGGCGGGTAGAAATGTTTTTATGTAAAGCTCGAATTGATGCACAGATTAAACGAAAATTCGACAAAGAGACAATGCTTGAAACAGAAGTTTACAGTTTATTTCGTGCGTCAAGTACAAAACCTATTAAACAAATACAAGAAGAAACAAGAAACATTTTGGAACGAATAGAAAAGGAATTTCAGTCAAAAGAAGAATTTTTGAAAGAGCTCCAAGATTTAGGAATAAGCAATAAATATGGAGACTTAAATGAAGTGGTAAATAATATCTATACCAGTTTTAATGACAGATATTGGATCTCTGATGAGTTGGATAAGGCCAAGGATTATAAAGATGTTATAAACATTTTGAACTATAAAACAGTTTCCGATGGTGAGTTCTATGATGATTTGGGAATAAAAGAGGGGCAAGATCATTTAATTAAACAGCAGAGTTGGTTTAATAATCCAGCGTTTGTTTATTCTCCCATTGATTCGGTCACTACCGAACTTGATTCGAAGAGAAAAAAA